>DASWCE010000305.1:0-34090 GCA_036390255.1 Gemmatimonadales bacterium | reverse complement strand
GACCCGCTCTTGAAGACCTCTTCGTCGTCAAGGCGCCCATGGTCCTCCCCACCAACGAGTTCTTAGTGAGGTCTGATAGTACCAGTTACCTCGACGACCACGCGGTAGCCTTCCAGGCGCGCGGGAATTCTGCTTTTCGTGTCCGGACTGGAGTCGGCCAGGAGAACCTTAATACAGCGCTCGCCATCGCAGGATGCGATCGCCGTTCCGACGACGCCTGGCACCGCCATGAGGGAATCCGTGTGCGCCGCGAGAACGTCATCGATACTCCTTGAAGGCATCGCGACGCGTCCCTCCTCTCGGCTCGCGCCCTGGGACCCCGAACAGGCCACGAGCGCACCTACGACCAGCACCCCCAGGGTGATGCGTCTGAGCATCAATGTCTCACGAAGACCCCGTAGCCGTTACTGCTGCCATCGGGATCATGATTCCCGGCTGACTTGTACGTGTAGCCCGTGAGCGTCATCCCGGCCACGGCGAAATAGGCCCCGTGCGTGGCGTTCGGGATGGATGAAAGGACTACGGTACAGGTCCCCGCGCCGACGCCGTCTGCATCACTGGTGACGCACGGCACGTCGGGACCGGAGTTCCAGCTCCCGTGTACGGTCACACCGTTGAGCGGGTTGTGCCGCCAGTCGTGCGCGGTAATCCGCACGGTCGCCGACCACGTGTCCACGCCACTCACCGTCCAGCCGTCGAGATTCCCCACGTGCATGCTGGGCCCGTTCACCGTCATCACGATCGCGAGCGCGTTGTTGCTCGAATTGGCGTCGGGCAGCTTCTGCGTCGCCGTCAGGACGTGCCCGCCGATCGCCGCGCCCGCGGTACTCCAATTGATGGTGCGCGCGACGCTCGCC
Organism: Gemmatimonadales bacterium; assembly: GCA_036390255.1. Classification (GTDB taxonomy): domain Bacteria; phylum Gemmatimonadota; class Gemmatimonadetes; order Gemmatimonadales; family GWC2-71-9; genus 20CM-2-65-7. Next base: position 33,233 of record DASWCE010000305.1, on the reverse strand, counting down.
CCGGCGGCAAGTCCAGGGATCGTCTGGGTGCCGACGACCGCGTTGCCCGCTGTGCCGTCTGTCAGCACAACGTCGATATTCGCCGTGACATCTTGCCCCCCCACATTCTGCACCGTCACCACGACCGGAGCGGTGTCACCCACGGTCACCTGACCCGGGGCGGACATATTCGCCAACGCCAGGTCCGCCGGCGTGGCCAACACGTTGACGTTCGCGGAGCGCTGGTTGTTGGCGGCGACGTCATCCGTCAGGGTGTGGCTCGCGACGAGCGTGTGTGTCCCCACCGCGGCGGTTCCAGTATTCCAGCTGAAGGAGCGCGTGGTGCTTGCGCCCGCCGCCAGTCCGGGGACGGTCGACGTGCCGATCGTCGCGCCGCCCGCGGTCGCATCGGCCAAGACGATGTTGAAGCTGCTACTGACGTTCAGGCCACCGACGTTCTGCACGGTGACGCTGAGGGTCGCCGTGCTTCCCTTCCCGATCGACGCCGGCGCGCTGAAGGCGGTCACGGCGACATCGTTGGCCGGCGCGTTCACGGAGACCGTCGCCGAGGTCTGGTTGTTCGCGGAGTTGCCGTCCGTGTACGTATGCGTCGCGACGAGCGTGTGACCTCCCAGCGCCGCTCCCGTGGTGTTCCACGTAAATGTCCGCGTCGTGGTCCCGCCGGTCTGGAGCCCGCCGGTAATCGTCTGCGTGCCGAGGGTCACGCCGGCGGTGGCGTCGCGGAGGGAGACGTCGAAGTTCGCGGTGGCGTTCTGCCCGCCGACGTTCTGGACGCTGACCGAAATGGCGGTACTGGTGCCCTGAATCACGGTCGCGGGCGGGTTCATGCTCACGGCGATATCGGCGGGCGGAGTCACGATCACCGCGATCCCCATGCTGTTGTTCGACCAGACGTCGTCGGGGAGCTTCTGGGTTGCGAACAGCGTGTGCCCATTCGTCGCCGCGCCCGCCGTGTTCCAGGGGAAATCGACCGTGGTGGTGGCACCGACCGCGAGACCGGGCACCGTTTGCGTACCCACAAGCGTGCCGGCCCATCCGTCAGTGAGCTCGACATTGAAGCTCGAGCTGACGTCCACTTCGCCCGCGTTCTTCACCGTCACAATGACGTGTGCGGTATCACCCAGCGCCACCCGAGCCGGCGCCGTGATGAAGGTGACTGCGATGTCAGTTGGCTTGGGCTTCACCGTGACGACCGCGCTGCGCTGATTGTTCGCCGAGTTGTCGTCGGCCAAGCTATGCGTGGCAATTACCGTGTGGTCGCCGAGCGAGGCCGAGGTCAGATCCCAGCTGAACGTGAGCATCTTGTTGGCGCCCACGGCCAGCCCATAGACGGTCTGCGTGCCGACCGTCACTCCATCGGTGGCGTCCCGCAGGGTGACTTGGAAGCTGTCCGCCACGTTCTGGTTGCCGGCGTTCGCGACCGTCACACCGACGTTCACGACGTGTCCCTGCGTCACCGCGGCTGGCGAGCTGATGCTGGTAACGGCAATGTCGGTCAGCGGCGCAGGGACCGGGATCGTCAGCGAGCGCTGATCGTTTCCGGGCCGATCGTCCTTCAGGCTATGGCTGGCCACCAGGCTGTGATCCCCGGTGGTGGTCGGCGTCCAGGCGAAGCTCAGCGTCGTGCTCGCGCCCGCAACCAGCCCTCCGACCGTCTGCGTGCCGACGCTCACGTGCGCCGTCGTGTCCTGGAGCGTGACGTCGAAGCTGGACACGTCCTGGTTGCCGAAGTTCTTCACCGTCACCGCGACGTTGCCCGTCGTGTTCTGCACGACCGCACTCGGCCCGCTGATCCCCGTCACGGCAAGGTCGGTCAACGGTCCCGGCGGTGGCGGCGCAAAGCCGTCGATCGTTACCCCGAAGCGGTTGAGCACGAGATCGATGCGGTTGGCAATCGTCACTGTGGAGCTGCCCGCAAACAGCAGCCCGACCGGATTGAGATTCGCGTCATCGGTGACGATGAGCGAGCCGGAGTCTCCGCCCCCGCTGAATCCGCCCGGCGAGATGAGCAGTTGGTCGACGTAGCGCGCGGTCTTCGTGCAGGTGAATCCCGAAACCGCATAGCACACAGTCACGGTCGCATTGACACCGGTGATCTGGCCGTGCGTCAGGCGGGTAGTACGGCCATACTTCTGGACGTTGAGGCCGAGCAGGGCATCACGATTATCGAACAGACCGTCGCCATTGGCGTCGCCGTATATCGTCGAGTTCGGCATGCCGTAGCCGTCGTCTGCGGGCACGGCATTGTCAAGCACGTCGACGCTGGACTGCGCGATCGCGGCGTCGATCGTGTTATTCACACCCGAGAAATTGATCGCCTGGAAATCGCTCAGTGCGGCAATCTGGTCTGCCGCTGTGCCGCCGTCGAAGGGACCGGGCTGGTACTCCGGATCGCCGATGGTGGCGCCGTTCGAGTTCGCCAGGACGTGATTGTTCGAAAGGATGTACACGTGTCCCAGCGCATCGCGCACACGCGCGCCGATGGTGCCCGCCGTGATCGCTGGATGCCCCACCGAGAACCCCAGCGGTGCCGGCCGCTGGCGTTGCGTGGGATCGCTGAACGCCATAATGCGCCCGGTGACCCGGACACCGACGGGCACGCCGTCGAGCACCTGAGGCAAACCCGTAATGCCCGCGCGTTCGACGAGCAGTAACACGCCGGCGTGTCCGTTCGAGAGACCGACAGCCGTCCCAACAACGCCAGGCATGTCGAGAAGCTTCGGCGTGTGGCGCCGCTGTGCGGCGATGGCGGCGGTGAGTTCAGCGACGGCCTGACCGGGCGCTGGCGGCGACACGGAGGGACCAGCTGGAGAATCGCCCGTGTTATCGAAGCAGGCCGCCATCACGACGATGATGGCGAGACAGGTCAACGTGCGGCCGACGACCATGGCGACCCCTCGTGTGGACAGCGGGGCACGATAATGGCGGCCCCCGACCCACTCGGCAATTAGGGACTTGAACTAGGCTCGAAGTGCTTGAATTACCTGGACTTCTTGATCAGGCGCGCTGGCGTAGAAAGACATGTGCAGCCGCACGGGTCCCGGCGGCGTGTTTCACGCACTCGTATCCGAGCGCACGCATATCGAGACCTTCCAACAGGTTTTCGCCTTTGCCAAGCAAGACGGGCGATAGCGCCAGGTGCAGCTCGTCGATCAGACGCGCGCGGAGATATTGCCGAATAGTGGCGACACCGCCGCCGATGCGGATGTCCTTGCCGCGCGCGACGGCTTTCGCCTGCTCGAGTGCGGCGTGAATGCCGTCCGTGACGAACAAGAACTCCGTCCCGCCGGCCATCTTCACCGGCGCGCGCGCGTGATGCGTCAGGACGAAGACCGGTGCGTGATACGGCGGCTCATCGCCCCACCAGCCCTTCCACGAGTCGTCGGCCCATGGGCCGCGAATCGGACCGAACATGTTACGGCCCATGATCCAGGCGCCCATCCCGATCATGCTCTGCGCCGACAGATCGTCGTCGACGCCGGTCTCCCCAGCCGCATTCCCCTGCATCTGATTGAACGTGCGGGTATGGAAAAACCAATCGAACAGCTCAGGACCACCGACGCCGAGCGGATGCGTGAGATCCTGGCTCGGGCCGGCGCCGTAACCGTCGATGGAGACCGAGAAGTTGCGGACGACGACTTTGGTCATGAGTTCCTTCCCTCACGCCTTGCCGGCACCGGGTGAAACAGAAGCCCGAGCGCGACGAGCACACCGGCGACTACCAGGACGTAGCCGCCGGCTCGCGCGGCGTCAGGATTGCGTAACGCCGGCGATTCTAATGCCACACGGTCACGATGATCGGTATCACAAGCAGCTTGACCAGCCAGTCGCCGGCATGGATCGCCGCCACCTTCCACGGGACATTCTCCCAGAGAATCGATCCGGTGAGCAGGATGACCGGGAATCCAATCCACAAAAAGAGACCGAAGTTAACGGCACCGAACACACTGGCGACGCCCAGGAGCGCGACAAAGCGCGCGATGATGAACGCCAGGACGAGACAGCGGGCGAACTCGACGACCAGCTTGCCCCCCGGCATTTTCGCGCCCGCCATCGCCGCGACGGGATCCTGGCCGCGCAGCCGCATCCACGGCTTGAAGAACAGGAGCGGGCTATACCACAGCCAGCCCAGGATGAAAACGGCGACGGCCGCGACCACAACAGCGAGGGAATTCACGTGCACCATTGGTGACGCTCCTCTCATTGAGGTCAACCTTCTATGTCATGCCCGAAGCAGAGGCGGTATCCGTTGCAGTCCTCGATGTCGAAGTCGCGACCGCCGTACGGTTGGTCGCAAATGTCGCGGATGATCTTAGCGCCCTGCGACTTGAATTCGGCATACAACGCGTCGGCGTCGTCGATCCAGACGTACGCGTCCCAAGCCCCGCCCTCTGGATCGACGACGTGGTTCGGCCGCATGATGCCGGGCTGCTCAAGCTGGGCCAGCATGATGACGATGCCCGCACGCTTGACCATGCAGAATGACGGTGGGTCGTTCCAGAAACGGGCGTAAGAGAATCCCAAGGTGTCGCGATAATAGTTCGCGGTCGCCACGACGTCGTCGACGATGAAGTAGGGCGCGATGCTCCAGCGCGAAGTCATCGCCTCGCTCATGCTTGCAACGACTCGAGCACAGCGCGTGCGCGCTCCCAATCCTCTTCGCGAACGCTGATGACGGTGGGCACGAACGGGAGCGCGCTGACACCGGTCTCGAGGATCTCTGCGTCGATCTCAGCGGATTCGAGGGCCAGGCGCACGCTTTCTACCAGCGACCGATCGGTGGTCTCGAGGAGTCGCTTCACTTTGGTGGCAATGAGGCAGCGTAGCTCGCCGCGACCTGGACCCATTTCCCAAGCTTGGCTTCGGTGTTCAGGCCCGCAGGCTCGACCAAAATCCACCCTTTCACCGGTCGCCCGGTGAGATCAAAACGCCGCGTATGAGGCTTCGCCAGCGCGGCGTCTGTCTCTTCCGGTGCCAGTCGCACGATGAGCGCGGACTTATGCACGCCAACGCACATGTTGCCATTGAGGAGGAAAGCGACGCCACCAAACATTTTCTTCTCAACGAGCCCTTTGCGCCGGCCCAAGGTGCCGCGAATCCGTTGAGCTAACAGTTCGTCAAAGGCCATGTATCGCTACCCAAATGTCCACAGGTTGTGAGTCGGAATAGACCTCAAAGTCAGCCGAGTATGCGCGGCGTGGTGCATCAGGCCGCTCGAAGAACGTCCAGACCCGACGCCAGCCATCGAGGACGGCCTGTGGCAAGGGTCCCGGACAACTGAACGTGAGATATTGGCCAGGCGGAATGGTCTCAGTCTCAAGCGGCGCCAGGGCGGTGGCGGAGCCCTTGAGCTCGCGCCCGACGAGAAGTTGGTAACTGCCCGAGACATCGCTCTCGTACCTCGAGTACACCGCCAGTGTCGGTCCGACCGCCCCGAGGTCTTCGAGGCGTTCGGCCCACTTCCCGCTGCTGAATCGACCCCAAAGCTCCGGGATACGTGCGGTCGCGGGATCGGCCTCGGCAGCGTTGGTGGTACGGATGGCGAGGCCAACGACCTGCCGAGCCGCGGCGCGTCGAGGTTCAGGCGGCGACAAAGTGCGGGTTCTCAATGAGATATACCCGACTCTAATAGATCAAGTATTTGCGGCGAGCCTCGCGAAACCGCGCGAGATCTGTCTCCCACGAGCTCCAAATGTCTTTGGCCGTGCGCCCCGCCTCGATCGCCGCACGCAGCTCCGGGCCCGCCGCCAACCGGTCAAAACTCTGGGCGCGGAACTGAAATTGCGCGGGATGCACCGCGCGCACCGCCACGAGCACCGCGACCGCGAGCCGAGTCGGATCATACGTCGCGCGATCGCGCAGGCGCAACTGGAGGCCGCGGAGCGCAATGCCGCCGTATTTGCCGTCGGTCGGCGCGAGGGGCGTGAACGTCGTCGCGGTAATATCGACGCCGCTCAACGAATCCGCCCGCAGCCGGTCCAGCACAGCTGTGGGATCGAGCCACGGCGCGCCGATCACTTGAAACGCGGCCGGCGTGCCCCGCCCCACCGACAGGTTTGTCCCCTCGAACAAGCAGGTCCCGGCATAATGAAAGGCGCTCTCGAGATCGGGCATGTTCGGCGACGGCTTCACCCATGGCAGCCCCGTCTGGTCATACGCCATTGCACGGCTCCAGCCCGCCGCGGGGACGACGATGAGATCGGCGCCGATTGACATCTGGTCATTGGCCAATCGCGCGAGCTCACCCAGCGTCATCCCATACCGCATCGCCACCGGCATGAACCCCGAGAAGGCGGAATCGGGATCGCCCATGCGAGCCCGCACGTCGCCTTGCACCGCCACGCCGTCGACGGGATCGGGACGGTCGAGCACGATCACCCGCTTGCCGACGCGCGTTGCAGCGCGCATCAACTGCACCGTCGTCGCGATGTAGGTGTAATAGCGCGCGCCGATGTCCTGGAGGTCGACGAGCAACACGTCGATCGAATCCAACGCCGCCGCCGCCGCGCTACGCGATCCGCCATAGAGACTATAGATTGGAAGCCCGGTCGCCGAATCTCGGGCATCTGGCAGACCCGGGCGATCCTCGCGACCGAGAAATCCGTGCTCGGGACTGAATAACACCGTGAGTCGTGCGTCGCGCGTCGTGCGTAACAGGTCTACATCGCGACGGCCCAGGTGATCGACGCCGGTGTGGTTCGAAAGCAAGCCGAGCCGCTTGCCGGCGATCAGATATGTCGAGTCGGCGAGCAACACTTCGATCCCGGGGCGAACCTGGGCGACCACCGGTGACGGCGCGCGTGCTCCTCCGGAACAGGCGAGCCCCACGACAATCGAAACGAGACGATGCGCGCGCATAAGCTCCTGATCGTTACCCTGCTGGTGGCGGCCTGTGGTGGACGGACGACCACGGCGCCGCGTCCCACGCAACCGGTCGCTCCTCCGGTCGACGGAATCCTCGCCAGGCTCTCGCCGCGCCAGAAAATCGCGCAGCTCGTGGTACCCTGGCTCGGCGGAAACTACATAGCGCTCGACGATTCCGCCTTCCAGATCGCGACCCGCTGGGTCGACTCGCTCGAGGTGGGCGGTATCATCATCTCCGTCGGCTCGCCCTACGACATCGCCGCCAAACTCAACACGCTCCAACGGCGCTCCAAGCTGCCGCTGCTCGTCTCGGCAGACCTCGAATGGGGCGCTGCGATGCGCGTCGTGGGCGCGACGGCATTCCCGATGATCATGGCCGCCGGCGCGACCGGTAACCAACGCGATGCGTATACGATCGGCCGCATCGCCGCACGGGAGGGCCGCGCCGTCGGCATCCACGTGAATTTCGCGCCCGATGCCGACGTCAACAACAATCCGCTCAATCCCATCATCAACATTCGCTCGTTCGGCGAGGACCCGCGTGCCGTCGCGAGCCTGGTGCGGGCGTACGTGCGTGGTCTGCAGGACAACGGCATGCTGGCCACGCTGAAGCACTTCCCGGGCCACGGCGACACCGACGCCGACTCGCACATCGGGCTGCCCACGATTCGGGTCGACTACCCGCGACTCGATTCTGTCGAGCTGGTGCCATTTCGCGCCGGCATCGACGCCGGTGCCCAAGTGGTGATGAGCGCGCACATCGCCTTCCCGGCATTCACCGGCGACGCGCCGGCCACGCTGTCGCCCGCGATGCTCACCGGCGTGCTGCGCGATTCACTCAAGTTCAAGGGGCTCGTGGTGACCGACGCGCTGCAGATGGGCGCGATCGTCGCCAAGTACGGCGCGGGCGAAGCGGCCGTCCGCGCCTTCGAGGCCGGATCCGATCTGCTGCTCATGCCGGCCGACCCCGACTCGGCGATAGGGTCGATGCTGACCGCTCTCCAGACCGCCCGCATCAGCCCCGCGCGGCTCGACGCCTCCGTGCGGCGCGTCCTCGAGATCAAACGCGGGCTCGGACTCTTCGAGCGGCGAACCGTCGCGCTCGATTCGATCCCGCTGATCGTCGGCTCGAAGGCGTTCCAGGACGCCGCCGATGATATCGCCCAGCGCTCGCTGACGCTCGTGCGGGATACGGCAGGAACAGTGGGCCGCCTGCGCAGAGCGCCCAGCCGCATGGCGCTCATCGCGTATGGTGACGAGCTGAACAGCTATGTCGGGCAGCGGATGATCGAGCTGATGCGTGCCGGCGGCGACACCGTCAGCTTCTTCCGGCTCTGGCCGATGTCGGGATCAGCCTCTTACGACTCGGCGCGCGTCGTGATCGGTCGCGCGCCGACCGTGATCTTTGCGATGAACGTGCGCCCGATCGCCGCGAAGGGGAACATCGCGCTGCCGGATTCGCTCGCGCGCTTGATCACGCTGACCGACTCGGTGAAGCCGATCGTGCTGGTCTCGCTTGGCAGCCCCTACCTCTTGAGTCAAACACCAACCGTGAAGTCCTATCTGATCGCCTGGAGCGGTGTCCGCGCCGCGGAGCGCGCGGCGGCGCGGGCGCTGCTCGGCTGGTCGCCCGTGCACGGCAAGCTGCCGATCCGGATTCCGCCATCGTATCGGATCGGCTACGGGCTCACGATCTCCGACTCGACACTGGCACCCGTGAAACCGCCAGCCCACGTCATCATTCCGTGAGGCGGCGTCTGGCTGGACTCGGCACCTTCGTGCTGATCCTGGCGTGCACCCATGCGCGACCAGTTCCGCCGATTACGGCGCAGCAGTCCTACGGCCGCTTCGATCCCGTCGTCGCGTATCTCCAGTCGCAGGTCGACAGCGCCTTTCCGAGCGCGGTGATCGCCGTTGGACGACGCGATAGCGTCCTGCTCCTGACGGCGGTGGGTCATTACGGCGCGGACGACCGCCGGCTCGTCACGCCGCAGACCGTCTATGATCTCGCGTCTCTCACCAAAGTCATTGGCCTGACGACGGCGGCCATGATGCTGGTCGATTCGGGCAAGCTGGATCTTGACGCGCCGGTACAGCGCTACGTCCCCGCGTTTCGAGGCCCGAACAAGGAGCGCGTGACAATGCGTCACCTCCTCACGCACTCGTCGGGCATGCCTGCCTGGCGACCGCTCTACGCCGAAGCGAAGACGCGCGAGGAGGCGCTGGCGCTGGTCGATACGACGCCCTTGCTCCGCCAGCCAGGTGACACCTTCGTCTATTCCGACCTCGGCGCGATCGTACTGACGCAAGCGGTCGAGGCGATCACCGGTCAGCGGCTCAACGATTTCCTGGATGCCCGGCTGTTCGGACCGCTCGGCATGACGTCCACGCGTTTCCTCCCCCCCGCGAGCTGGCGCGATCACATCGCTCCGACTGAGACCGACACCGTTTTCCGCCATCGGCTCCTGCACGGCGAGGTCCACGATGAGAATGCGGGCCGGCTCGGAGGCGTGTCAGGACACGCGGGATTGTTTAGTACGGCGCCGGACTTAGCGCGCTTTGCTGAGTGGTTCTTGGACACAAGGCTGGGGCGTCGCCCGGGGGTGAGTCGAGCCGCATTGTCCCCCCAGCTGGTGGTCCAGTTCACGACGCGTCAGAATATCCCGCCCGGCTCTTCGCGCGCGCTCGGCTGGGACACGCCCTCCGAAAACTCGAGTGCAGGAACGAAAATGGGACCGGACGCATTCGGGCATACCGGCTTCACCGGCACGTCCATCTGGTTCGGTCCCGACAAGGACCTCTTCATTATTCTGCTCACCAACCGTGTGAACCCAACGCGCGCCAACACCAAGATTCTTCAGGTGCGGCGACGTGTTGCCGACCTCGTGAACGACGCGCTTACTCCACCACCGTAGCCCAACCCCGCCGCGACAGGTCGCGGTAGATCACTACGCCGCTGATTGCGCTGATCGCCAGGAGGACCAATCCTGGTGCGGTCTCGTGGAGCAAGAGCTTCCCTACACCGAACAATGCACCATAGACCATTGCGCAGCCCGCAATCCAGTCCACCAGGTTCGACAAGCCGTCGCTGCTTGTTTTGACGTCCGGCGCGAGGGCAGCGACCGGCGCCCAGCCTGCGCGCGAGGGTCGCGTGCGCCGGTAGAAGCTGAGGAGCGTCTCGGACGGCTCGGGTTTCGTGAGATACGTGACTGCAAGCCACACGACGGTGGTGATCGCGACCGTCGTGATCATGATGAGGGCGAACTGCTTCGGCTGATCGGTGTCGTAATGGAATCCGAGCTGCAGCGTTATCGACACGACCGCGGCGCACACCATGGCCGCGACCTCGCTCCAGGCGTTGATCCGCCACCAGTACCAGCGCAGCAGCAACACACCGCCCGTCCCCGCGCCCGTCACGATCAATACCTTCCACGCCCCGCCAATCGAGTCCATGTAGCGAGTGACGACCGCCGAAATGAGCGTGAGCAGCACCGTCGCGATCTGCGACGCTCGCACGTAGTACTGGTCGGAGCCGTCCCGTTTCACGAAGCGCCGCCAGAAATCGTTGATCAGATAGCTCGCGCCCCAGTTCAGCTGGGTCGCGATCGTCGACATGTACGCGGCGGCAAAAGCCGCGATCATCAGGCCGCGCAGCGACGCGGGCAGATAATCGATCAGCACACGGATGTAGCCGGTTTCCGGATCCTTGAGCCCCGGAAACAGAATCAACGACGCGAGCGCGGTGAGAATCCAGGGCCAGGGACGGATCGCGTAATGCGCGATGTTGAACCAGAGGGTGGCGAGCATCGAGTGCCGCTCGTCCTTCGCGCTGAACATGCGCTGCGCGACGTATCCGCCGCCGCCGGGCTCGGCGCCCGGATACCACGTCGCCCACCAGTTCACCGAGATGTAGACGAGGAACGTGATCATCGGCATCCACACTGAATTCAAAGCCGGCACGAGATTCAGCGCTTCGCCGCGGCCGCTCGATACCAGCTTCTCCTTCATCACCTCGATGCCCCCGACCGCGTTCACCGCGAAGACGGCCAACACGATGACCATGCCCATCTTGATCACGAACTGCACCATGTCCGTGACCAACACGCCCCAGAGGCCGGACAACGTCGAGATGAACGATGTCAGCGCGATCAGTCCGAGCACGAAGAGCAGCGCCTCATCCTTCCCGACACCGAAGATCAGACCGAGGATCTTCACCATCGCGAGGTTGACCCACCCAAGGATGATGCAGTTGATGATGATGCCGAGGTAGACTGACCGGAACCCGCGCAGAAACGCCGCCGGTTTGCCGGAGTAGCGGATCTCGGCGAACTCGATGTCCGTCATCACGCCGGCACGCCGCCACAGGCGGGCATAGAAGAACACGGTGAGCATCCCGCTCATCAGGAAGCTCCACCAGATCCAGTTCCCGGCGATGCCGTTCTTCGCGACGAAGCCCGTCACAACGAGCGGCGTATCCGCGGCGAACGTGGTCGCGACCATCGACGTGCCGGCGAGCCACCACGGCACGTTGCGGCCCGAGAGGAAGAACTCGCTGACGCTCTTGCCCGCCCGCGCCTTGTAGTAGAAGCCGATCCCGAGGTTGAGCGCGAAGTAGGCGCCGATGACGATCCAGTCGATGATGGTCAGTCGCATGGGCCACCAATTGGGGGGGCGACAGAGAGTTAGGCAAGCGTGCTCCACCCGTTGACAGGCTCCCGGGGATTCTCTAAGTTGCTGCCAGACTGGAGGATAGTGATGAGCACCACACAGAAATCCGTTACCCTGACGCTGACAGAGCGCGCGGGCGAAGAGGTCAAGAAGTTCCTGGCCGAGGAGAAGGTGTCGCAGGAGTCGGCCGGGCTACGCGTCGCCGTGCTGCCGGGCGGTTGCTCGGGCTTTCGCTACAGCCTGAACATCGAAGCGCAGCCGGCAGCGGACGATGTCGTCGTCGAGAGCGCCGGCGTGCGGCTTTTCGTGGACGAGTTCAGCGCGCCGTATCTCAACGGCACGGTCATCGATTACAAGAGCAACTTCCAGGAATCCGGATTCGCGTTCGAGAACCCGAACGCTTCCGGCGGCTGCGGCTGCGGATCGTCGTTCACGGTCTGAGCGTTGATCTTTCCTGAATTGGTCGTTAGGGCCCGCGGAGATCGCGGGCCCTTTTCCATTCTAAGCGTCTAGTTCGTATGCATCCGCTGCGTCCGCTCGACATCGCCGTCATCTTCGCTTACTTCGTCGCGGTCATCGTGGCCGGTCTCGTATTGGCTGGTCGGCAGCGCGATGCCTCCGACTATTTCCTCGGTCACCGTGGCCTGCCCTGGTGGGCATTGATGCTATCGGTCGTTGCTACTGAGACCTCAGCACTTACGGTCATTTCGATTCCCGGCATCGCGGTCCGCGGAAATTTGACCTGGCTCCAAATCACGTTTGGCTACCTCCTGGGACGAATCGGCGTTGCCTATCTCCTGTTGCCCGGCTATTTCGATGGCTCGCAGGACACGGCATACCAACGACTCGAACGCCGATTCGGAACTGCCGCGCGACGGACCGCGTCGGGTGTATTTCTCTTCACTCGCTGCCTCGCGGACGGCGTGCGGATGTTCGCGACGGCAATCACACTCGCCGTGATCACGCATTGGAGTCTCAAGGCCGGGATTCTCGCGATCGGCGCCGTCACTCTGCTGTACACATGGGTCGGTGGTCTCCGCGCCGTGGTCTGGACCGATGTGATTCAGCTGGCTGTCTATCTGCTCGGCGGAATCGCCACAATCATCGTCGCGCTCCACATTGCTGGCGGTACTGCGGCATTTGGCCGCGCATGGGAGGCGGGTAAGCTCCGGGTGTTCGACTTTCAACCCTCTTTCAGCGTTCTGTACACATTCTGGGGAGGATTGATCGGCGGTGCGCTCCTCTCTGCCGCCACCCACGGTACTGAGCATCTCTTCGTTCAGCGCCTCCTCGCTGCGCGGGGATTGAAGGACGCGCAGCGTGCCCTGATCGGATCGGGCGTCTTCATCATCGGCCAGATTGGACTGTTCCTGGTGGTCGGCACGACGTTGTGGCTGGCCGGCGCTGATGACCCCGCTCTCCGCAGCGACGCGGTCTACCCGACGTTCGTGATTACGCATCTGCCGCCTGGCTTGGCCGGCTTGGTCGTGGCGGGTATCCTGGCCGCCGCCATGAGCAGCCACGCGTCGGCGGTGAACTCACTCGCGTCCGCAGCGACTCACGACTTCTATGCACCGATCACGGGTCGGACGGATCCGCACCACCTTCTTCGCGTGGGCCGTTGGCTTACACTCATCTGGACGGCCGTGCTGGTCGGCGGCGCGCTGGCGTTCCGCGACCAGAACACGCCCGTCGTACAGCTCGCGCTGAGCGTTGCCTCGCTGACGTACGGATCCCTGCTCGGCACCTACATTCTCGGCGGCGTCTGGCCGCGCGCCCGGCAGGTCGATGTTATCACGGCTGTGGTCGTCAGCATCGTCGGCATGTCCCCGGTCGTCCTTGGCGCCGTAATTCCGCATTTCCCCGTGCACTGGCTCCCCGGATTGGCGTGGCCGTGGTATGTGCCGCTGGGGACGGCGGTCACGGTGCTCGTGGGCATGATTTCGTCGCTCGTTGGACGGTCTGACGGCCGGACGGCCGGACAGCCTCAGAAAACAGCATGACAGGACCAGCCGTCCTGCTCGGCGTCGACAGCGGCGGCTCCCATACCACCGTGGTCGTCGGGGATCCTCAAGGTCGAGCTCTCAGCCGAGCTGAGGGCCCTGGGTCCGCGATGCGACCGGGCGGCGCCGAGCGATCGGCTGCGGTCATCCTCGACGTCGCGCGACGCGCCACGGCGCAGGCGCAGATATCACTCCCCGCGACGTTTGCGCTCGTCGGCGCTGCCGGCGCGGGACGAGCGCCCGAGCAAGAAGCGCTTGCCGCGGCGATCGTCGCCGCGGGCGTCGCGGAGCGAGTCGATGTCCGGAGCGACATGGAGATCGCGCTGGCAGCGGCGTTTGAGAATAAGCCCGGCATCCTGATCAACGCGGGAACCGGATCGATTGCGTACGCGCGCACACAGGATGGCCGTGTGCACCGCGCCGGCGGCTATGGCTGGCAGCTCGGCGACGAAGGGGGCGGTTACTGGCTGGGGCGGCGTGCCCTCGCGGCCGCGGCACGCGCCCAGGACGGCCTCGAGGAATCTTCGACGCTGCTCGAGCGACTGCTGGTCGCGCTGGGCCTACAGACCTTCGACGACTTGATCCGTTGGACCGCGACGGCGACGCCCGCACAGGTCGCCGCCTTGGCGCCCCACGTCCTGAATGCGGCGCGCGAAGGAGAAATCGTGGCGCAGCGGATCGTCGCGGACGGCGCGGTCGAGCTCGCGCAGCTGGTCCGCATGTTGACGCGGCACTTTTCGGGCACGGAACTGATCAAGATGGCGACGATTGGCGGATTGCTTCGACCTGGGTCGCCGCTGCTCGTGGCGTTGCGCACCAGTCTCGCGGCAGAGCTACCGCGCGCGCGTCTGTCCGAGAGTGGCAGCGCGGTGGATGCGCCCCTCGGCGCGCTGCGCATGGCGGCGCAATTGATCTAGAGGCCCACCTCGCCTTCGCGGCGCACGCGGCTGTGGCGCACGCTGTACAGGAAGTAGATCGCGATGCCGATTGCCATCCACAGGCCAAATCGCAGCCAAGTGAGCAGGGGCAGATTGTACATCAAGTAAAAGCAGAAGGCGGCCGACACGATCGGCAGTACGGGAACCCACGGCGTCTTGAACGGGCGCGGGCGGTCCGGGTCACGGCGCCGCAGCACGATGATGCCTACTGCTACGATGACGAACGCAAACAAGGTGCCGATGTTCGTCAGCTCGAGCACCCACCCGATCGGTGCGAACGCCGCCGAGACGGCCACGAAGATCCCCGTGATGATGGTAGTGACGTAAGGGGTCTTGTACTTGGAGTGGACCTTGGCCGCCCACGGCGGCAGGAGCCCGTCCCGCGCCATGGACATGAAGATCCGCGCCTGGCCGAGCTGGAACACAAGCAGCACCGACGTCATCGCCGCCACCGCACCGAGGGCCAGGATTCCCGCCGCCCAGTCAGCATGGATGTATTGCAGCGCGACAGCAAGTGGATCCGGCACGTTGAGCTGATCCCATGGGATGAGGCCGGTGAGCACGAGCGCAATCGCGATGTAAAGTGCCGTACAGATGATGAGCGACCAGATGATCCCCCGCGGGATGTCGCGCTGCGGGTTGCGCGCTTCTTCGGAAGCAGTGCTCACGGCGTCGAAGCCGATGTAGGAGAAGAAGATTATGGCCGCGCCGACGCTGATGCCTTTGATGCCATTTGGCGCGAAGGCGGGCGTCGTCCATTGACCGGGCTTCACGTAGTTCAGACCGACCGCTAAGAAGAGACCAATGATGGCGACCTTGATAACGACCATCAGAGTGTTCACCCACGCCGACTCCTTGGTGCCGATGACCAGGAAGAACGTGATGATCGCGACGATCGCGAGGGCCGGCAGGTTGAAGATGACGGGGATGGGACCGAGGTGTGGGGCGGCGGCGACGAGGTCGGGATTGTGCAAGGCGGTGCGGAGATCCGTGACGAGCCAGCGCGGCAGTTCGACGCCCAAGCCGCGCAGCAGCGAATCGAAGTAGCCCCCCCAGCCGATCGCCACGGCGATGTTTCCGACCGCATACTCGAGAATCAGGTCCCAGCCGATGATCCACGCGAGCAGCTCCCCCAGCGTGGCGTACGCATAGGTGTACGCGCTCCCGGAGATCGGGATCATCGCAGCGAATTCGGAATAAGTGATCGCGGCGAAGGCGCTCGTCACTCCCGCGAGGATGATCGAGATGACGATCGCAGATCCGGCGCCTACGTGGCCCGAGTCGCCACTGATCGCCGTGCCGATCGCCGCGAAGATACCCGCGCCGATGATAGCCCCGATGCCGAGTGCCGTGAGCTGGAACGGACCGAGCGTGCGCCGCAGACCGCCGCCGACCTCACCGTCAGCGATGCACTGGTCGACGGTTTTCCGCGCGAACAGCTGGCTCTTGAGCACGCGATTCCCTTCTCGGTGGGGTGTGACGACAGCTGTTTATGGATAGACGGTCACGCTGGCGATGTAATCGACGTGGCGCCCGTCGCGAGTCGTGGCTGGCTTGAACAGATAGCCCATCATCCGCTCCGTGAACTCGCGCCGGTATCCCGAGTCCTTGATCGGCGGCGTTACCTCGACCCGGGTGACTCGGCCCTCCGCCGTGACCCAGAAGCGGACTTCGTGGCGCTTGCCGTGCGCTTCGCGCGGCGCGCCCGGCGGTGGGGAAATCGCCCACAGCGGCGTGGCCGCGAAGATATCACTCGCGGCGCCGCCCGAGCCAGAGCCGGAATCGGCGCCCACGCCGGGCCCTGTCCCCGTGCCCTTCCCGCCGCCTGTCCCCGGCCCTTCCCCCGGGCCGCCCGCCGTTCCCTCGCCGGTGCCGACCGCCGCAGGTGGGCGGGGCGTGATCGCGACGACCGGCGGGGGCACGTCGAGCTTCACCGGTTCGGTAATCGGTGCCGCCATCGTCGGAACGGTCACCGCCGGCGCGGGAGGAAGCTCGTGCGCCGTTGGGGCGGACGGCGTTGGCAGGGCAAACCAGGTCAGCGCGGGCCGGCCGCCACCACCACCGCCGCCGCGCGGACCGGATCCACCACCACCGCCGCCTTCGAACAACTCGGCGCCGCGCCATAGCGCCAGGATCGCAATCGCGAGGTGCACGGCGAGCGAAAGCGCCGCTGCCGGCCCCTGGCGTCGCCGCGGGAGCGGCAGCGCGTACGCATTGAACGCGGGGCGGGTGGTCTCAGGCATGGTTAATACATACCCTATAACGAAAACCGGGGCACGGTTTCGTGCCCCGGCGTTCACAAACTCCCCTGAATCCTTAGTGAGCTCCCGGCGCTCCCGCCTCTACAGGCGTGAACCCGATCACCTGCACCCCGGCGCCCCGCGCGATGTCCATGGCGCGCACGATGTCGCCGTACTTGCGATTCGGCGCGGATTTGATGAACAGGAGCTTCGCGGGACGCTGGTCGTACAACTCGTGGAACTTGGCATCGAGCTGCTCGAACGGGACCGGCTGCGTGTTGACTGCGTACGAGCCGTCGGGCCTGAGGTCCAGTACGATCTGATCGCTCTGTTGCTGCTTCTGCTTCGGCTGATTCTTCTGTTCCGGTGGGACCTGTACGTCGAAGTCCCGGCGCGAGAGCGGCAGCGTGATCATGAAGATGATCAGCAGCACGAGCAGCACGTCGATCATCGGCGTGACGTTGATGTCCGAACTCAGACCGCTGCCCGAGCCGCCCGATCCCATCGCCATCGGTCAGTGCCCTTCCGGTTTTGCCGAGCGTTCCTGCTCGGCGATCGCGCCGACGACGCGCACGCCCGCTTTGCGCGCGATTTCGAGCGCGGCTTGGATCCGCCCGTACTCAATGCTCTCATCGGCCTTGAGATACAGGATCTTGTCGACCGTGCGATTCGCGTAGAGGGTCGTGAGCTGCCCCGGCAGGTCAGCGTCACTGATTAAGCGCGGGCCGGTGTACTTGCCGGTGCGCGGATCGGTGAGGTCCAGATAGAATTTCCCATCTCGATCGATCCCCAAGCGGATCTCGCCTTCCTGCTCTTCGCGCGCGTCGGGGTTCTTGGCGCGCGGAATCGTCGCTTGGAATCCGGCCGTGATCGCGGGCGTCACGATCATGAAGATGATGAGCAGCACCAGCATGACGTCGATCATCGGTGTGACGTTGATGTTCGCCGCGACCGCGCCTTCCGTTTTCTTCCCGCCACCAATCGCCATGCTGCGTTATCCCTTGATCGGACCGCTGGTCTGGGACGTCTTCTGCGTCTGGAATTCCTTGGTGAAGATCGACCGGCCGAACTCGCTGCCGACGCTCTTGATCAGGTAGTCGATCAGCTCCTTCGACGTGTAGGTCATCTCGACCGTCAGGAAGTCGATCTGCGTGGCGAAGTAGTTGTAGAGCCACACCGCCGGGATCGCGACGAGCAGACCGAACGCGGTCGTGATCAGCGCCTCGGCGACACCGCCCGTAATCGCGGCGAGTGAGCCCGATCCACCCGATGCCGACATGCCCTGGAACGCCGTCACGATGCCCATCGTGGTGCCCAACAGGCCGACGAACGGGGCGGTGGCGCCCGTCGTCGCGAGAATGCCGAGCCCGCGCTTCATCTCGGCCGTGATGATCAGCATCTGCCGCTCGACCGCGCGCTCGGCCGAATTGATGTCGGCCGCGGTGATCGTCGCCCGGTCACGGAGCAGCGGCTTCACTTCGGCGAGCGCCTCGCCCAACACGCGCGCCACGTGGCTCTTCTTGTTCTTCTCGGCGAGCGCGATCGCGCCATCGAGCTGCTCTTCTTGCAGGTAGCGCGAGAACTCCGGCGCGAACCGCCGCGTCTCCTTCTTCGACTTTCTCAGGTAGATGTACTTCGAAATGCTCACCGCCCACGACCAGGCCGACATGAAAAACATGACGACGACGATGCCTTTGGCAAACTTGCCCATCGATAACCATAGATCTCCGTAACTCATTTGGTCTCCCTATCTCTTGATCTTGAAGTCGATCGGCAGGTTCACCAGCACGCGGACCGCCCGTCCATGGACGCGCGCGGGCCGGAACAACGCCCGCAAGACATAGTTCTTGGCCGGTTGATCGAAGCCAGGGTTGGGACTCTGAATCACCTTCACCGACGGCGGCTCTGCGCGTCCCGACGTATCGATAATCGCTTGCACGAGCACCCGTCCCTGCACGCCCGCCTGGCGTAGCAGATCGGGATAATTCAGCGCGGGCCCCGACAACACCTCGGGCCGCTCTTCCACCACGGACTCCATGAACACCTGATCCGACGACGGCACGATGCCGGTGCCGATACCACCCTCGACACCTGTGCCCGTGTAGTCTTTGGGATCGAAATGTTGCTGCAGGTTGATCGGCGGAATGTTCGTCGGAATGTCGGTCGGCGCGACGACCGTCTGGAAGCCTTTCAGCTGCGGCACATCGACGACGGGCGGCTGCTCTTCGGGCTTCTTCTGCTCTTCCTGATTCAGGAACACCATCGCCGTGTCGATCGCCGTATCGTCTTTCTTCTCACCCGCTGTGAGCGTGGCGACCACGGCCGCCAACACGATCACGCTGTGACCGACGAGTGACACGAAGCCGAGGCCGAACGCGCTCTTCTTGTTCGTCTTGCGACTGGACTCGATCAGGTGATCAAACACCGGGGTCTCCTCCGGGCTGGTGGACTGGTTGGCTAAGTAATAGTACCCGTTGCACCTGGCCCGCTAGTAGGCGAAAGATTACAAAACGATGACAGCCGGATGAGCCTTTTCGCGTCGCATCAGTGGGCAGGTCCCATGCCGTTGCGGATCGTAAATTCGTAAGGAATTCGCACGCGCACCCGTACGAGTCGTCCGAAGACAAACGCCGGCCGAAACAGCGTCGCCAGCAGCGCCTGTCGCGCGGCTGCAACGAACTCGTAATGAGTTGCCGACACGACATCGATAGAGTCTCGATTGACTCGCCCCGTCGTGTCAACCACCGCCTCCAAAATCACTCGTCCCTGAACCCCCGCCTGCCGGAGCATCTCAGGATAGTGTGGCAGCGGTCCCGTCAGCACCTCGGGGCCGTTCTCGCTGCCCACCGCCACCCAGCCGGGCGCGGAACCAGAGACCGTGGCCGTTGAGAACGGCGCCGGACCCGCCGGAAACGGCGCAGGAGCCCGCGCACCAGTTTGGAGCGTGAAATTCGGCACGCGAATCGTGCCAACGTCGTTCACGACAGTCGGGGGACCGCTCGGTGCCCAGATGCCTGAGGTCGTGGTCCTCGGTGCCGGTTGAGGAAACACCATTGAAATGGTATCGGGCGCCCTTGGATTTGAGCGGCCGGTCCTGGCCGAGCCGAACAGCACCGCGAGGCCCAACCCGACATGAAGGGCGACGGAAACGACTGAGCTGAATGCGCGCATCGTATCACTCCCGATTCAGGTCTATCCAGAGATACCGACGACTTCTGACCCGACGCTTGCACCTGAATTACGGGACGGTAACAACGCGATGTGGATCTACCCGCGCGGCAACCCCACGGTAAAGGTGGTTCCCCTGCCTGGCCGGCTTTGCACCTCGATCGTGCCGCCGTGCGCTTCCGCAATCCACTTGCAGATGGCGAGGCCGAGACCGGTGCCGGCGCGCTCGCTCGTGCGTGTGCGCGCGGAATCGGCGCGCCAGAAGCGGTCGAACACGTGGGGCAAGTCACCCGGCGCGATTCCGATGCCCGTGTCCGCGACCGTGAAGACCGCCCGCCCGTTGCTGCTGCCGAGCTCGACCGAGACCTGGCCGCCGCGCGGCGTGTACTTCACGGCGTTCTCAATAAGATTGAGCGCGAGCTGCCGCACGCGGCTGCGATCCACTGACACGACGACCGGCTCAGCGGGGAGACGGATGTCGATCCCGACGCCGGCGTGCTCGGCCAGGAGCTCGCCCGTCTCTCCCGCCTCCTCCAGTATCTGGCGGAGGTCAACCGGCTCGCGATGGAGCTCCGCCCGACCCTCGTCGGCGCGCGCCAGCGTGAGCAGCGAATCCAGGAGCTCCGTCATCCGATTCACTTCCTGGAGCGTCTCTTCCAATGCCGCGAGCGTCTCCGGCGCGGTGTCCGGGCGCGTGATCGCACGCTCCACGCCGGCGCGCACAACCGTCAATGGCGTCTTGAGCTCATGGCTCGCATCCGCGGTGAAGCGTCGTAATGCCGCGAAGCTGCGTTCCAGCCGGGTCATCATCTGATTCAGCGTGGCGGCGAGCCGGGCCAGCTCATCCTGGGCCAGCGGTACCGGCAACCGGCGATGCAGGCTGCGGCCGTCGGTGATTTCGCGAACCTCGGTGATCATCCGGTCGACAGGCTCGAGCGCCCGCTCCGCAATCCACCGGCCGACCAAGATGGCTGGGATGACGCCGACGACGAAGGCGATGAGGATCGTCGTAAGGAGCTGCTCCAGCCGCAGCTCGGCGGACCGAGTATTCGCGCCCGCGAAGATCGCGCCGAACTGCTCCCCGGCGTCCGGCACGGCGCGCACGACGTAATGCAGCGTGGGCCCGTTGGGTTCGATCCGGAAGCGCCCTGGCAGGTGTGATGCCGACGGTTCGGGAGGGGGGGGCCGCGTGATCGCGTTGAGCTGCTCGAACTCGGCAAACGTCAGCGCGCGGGCATCCGGCGATGCGAACAGCAGCCGGCCGTCGCGGCTCGTCACCAGCAGGTAGTCAGGCACCACCTCGAGCACCGCCGCGACCTCCTGCACCAGCACCGGTCGCCCGGCGGTGTCCTTCTCCACCAACACTCCCCGCGCGTGAAAGCTCTCGGCGAGAATGCCGGCCGTCAGGTCGGCTTCGGATTGAATACGACGATCGAGATCTTGGTAGGTGGCGCTGCGCCGGGAGAAATAGAGGACAACCGCGAAGACCGCGATGCTGAGGATGAGCGCGCTGGCATACCAGACCGTCATCCGACCGCGAATGCTCTCCACGTTACGCGCGCACCACGTATCCCACGCCGCGCACCGTGTGGATCAGCTTGGGCTCTTTGCCATGATCGATCTTCTTGCGCAGCCGGGTGATGACCACGTCCACGATGTTCGTGCCCGGATCGAAGTGATAATCCCAGGCGTATTCCGTGATCAGCGTGCGAGACATCACGCGGCCCTCATGGCGCATCAGGTACTCGAGGACGGCGTACTCCTTGGGCGTGAGCTCGATGCGTTTGCCGTCCCGCGTGACCTCACGGCTTCCCGTGTCCAGCACCAGACCATTCACCTTGAGCATCGGGGGGGCGATCGCCTTGGGCCGGCGCCCCAGCGCCTCGACCCGTGCCAGCAATTCCTCGAAGGCAAACGGCTTGGTGACATAGTCGTCCGCGCCCATGCGCAACGCCTGCACCTTGAAATCGACCGAGTCCTGCGCGGTCAGCACCAGCACGGGCAGCCCCACCCCCCGGTCGCGCAACGTGCGCAACACGTCGATGCCGGAGAGCTTCGGTAACCGGAGATCGAGGACCATCATGTCGTACCCGGCCCCCTTGCCGCTCGCGCGCCGCAGGCCTTCGTCGCCATCGCCGACGAGATCGACATGATAGCCGGCTTCGTCCAGACCGCGGCGAACGTACTCCCCTACCGTTCTGTCGTCTTCAATGACCAGGATCTTCATCCGACCGGCAGGAAAACCTTGAAGTTGGTGCCGACGCCCACCTGGGATTCTACCTCGATGCGCCCGCGATGCTCCTCGACGATACCGTAGGCCACGGAGAGACCCAATCCGGTGCCCCGGCCCTGCGGCTTGGTCGTGAAAAACGGCTCGAAGATCTTGGGCAAGTCCTCCTGCCGGATCCCCGTACCCGTATCGATGAACTCGGTGAGGATTTCGTCGCGACGCTGCGGATTCAATCTGGTCCGCACCGTGAGCACGCCGCGCGAATTCATCGCATCCATGGCGTTCAGCATGAGCGCCATGAAGCACTGCACCAGCCGCTCGGCGTCCGCCTGGAACTGCGGGAGGTCCTGCTCGAGCTGCCGCTCGATCGTGAGCCACTTGAAGCGCTCGTGATGCTTCAGCAGGAACAGCGTCTGCTCGATGATCGCGTTGATGTCGGCAGCCGCTCTGTGCCCGCTCTGCTTGGGACGGGAAAAATCGAGCAACCCGTCCACGATCCGCCGGCACCGTTGCACTTCCGTATCGATGATCCGGAGGTATTCCTCCTGCGCGCCACGGTCCTGCGGCGGCAGCTCGCCGGTCCGCAGGCTCAACGCTTCGCTACAGGCGAGAATGGTCGCGAGCGGATTGTTGATCTCGTGCATGACACCGGCGGCCAGCTGCCCCACCGCAGCGAGCTTCTCGCTTTGCCCCAGACGTTGCTGTGCCTGGCGCCACGCCGTCACATCTTCGCCGATGGTGATGACGTGAGAGACGTCCTCGTCGTCAAGCCGCATCGGAATCTTCGTGATGCGGTAGTGCCGCGCTTCGCCGGTCGTCTGCGAGTCCATCTCGACGGTCTGGATCTCGCCGGTCGCGAAGACGCGATCGAACTCGAGCTTCAACAGCTCGCGCGGCTGTCGGTCCAGCACTTCGAACACTTCGCGCCCCAACGCGTCCTCGCGCGACACGCCCTGCGTGCCCGCTTCGCGCTTGCGGTTCCACGCCCGGATGCGATAGCCGCGATCGATCACGTAGAGACCGACCGGCAACGAGTCGATGATGCGGGCAACGAAGTTCCGTTGCGCCTCGAGCTCACGGGTGCGCAGCGCGACTTCAGAGGCGAGGTCCTGCGACAGCTCATTGGCGGCAAGCACGGGAGCCAGCATCTGCGCCACGACGACCAGGACGTCGTGCGCCATCCGCTCATAGCGGCCCTGGGGAATGATCACCTCGAAGCCGCCCAGCGTCTCTTCCTCGTGGATCAGCGGGAGGCGCAGGAGCGTGCCTCCCGGAACCGATTCGTTGTGCGGCCCCACTGTCACCGAGGCCGATCCAGAGGAAGTGAAACCGGGAAGCTGCGTTTCGTCGTCGGGGCTGGCGATGCGGATGAAGCTCGAGCCGGCGGGGGAGCGCAGCCAGAGCCGGCAGCGACGCAGCGCCAGGCCGCGACGCAACACACTCACGACTCCGGCCAGACCTTCTTCGGCCGGGCGGCCGGCAGCCAGCACTTTGGCGACTTCGGCGAGCACCTCGAGACCGGGATGGTCCGAGGTCAGCGTCGGCGCGACCATAAGGTCGCTAACCTAGGGATGACGCTCCCGGCGCGCCAGCGGCGCCTCCCCACGGAACGCCAGCAGGCCGCGCATGAGCGGCTTGCCGCTATGGAGGAAGACTGTGGGGCCGATCACAATCCCGAAATGAGCCGAGCTGCCGCTGCCGATGCTGAACGCTGGCAACACCGATATCGCAGCCCACTTTGACCCCAGCGCGAGCGGTGAATTGGCGGCGGTGTACCCTGTGACTTCGAATGTCAAATCGAAGCCGACCCCGGTCCCGTGCTCCTCGGTACCGAATTGGGCAATCGATTTCATGAGTGTCCGGGCGGACAGTGTTGCGGCGAACACGACGCCCTGATTCGAGCCGAGCATCGCGCTCTCGTTGACGAACGTGCCGACGCGACCCGCCAACCCGATCGCGGCGAGGCCGCGCGCGGGGCGACGCACGTACCCGATCTCGGCAGATTCGATCTGCCAGTTCGCGCCCAACGTCGCCACCAACCCGAAGTCGATCGCGTGCGGTCCCGGCGCTTTCGATTTCTCAGCCAGCGATTGTGCCCCAAGCGTCGTAGCCAAAGGGCCCAGCGCAACCAGCAGTAATGTCAAAGACCGACGCACGTGCTCTCCCCACGGATGCAGCCCCCCGCCCGCTGCATGTCATGCTGCGAATTGCGGCATGACGGGGGCGGCATTGATCTGCGACAGAACGTATTTGCAACTTCCGAGCCAGCTGGCGGGCCGCAGGGCAGTGGCTGCGCTAGAGTCGCACGCGCGCGCCGGTGAAGCGGACTCCTAACATTATGTAACGTAGCGCACACACGCACACGAGAAACACCGGTGCCGTCAGCAGCACCGCCGCAGCCATCTGGTACGGCCAGTTGCCCGCGTACGCCGTGTGCACACGTGCCAAGGCGACTTCGGCAACCTGCATGGCGGGTGAGCGTGTGATGACGAGCGGCCACAGGAAATTGCGCCATTGATCCACGAAGGCAAGCACGGCCAAAGCCAGCGCGGCTGGTCGCACAAGGGGAAGCCCGACGCGCCAGAACAGCATCCACTCTCCCGCGCCGTCCAAACGGGCCGCCTCTTCAAGATCGCGCGGCAGCATCAAGAACGCCTGACGCAGGAGGAGGATACCCCAGATCGAGACCAGCTCGGTTGAAATCAGGCCCGGATACGTATCGGCCCAGCCGAGGGCGTGAATCATGAGATAACGCGGGATGAGGAGAAGAAAGGCTGGGAGCGACAGCAGGGCGAGCAAGGTGGGCAAGACCCCTTCCCGACCCGGAAACCGCAGGCGGGCCAATGCATATCCCGCGGCGGCGCTGGTGAACACCTGTGCGACCATGACGCCGACGGCAAGGATCGCGGTGTTCAGCAGGACCCGCCCGTACGGCATTGCCTCGACCATCGCGGAGTAGTTGACCGTGGTCGGCGCATGCGGGAGCAGCGGCGGTGGCCACCGCAGCAGCTCCGCCTCCCCCATGAAGGAGACCGAGACCATATAGAGGAAGGGCGCGACCATGACGAGCGCGATCGCTCCCAGCAGGACCTTACGCATTGCGGACCTGCCGGCGCAGGAGCGTGAGCTGTGGCCACTTCAGCAGGAGCAGCGCAACGGCGAACACCACGGCGAGCGCGCTTGCCATCGCGAAGGCCTGCGCTCCAAACGCGGTTCCGTAGACGCGATGGACCATCACGTCAGTCGCATAGGCGGGGAACGGACCGCCCTGCGTCAGCACAAAGACAAGCGTGAACATCTGGAAGGCGCCGAGCAAGCCTGTCACCACCACGAACCATGTGACGGGTCGCAGTAACGGCAGCGTGACGCGCCAGAATCCGCGCCACGCCCCGGCCCCGTCCAAGCGCGCGCAATCCAGATAGGCCTGTGGTATTGCCTGGAGTCCGGTCAGGAAGACGAGCATCTGACCACCCACATGCGCCCAGACCGATATCAGCATGAGCGCCGGAAGCGCCGTGCCCGCCTTGCTCAGCCAATCGGGTCGGCCGAGGCCGAACGATCCCCAGCGGTAGATCGCCTGCCAGACTAATGCGATGACGACAGCCGACGTGACATAGGGGAGCAGAAACGCGGCGCTGAGCAGTCGTCCGCCCCAGTGCTGTCGATACCGATAGATCGCGAGCGCCGCTGCCAGCGCGAGCGCGATAGACACCGGGACGTACAGCGCGTACAGCGCGCTATTCCGGAATGCGTTCCAGGTCAACGGATCGCGCAGCAGCGCGCGGACGTTTGCGGTGCTCCCGAGATAGATCGCGTACAGCGCCGGACCGATCGTGAAGATCGTCACGTGAAGCGCCGCGGGTCCCAAGAATCCCCACGCGATCGCGGTTTCCCGGAGGCGTGCGGGCGTGCGCTCGGCCCAACGCACGAGCAGGATGGCCATTGGCCCGAGTAGGGCGCAGGGCAGCAGCAGGATCAACCACCGCGGCGCCTCGAGCTCGGCGGGCACCGAGCGCACCTCGATCCAGCGACCAGAACCGATGAGCGCGGACACGACGGCACGCTCCAGGCCATCCACGCGCACCCGACGCGGTGCGGATTCCGCAGGCTCGCCCGCGACGACCTCGCCGTCGGGCACCAGCGCAGCGAGGTCACTGATCGCGACGCGGGTCCGTGGCGGCGGAATCCGCGTCGCCGCCTCCTGCAGCAGCCGGCGCGTGTCCACCAGCCACCGATCGGTGCTGTCGCGCGCCGCCCATCGCACGTCGAGATAGGTCGCCAGCGCCAGCAGCAGCGCAGCACTCAGGTAACCGCCGCTCCGCAGGGACCGCTCCCGCAACGCGGTGACGGCTGCGGCAGCTACTGCGAGCAGCGCCGCGGGGAACGCGAAACCGAATCCACCAGGAAGTGGCCCGTGCGGCATCGGATGCGGTCGCACGGCGACGGCACCCACCACCTCCTGTCCGTCGCGGTCTTTGAGGGGAACGAGCGCGGCCCCGTCGCGCCAGCGTCCTGCCGTCGCGAGATGCGTGAGATCATCCGGCGAGAGCGGCGCGGTCGTCGCATCGACCAATGGCGCCGTGCCGAAGTAGACCTCCACGTCCGATGACCAGCCCGGCAGTGTGCGAAGCGCCCGGGACTGTGTCAGGAGCGAGGGCAGGTCGTAGCTCCGAGAAGCCGGTGTCGAGGATGGTGGAGGAGATGGAGGTGGCGGAGGTAAAACCGGGGCACGGTGGCGGCGAGACCGCTTAACGCGAGGCGGTTCCGGTGGCGGAGGCGGAGGCGGAGTAACCGCGGCGATGTATGCGGCCGTTGTCCCAGCGATGCGGAAGGCGAACGCGCGCTCGTAGTGGCGCTGCGCCGCGACGACAACGACGAGCGCCATCGCCGCCGCCAGCCCCGAGGCCATGGTGGCCGCCGCTGCCCAGCGCCGCGAGCTCATGCGAGCGGCGCGCCCGCAGCGTCGAACAGATAAAGTCGGCGACGATCGACTCTCACTCCCACGCGCGTGCCGACGCGCACATCGGCGAACCCCGGGAGTCGCGCGACGAGGGGTTGGCCGCCGGCATTGAGGTGGACAAGCGTCTCGCTGCCCAGCGGCTCGACGACCAGCACATCCACGTTCCCGACGCCCCGATCGACCGCGCACAGCCCCACGTTCTCAGGCCGGATGCCGACCTGCAGCTCGCCCTCATAAGTGCTCAGCTCGACGGGGATGGTGAGGCTTCCCGCTTCGATCACCCTGCCGCCGTCGCCGATCCCTTTTCCTCTGCCCTGCAAGACATTCATTCCCGGCGTGCCGACAAAGCGGGCGACGTGGACGTCCGCAGGTTTCTGATAGACCTCCTCGGGCGTTCCCACCTGCCGTAGCCGCCCTTCGTGCAGCACGGCGATGCGCTGGCCCATCGTCATCGCTTCGGTCTGATCGTGTGTCACGTAGATCATGGTCGCGCCGAGGGCGCGGTGCAGTGCGAGGAGCTCGGCGCGCAGCTCAATACGGAGCTTGGCGTCGAGGCGGGAGAGCGGCTCGTCGAAGAGAAATGCCTGCGGGCCGCGCACCAGAGCGCGGGCCAGTGCTGCGCGCTGCCGTTCTCCTTCCGCGAGCCGGTCGGGCATGCGATCCAGGACGCGCTCGATGCCAAGCCGCGCCGCCGCGTCGGCGACACGGCGCTCCACCTGCGCGTCGGCCACGCCGCGCATCTCGAGGGGAAAGGCAATGTTCTCGCGCACACTGAGGTGGGGATATAGCGCAGGGGTTTGAAACACCATCGCCAGGTCGCGCGAGCCGGGTGAGTCGTGCGTCACGACGCGCTCGCCGATCACGACGTCGCCGCTCGTCGGCTCTTCCAGACCCGCGATGCAGCGCAGCACTGTGGTCTTGCCCGACCCCGACGGACCAAGCAGGACGAGCAGCTCGCCGTCCCGCACGTCGAGATCCAGGGCGTGTAATGCCTGTGTGCCGCCGTCGAAGACCTTGCTCAGCCGGCGGAGCGCCACCGACGCCATCGGTTACGCTACGGCGCTAAAAACGCCCGCACCAACCCGTAGTACACGACGGCCCAGACCACGAAGCCGGTGATGATGACCCCGGGAATCTTCTCGATCGGCTTGGTGGTCGGTCCGGTGGTCGCCGTGAGCGCGTTGATCTGGATCAGCGCGACCAGCACGAAGAGCGCGATCCAATAGGCCAGGTGGTTGCCGCCGCCGGGGACGGTGAAGTGCGACGCCGCGCCCATGAAGAACAACATCGGGATCGAGAACACGACGTTGGTGCGCGAGGCGAGGAACGCGCGACGGGCCGCCGCCGGTGCCGCGGCGTTCGCCTGGCCGCCCGAAGCCGCCGCGACCGCGGAGGCGATGACGATCTTCTGCTTCGGCCAGATGACGCGCCACACGTTCGCCAGCATCACGGTACCGAACAGTGCACCCGTCAGAATCGTCGTCGCCCACGGCGAGGACCAGGCGGCCGACCCCTCGGGCGATTCCCCGATGCGCTTGCCGATAATCGCCGCTCCAGTCAGAAACGTCAGCACGGCGGACCAGCGGAACCAGGCGAGCGCGCGCGGCACAAGCTTCTGCGTTGCGGCGCTCTTGGTCGCCGCGTCGGCCTCCGCCATGAACGGGCCCTGTACGAAGTTGAAGTAATACAGCAGACCGATCCACGTGATGCCGGCGAGGAAGTGCAGCCAGCGCAGCAAGAACTCCGCCACGAGCGCCTCCGGAGGTAGGAGAGGACAGCACGTTCCGCGGAGCAAAATATGGTAGGAACCGTGTCGCGCAATGCGGGGTTTGAGAGGCAAACTCAAAAGGACGAACGCGATGGCACAAGTAAAGCAACAGCGCGCGGCTAAGGCAGGCAGCGAAGCGCGACACGTGCTGCCGCCGCTGCCTTACGATTTCGCCGCGCTCGAGCCCCACATCGACGCACAGACCATGCAGATCCACCACGGCAAGCATCACCAGACCTACATCGCGAATCTCAACAACGCGTTGGCCAAGCACCCCGAGCTCGCGAACAAGAGCCTCGAGGAGCTGCTGCGCGGCATTGACACGATCCCGGACGACATCCGCACCGCAGTTCGGAACAACGGTGGCGGGCACTACAACCACTCACTGTTTTGGACCATTATGGCCCCGGCCGGCAAGGGCGGCGGCGGGGAGCCGGCAGGCGCGCTCGCTGATGCTATCAAGCGCACCTTCGGCGACTTCACGAAGTTCAAGGAACAGCTCAGTGCTGCTGCGACGTCGCAGTTCGGCAGCGGCTGGGCGTGGCTGACGCTCGCGAACGGAAAGCTCGAAGTTGCCAGCCGGCCGAATCAGGACAGTCCCTTAATGGACAACAAGATTCCCATTCTCGGGCTCGACGTCTGGGAGCACGCCTACTACCTCAAGTACCAGAACCGCCGACTCGATTACGTTGCGGCGTGGTGGAACGTGGTAAACTGGCAGGAAGTCGGTCGCCGCTACGAGGCCGCGCTATAGCTGCTCGCGCGAGGCCGGCTCTGGCGACTGAGCAGGCGGAGCTAGGATCCGACTCAGGCTGCTAAGCAGGACCTCGAGGTCGACAGGCTTGGACAACACCTCTTCGACCTCGAGGTGCGCGCCTGACCATTCGCGCGTCGCCGCCGAGAGGATCACCACGGGAATGTGGTGGAGCCCGGGGGTGCGGCGCAGGATCGAGAGAAACTGCTTGCCGTCCATTACCGGCATCTTGTAGTCGAGCAGTATCACGTCTGGCGGATCCATCTTCTCGAGCATATGCAAGGCGTGCTGACCCTCGCGGGCGGTGTGCACGATAAAGCCTTGCCCCGTCAAGAAATCCCGCAGGCTCATCCGCGTATCCGCATCGTCATCGATGACCAGAATGGAATGCATGTGCCGTACTTTAACCGAACAACCGGCGGCGCACGCAGACCCGTTGGATGTAATTCAGGAGAATGAGACGCAGATCACATCAAAAATGTTCACTCGTCGAGCGGGGAGGCTGAAATCTCCGCGTTGCCCGCTTCGTCATAGGCGACGGTCAGGCGCCAGGGCCGGCAACAGACCTGACAGTCTTCGACGTAGTCCTGAAACGCTCCCCCGCCCGCATCGAGCCCGATCTCGTTCGGCTCACCACAGTACGGGCACGTGACTACCCCCTCCGTCTCGGCGGTTCCGTCGCCGAGCGGGAACTCCGCGTCGAGATCGTCGTCGGCGAAATCGAGCATCAGTCAGCCCAGCCCAAGCGCTGCCGCAGCGCCGTGACGTGGGCCGTGTGATGCCGGCCGTGCCAAGCGTACAGCGCGAGGATGGTGTCGAGCGAGGGGGTTCCCCACTCGGGGTGCTTGATCGTGCGCGCGAAATCGGCCGGACGCATTCCGCGCAGCAGCGCCACCCAGCGCACATGTAGCGCGGTCAGCAGATCGAGCGACATGGCGATGGGCGCGCGCGTCTCGGGCGTCTTCGCCCAATCCTTCTCTTCGTATGTCTTGATCGCGGGGGCGTCTTCCGTCAGACCCAGCTTAAAACGGATGTACGCGTTCATGTGACTATCGGGGACGTGATGGGCAACCTGGCGCACCGTCCACCCGCCGGCCCGATACGGCGTATCGAGCTGTGCGTCGTTCAGTCCGGCAAAGGCGCGCCGAAAATTGGCTGGCGCAATCGCGATGTGATCGATGCACGCGCCGCGGTCGGCCGCCGAGAGTGCGTTGCCGGCGGGCGCCGTAAACTTCCCGATGGGATAGCGTTCGTCGGTCACTGGTCGACCCGCCAGGTCGTCGTCAATTCCGTGTTTCCCCACTTGATGCGGAGGGTGCCGCGCAGCTGGGCATAGCCGGTTGTGGGATCGGGCGAGTCCGGGACGAGATAAATCGACAGCGACGGCTCCGGCTCGGCCATCGCACGGCTGGCAAGGGCGACGCGCCCGAGGTCTTTCGTGGCATCGTGGTCGGTCCCCCACTGCCCCGTTCCGCGGTTCACGATGAGTGTGTAGCCCGTGCGGGTGTACTGGATGAAGAGCGAGTAATCGCCCCGCGGCACTTTCAGGTCGCCGAGGGTGATATCGACATCCGAATGGAGCGCGGTGGCCATGTTCGCGCCAAAGCGCCACACCGTGTCGAGCGGGATGAGGCCGCCTTCGACCTTGCGGCCGCGCGCGTGGGGCTGGCCGTACGAAATGGCAATCCGCGAAGGGCCCGAGAGGCTGGCGTCTTCCTCGAACCAGCGATTGCCGATGCGGCGGGCGTTGAGGTGCACTTCGACCGATGCCTGGCTGCTGGCGGCAATGCGTAATGGAACAGCCGGTTCCTGTGCCTGCGCCAGGATCACGACTGGGATCAGGAGGTCAAGGAGCATTGAGAGAAGATGGAAGCAGCGGAAGTGGAGCGGAAGGGATTCGAACCCTCGACCCCCTGGTTGCAAACCAGGTGCTCTCCCAGCTGAGCTACCGCCCCCCGCAACGAAAATAGAGAGAGTGTTGCCTGCACGCCACACGAAAAAAATCGACTGGAACGATTTCGCCGTTCGGGAATACCGCACAGGGAAACCATGACACAACGCACGCTCGCACTCATTCTCATGAGCGCCGCACAAACGACCTGCGCCCGCGGCACACAAGCGGCGCCGCTGCGCCTCGGCACGACGACTACCGTCGACCAGTCAGGCGCGCTGGCGTTGGTCGACTCGCTCCAACCACCCATGCCGGTGCGGGTCGTCGTAGGCGCCTCGGGCACGATCCTTCGATCGGCGGCGGCAGGTGACCTCGACGTCGTCGTCACACATGCACCCAGCCTTGAGCAGCGGCTGCTCGTCGAACCCGGGCGTGCGGCACTGCGCTGCCCGTTCGTCGTGAGCCGGTTCGCCATCGTCGGGCCTGCGGCCGATCCGGCGGGTGTTGCGAGCGCACGCTCGGCCGCGGACGCGTTTCGCCGGATCGCGAACGTGCGCGCCTCCTTCATATCGCGCGGGGACTCATCGGGCACGCACATCAAGGAATTGTTTTTGTGGAAGACGGCGGGTGTGATCCCGGATGGCCTACGCAATAGCTGGTACGTGCAAGCCGGAGGCGATCAGGCCGCCACCCTGCGAATAGCCGACGAGCGCGCCGCGTACGCGCTCGCCGACTTGCCGACATTTACACGACTGCAGGGCATCCGCCTACGCGCGCTCTTCACTGCTGACACGGTGCTCGGCAATCCATACACGTTGTACGTGATTCGTTCGGCGACGGGCAACACTGACGCCATGCAATTCAGCACCTGGGCATTGGGCGAGTGGCGTACGCGCCTGCTCGCCCTGCGATTGCCCGGCGACATGCCGGCGTTCGTGACTCCTCTCCCGCCCGGTGAATGCACCGTGCCGGTGGCGTGGGGGGGGGCGGGGGCGGCGCGGGCGGCGCGGGCGGCGGGGGCGGCCGCTGAACGGTAGGGAGGTTTTATGCACTTTCCGGATTTGGTCCCGCACGCGCTCGTCATGCTCACGAAACGAGGCGTTGCGGTCATGGGAGAACGCGAGGCTCGGCTGCTGGAAGCCGTCGACCGGGTGCGCTCGATAAAAGACGCTGCATCCCAGGCGGGAATCAGTTACCGCACGGCCTGGAGCGCGATTCAGCAGATGGAACAGGCACTCGGCCGGCCCATGGTCGTCTCACGCGCCGGAGGTCCCGGCGGTGGAGCCACGACGCTTACTGACGAATGTCGCCAGCTGCTCGCGCTATATCAGAGCCTGCGACGACGTCTGGAAGACAGCCTGGGGCGCGTCTGGCAAAGCGCGGAGCCGGCGGCGCAGGCCGGCGACTAACGGGTCAGCGCGAGCGCGTAACCACTCGGCAGCGACCGCAGCTGATAGCTCGGCGTCGCCACGCCTTGAATCGAGCCGCTGTATTGAGCCAGCGCGCGCATGTCCGACACCCCGATCGTGAGGATCGTGGCGCCGTTCGTGAGCAGGCCCACGAGTGCAAATTCTGTCGACGTGCCGCCGAGCGGCTGCTGGAATGCGCGCAGGCCGGTGCCCGCCGTCGCGCTCGTGAGCGGAGCCGGGCCGGTGATCGTGAACACGATCGCGGAGTCCAACCCGGAGTTCGGCGATGTCAACCGCACCTTGAGTTGACCCGGGCCGGAAGGACCCGTCGAATCGCCGC
>DASWCE010000304.1:0-44184 GCA_036390255.1 Gemmatimonadales bacterium | reverse complement strand
ATCAGCTGGCCGATGCGGTGAAGGTGACACTCGGCCCCAAGGGCCGGAATGTCGTCATCGACAAGAAGTTCGGCAGCCCGACCGTCACCAAGGACGGCGTGACTGTCGCGAAGGAAGTCGAGCTCGAGGATGAGATCGAGAACATGGGCGCCCAGATGGTGAAGGAAGTGGCGACCAAGACCTCCGACCTCGCGGGCGACGGCACCACCACGGCGACCGTGCTCGCGCAGGCGATCTACCGTGAGGGCCTCAAGTCCGTCACCGCCGGCGCGAATCCGATGGCGCTGAAGCGCGGCATCGAGAACGCCGTCGAGACCGTCGTCGCCGAGCTGAAGAAGATCTCGGTGCCGACCTCGGGCCGGAAGGACATCAAGCAGGTCGCCACGATCTCTGCCAACGGCGATGCTGAGATCGGCGATAAGATCGCCGACGCGATGGACAAAGTCGGCAAGGACGGCGTCATCACCGTCGAAGAGGCGAAGAGCCTCGAGACCACGTTGGAGACGGTGGACGGGATGCAGTTCGATCGCGGCTACCTCTCGCCCTACTTCATCACCGATCCAGAAAAGATGGAATGCACCCTCGAGGACGTCTACGTCCTCATTTACGACAAGAAGATCTCGACGATGAAGGATCTCCTGCCTGTGCTCGAGAAGGTGGCACAGTCGGGGCGGCCGTTGCTGATCGTCGCCGAGGACGTCGAGGGTGAGGCGCTGGCGACGCTCGTCGTCAATAAGCTCCGCGGCACACTGAAAGTCTGCGCTGTCAAGGCGCCGGGCTTCGGGGACCGTCGCAAGGAGATGCTGCGCGACATCGCCATTCTCACGGGCGGTCAGGTCATTTCGGAAGAGCTCGGCCTCAAGCTCGAGAACACGACGCTCAACGATCTCGGCCGCGCCAAGCGCGTCATCGTGGATAAAGACAACACCACGCTCGTAGACGGCAAGGGCAAGGACGACCAGATCGAGGGCCGCAAGGCGGAGATCAAGGCCCAGATCGAGAAGTCCACGTCCGATTACGACAAGGAAAAGCTCCAGGAGCGGCTTGCGAAGCTCGCCGGCGGCGTGGCCGTGCTGAATGTCGGCGCGGCGACCGAGACCGAGATGAAGGAAAAGAAGGCTCGGGTCGAGGACGCGCTGCATGCCACTCGTGCGGCGGTCGAGGAGGGCATCGTGCCGGGGGGCGGTGTGGCGCTGCTCTGGTGCCAGAAGTCGCTCGACAAGACCAAGGGTCACGATGACGATGAGAAGACCGGCATCGAGATCGTGCGCCGGGCGCTCGAGGAGCCGATCCGCATCATCGCCCAGAACGCGGGCGCCGAAGGCCCGATCGTCGTCGGGAAGGTGAAGGAGTCGAAGGACAAGAACTTCGGCTACAACGCCCAGACCGATAAGTTCGAGGACCTGGTCGCGTCCGGCGTCATCGACCCGACCAAGGTCACCCGGACCGCTTTGCAGAATGCCGCATCCATCGCGAGCCTGCTCCTCACGACCGAGTGCGTCGTGGTGGAGAAGAAGGAGAAGGAAAAGGCTCCGCCGATGCCGGGCGGCGGTATGGGCGGCATGTATTAAAGGCTAGGCGCGTAGACGCTTAGACGCCTCGGAAAAGCCCTAGCGCTCCCCTCCGTGTGATGGTCCGCACGGGGGGGAGCACTATTTTGGGGGGCCATGACCGTCCCTTCGGAAAAGGCGGCCCTCTCGCGAGAGTTGGCCGACTTCCTCATCGAGCTGTCCATCGCACTGCACAAGCACGCGATGTATCCCGAGGGGCATCCTTCGCTCGCGCCCGCCGCGGCGGGGCTGGCGCGCCGTGCCGAGCGTTTGTTCGAGGACCGCACGACACTCGCGCTGGGCGTGGCGCGGCAGCAGCTCGTCATCGAAGGCGTCGCAACCGATCCCAAGAACCCGCTGCTGTCAGAGCTCGCCGGCCGTCTGCACCGCCACCATCTCGGCGCGGTGACGTTTCACCGCGACCTGCGCGTCACCGAAGTCGCCGACGTGTTGAAGACGCTCGCCGTCGAGGCGGAGCGGACCGGTGAGCCACTCGGACTAGGGCTCCCGGAGCGGCTGCGAGCCTGGGATCACGTCCGGCTGCACCCCGTCACCTACGAACGCCTCGAGCTACTGCAGGAGGATGATTCGGCCGCCGTCTCCGGCGACGATAAGGGCGGCAAAGAGCGCGGACTGCGTGGCGCGCAGCTGTGGGTAGGACTGGCGCGGGCGGCGCTGACAGCGGGAGCCATGGCAGGCGGCGACGCGCCCGCGCCTCCCACCGAACCCTCCGTGATCGCCAAGGCAATCGACCAGCATCCGGGCGGCGCTGCCTACGACCAAGTGATCGTGGGCTATCTGCTGCAGATCGCGGATGAGCTGAAGCACGCTGGGGGCGCAGAGGCGGCGGCTCTGCGGCGCCGCACGTCGAAGCTGGTCGGCGCGCTGCAGCCGGGGACGCTGCGCCGGCTGATCGAGATGGGAGGCGACAGCGCGCAACGCACCAAGTTTGCGATCGACGCGACGCACGGGCTCGCGGTGGACGCCGTGCTCGACATCGTGCGCGCGATGGCGGACGCGTCCCACAAGACAGTCTCCGATCCGCTGGTGCGGATGCTCTCGAAGTTGGCGCAACACGCGGAGCAGGGGACCGCCGAGGTCCGCCCGCAGGCGGACGAGGCGTTGCGTGAGCAGGTGCGGGATCTGCTCCAGGGGTGGACGCTCGAGGATCCGAATCCCGACGCGTACGGACAGGCGCTGCAGAAAATGGCCGCGGCGTCGTCCGCCACGGCGCGCACGAACGCCAGCCAGGCTGCCGAGCCGCTGCGCATCTTACAGACCGCGCTCGAGACCGGCGCGTTGGGGTTCGCCGCGTGGCGCGCGGTGGAGCGGCTTGTTGCCGAGCACCATGTCGGCGAGCTGGTGGATGTGCTCGTCGCTTCGGCCGATGCGTCTTCGCCACGCGCCCCGGTTCGGGCCGACATCGCCCCGCTCTGGACGCGGGTCACGTCGCCCGACGTCGTGCGCGAGCTCGCGAGTACCGAGCCGCCCGACTTTGCCGCGCTGGACCGCGTGTTGCCGCGCCTGCCCGTCGATGCCTTCGAGCCGTTGCTCGACGTGCTCGGCGCATCGGAATCCCGCACCACGCGGCGGGGCCTGCTCGATCGCCTGACGCGCGCGCCCCGAGAGCTGGGTCCCGTCATCGCGACGCGCCTCGGGCGTGACATTCCGTGGTACGTCATCCGCAATCTCTTGCTGATTCTCGACGGCTTGCCGGCGATCCCGGAGGGCTTCTCCGCGTCGGCCTTCATCGCCCACGAGGACGCCCGGGTCCGGCGCGAAGCGGTGAAGGTTGCACTCAAGGTGCCGGCGGAACGGGAGCGAGCACTGGTAGGCGCGCTGCGCGACGCTGACCCGCGCACGGTCCGACTCGCCTTGACGGTGGCGCTCGAGGACTGGCCACCGTCGGTGTTGCCGTTGATCACCGAGATCGCCCTGGACGGCACGGCGGCCTCTGAGCTGCGCGTGCTCGCCATCAAGGTGCTCGGGCGCGTGCGCCATGCTGCCGCGTTGAACACGCTCCTGTTGCTGGTCGATGGTGGGACCACGTGGCTGGGCCGGAGGCGACTGGCCGCGCGCTCACTCGAATTGCTGGCCGCGCTGATGGCGCTGGCCGCGAGTTGGCGCGGTGATGCGCGCGCGGCGGCGATGCTGGCCATGGCTGCGGAGTCCAAGGATCCCGACATCCGCAATGCAGCGGTACGACGATGAGCGGCGATCCAGCCCGATTTCTGAACGCGTTCGCGCAGGCGCTCGCCGCAATGGCGCTGTATCGCGACGGGCATCCCGCGCGGGAGCGCGCCCTCGACGTCGCATACCAGCAGATTGTGGATTTGCAGTCCAGTGGGGAACCCCCGCTGTTCACCTTCCTTGGTGATGAAGTGGTCTTCGGTCGGCTGCCGCTCCGCGAGCTGAAGGCGTGGGACTGGGGCAAGCGGCTCGCGCAGGCGGGCATTCAGCGTCTCGAGTTCGAGGAGCGGGTGACCCGCGAGGACTTCGAAGGATTTCTCGAAGAGGTGCTGGCGCGGCTCACGCTGTCGGTCATCAGCACGGAAGCGCGGCAGATGCGCCGCAGCAGCATCCGCTTCGGCGCAGTCGGTTTGAAGGGCGAGACGGAAGTTGCCGGCGAGCCGCTGCCGACCGCCACGATCAGTTTCTCGCTGGGCGAAGAAGTGGAGACCCTGGGCTGGCTGCAGCGCGAGGTACAAGCCGGCGGTGCGATCCCGCTCGCCGAGGCGGAAGCCGTCGTGCGCTCGCTCGCGGTGGCGATGCACGGTGGCCAGCAGATCATGTTGCCGCTGCTGCAGCTGAAACAGTTCGACCAATACACCACCACGCACTCGATGAACGTCGCCGTGCTGTCGATGGCGCTGGCGGAGTTTCTCGGCCTGTCGGCCGCCGATGTGCGCACGTTCGGCGTGGCCGGGCTGCTGCACGACATTGGCAAGATCAAGATTCCCCTCGAAGTGCTCACGAAGCCCGGGAAATTGACCGAGGAGGAACGGGCGCTGATGAACGAACACCCGGTCGCGGGTGCGCGCATGCTGCTCGAGACGAAACAGGACCTCGATCTCGCCGTCGTCGTGGCCTATGAGCATCACATCATGATCAATGGCGGGGGATACCCGGTGCTGCACTACCCGCGCGACTGTCATCAGGCGAGCAAGCTCGTGCATGTCTGCGATGTGTACGACGCGCTGCGCACGCGGCGGCCGTACCGGGAGGCGTGGTCGTTCGAGAAGGCACTCGGCTATCTGGAGGAGCGCAAAGGCGTCGAGTTCGATTCGGAGTTGTGCGGGGCGTTCGTGCGCATGATGCGGCAATGGGAAGGGCAGGTGGCAACAGTGGCGGAGCCCGCTGCAAAAGCCCAATAGATCCCGCTAAAATTCGTGCCATGAGCAAAGTGCTGTCGATCGTCGCGGTGGCGCTCGCCGCCTCGCAGGCGCCCGTGCGACTCAGCGGCGATTGGCAGGCACGCGCCGGTGATGAGATCCGTCACATCATGGTGCGGAGCGACAGCTCGGCGCAGTTCGGCAACGACGTCGCCCGCTGGCGTGTCGTGGGTGACAGCCTCTGGATCACGCTGGGCGACGGCGTCTGGCAGGTCTACGGCATGAAGCTCGCCGGCGACAAGCTCACGATCAGTGGTGGGGACTTGGAGAAGCCGGTGACGTTGCGCCGCGTGGGCCCGCCGACCGCCCGTCCGGATACGCTGACGATTCCGGATCCGCCCGCCCCGAATCAGCGGGCGTGGTAGAGGTCATTTCAATTCCGTAACCGCCGCCAGCCGCCAGCCTGCGTCTTTCTTCTCAAATCGCATCGCGAAGCGGCGCCGGTCCATCCGCGGCGCGCCGCCGTGCGCCGGCACGTACTGAAACAGCGCGCGCACGTTCCCGGTCGCGCTCGCGCCCTGGGTCTTGAAATCCTCCACCGTGAACTTCGCGGTGATCTGATTCCACTCGCGGAAGAACGCTTCCCAACTGCGCCGCTCCTCCTCCGTCAGGCCGGGATACAGCACGCGCAGATTTGAGATCCGCTGGCTGGCCAGGGCACGGCCAAGGTCGTCCAGTAACACGTCAATCGCGCCACGGGCATCCGCCGGTTGGGTGCTCGGCGGCGCGATCCCCGCGTCGATGCCGATCTGCTCGGCGCTTTGCGCGGCGACCTTGGCGAGGGTGTAGTCCTGCTCGCGCAGCAGCGACTCGGCGCGCGCCAGAAAGACGCCGGCATTGGCGGCGGCGCGCCCGGCGGGCAGGGCCTGCACCACGGGCGTCACGCGCTGGATCATGTGCTGTGCCTCCCGCTCCATGGCGCGCGCTTCGTCGCGCGCCTGCGCGTAGCGCTGGGCCGACTCGACGTAGCCGCGCAGCGCCAGCGACTGATCGCCACGCTCCAGGGCGCGGTCCGATGTCTCCAGCATCGTTTGCGCCAGCAAGAGCGATGGGACGCTGTTCTTTTGCGCGCCGGCAGTGATCGCGCGATCGCGCGCCGCCAATGCGGAGTCCCGCCGTGAGCTGACCGCCAGCGACACGAGCGCGGTACGGGGCGGGGGAGGCGGCGCGGCGAGCCCTCCCGGTCCCCCCGGTGCTCCTGGCCCCCCTCCCCCTGCGACGTGTTGCGCCGGCGGAATGGTGGTCGCGGCACCACCGGGTTCCTCCGCCGGCGGTCCTGGCGCGTAGAGGAGGAGCACGACGACCGCCGCCAGCGCGCCCAGCACCGCCAGCCGCGCCCTCATCGACGCATGCGTGATCAGCTTCAGCATGGGCCGGGGCAGCGGCGTCCAACGGCCGAGCGGTTGGGTCGCCTCCTCGTCCGCGCCAGACAGCGCCGCCCGGATCTGCTGCAGCGTCGACATCATCTGGCCGGCGGACTCATAGCGTTCGTGCGGCACCTTGTTCATCGCCTTCGCGACGACGCGCTCGAGCGCGGCAGGAATGGAGGGAGCCACCGTGCGGAGGGGGCGCGGCTCAGTCGTCAGGACCTGATAGAGGACGCCGTGCACCGACTCCGCTTCGAAGGGCCGCCGGTAGCAGAGCAGCTCGTACAACAGGCAGCCGACCGAAAAGACGTCGGTCGCGGCGGTGATCGCGCCGTTCGTGATCTGCTCGGGCGCCATGTAGGTCGGCGTTCCGACGATCGCACCTGATCCGGTCGCGTCGGCCTTCTGCAGCCGCGCGATCCCGAAGTCCATGATCTTGATGCGCCCGTCGGGCATGATGCGCACGTTGGACGGTTTCACATCGCGGTGAATCACGCCGCGCTGGTGGGCGAAGTGGAGTCCCGCGAGCACCTCCATCGTGATGTCGAGCTTGCGCTCCAGTGCGAGCGGATCCCGTAAGGCGATCATGTCGGAGAGATCGCGGCCCTCGACCAGCTCCATCGCGATGTAGAGCTGGCCCTCCGACTCGCCGAGGTCGTAGACCGTGACGATGTTGGCGTGCTGGATCGCGCCGGCCGCCCGCGCCTCGCGCAGGAACCGTTCCTGCATGTCTTTCGTCTTGCGGAAGCTCGAGCTCAGCAATTTCAACGCGACGTAGCGTCGCAACACCGTGTCGTAGGCCTTCCACACGATGCCCATCGCGCCTTCACCGAGGAGCTGGTGCAGCTCGTACTTGCCGAGCCGGCGATAGCGCTGCTGGGAGTCTGTCACGTGATCAGCCAGTCGTAGGCGCGCTGCAAGTAGGCTCGCATCGCGTCCGTCACGTCAACGTGGCGCCGGGGGAGCACACGCTCGACGGTAGCCAAAAAACCTTGCGACGTCATCCGCTTTGACGAAGCTCCTCCCCAGGCGAAGGGGGCGACGTACTTCGGCGCTCGTACACCATCGAACACGCTGGCACCGGCGCCAATGACCGATCCGGCATCGAACAGCATCCCGATGGCGGTCTTGGCGTGATCGCCGAACAGGCTACCCAGAAACTGGTGACCGGTTTCGAGCTTCGTCCCCGCCGCCTCCAGCCGGACCGAGCCGTACGTGCTTTTGAGATTCGATGTCGTCGTGCCGGCGCCAAAATTCACCCATCTCCCCAGCACCGAATGCCCCAGAAAGCCGTGGTGACTCTTGTTGGAGTAGCCGAGGAACGCGGTCGTGGACACTTCGCCATGAACGACGCACCAAGGGCCGATCGCCGAGTTCCGGATCGCGCCACCCACGAGCCGGGTATTCGCACCAACCCACAGCGGACCCTCGAGCCGCATACCGGAGCGGACCTCGACGCCACTCTCCAGCACGATGGGCCCGTTGCGCGTGTCGAACACGACGCCCGGCTCGATCGCCGCCTCGCGCACCGTGATCCACGTCGGGTCGCCGAGCACGATCGAGCCTCTGGGCACCGCGTCGGAGTCGCCGAGCAACCGGACCAGATCGTCCCGCAACAGCTGCTCCAGCGCGCTGACCAGATCATGCACGCCACGGAGTACGACGCCTTCCACGTTCATCGCGTGCGCGTTCGCGACCGGGCCACTCCAGGTCGTTCCCGCCGGCACTGACCACCCTACCGTGATGCCTTCACGCGTGAGCCGGGCGGGCGCATCCGGGAACGGACCCGCGAGCCCGCGCGGCGCAAACGTGGATGATCCGATCACGGCTGGTCCGGTGACCGTCCGCCGCGCCTCGACGGGCGGCACACCGGCCTCGGGAAATCCCTCGAGGTGGGGGAGCGCAAAAATGGCCGATGCTTCGGTGCCGACGAACATCTCCCATCGCTCCCGCACCAGATGCGCGCCCGCCCGCAGCTCGCACAGCGGTCGAATCCCTGCGAACGGCATCCACGCCGGACTGGGATCGGGATCGAGCAAGTACAGCGCGTGGGTCACAGGCTCTGCACCAGCGCTCGCAGTTTTTCCGGACGACCGGTCGGCATGACCAGGGTGTGCCCGTTGGCGCGGACGACCACCATGTCCTCTACGCCGACGACCGCGATCGCCTCGTTCTCCGCCCAGATCAGGGAGTTTCTCACGTCGTCACCGAGCGTCACATGACCGACCGTGACGTTGCCGCGCGCGTCGCGGCGGCGAATCCGCAACAGCGCGTCCCAGGAGCCGATATCGTCCCAGGCAAATGTCCCGGTCACAACGGCGAGGCGCGAGGTGCGTTCCAGCACGGCCACATCCACGGCGACCGGGGTCACCGCGGCGAAGAAGCGCGGTGCGTCGCCATTGGTGAGCGCCGTCCATCCGGCCGCGAGCTCCTTGGCGTACGCGCCCGCTTCGCCCAGAAAGCGCGCGGCGCTCCAGGCGAACAGCCCACTGTTCCACAGAGCGCCGCGCCGGCGGAGCAGTGCCGCTCGCGTCGGACTCGGTTTTTCAATGAATC
Source organism: Gemmatimonadales bacterium (assembly GCA_036390255.1). GTDB lineage: Bacteria > Gemmatimonadota > Gemmatimonadetes > Gemmatimonadales > GWC2-71-9 > 20CM-2-65-7. The sequence goes on along the minus strand of DASWCE010000304.1, from coordinate 35,319 downwards.
GTTTCACCTTGCGCGCGCTGCCCGACGGCTTGCCCGGCACGATGTACCCGTATGCGGTCTCGTTCCGCGTCGGTTTGACGCCGACCGTGACGAGCACGTCCTGCTCGACCGCGATCCCAAGGGCGTGGGTTGCGGCCGCGCGGAACGCGCGGTCGTCGCCGACGGCCCAGTCGGCGTGCAGCGACAGCATCTGCCCGCCCGGGTCGTGTTTGGCGATCCAGTGCGCCGCCCACGCCAGCGCGGGCGCCGTCGAGGCGGCACGAGGTTCGGCGAAGATGTTGGCTTGCGGCACTTCGGGCACGGTGGCGCCCACACGCTCCACCAACGACGGACTGGTGAGGATCAGGATGCGTTCCGGCGGCACGAGCCCCTGCAGGCGCGACACGGCATGCGCGAGCAACGGCCGATCACCGGTCAGTGGCAACAGCTGCTTGGGCCGTTCCGGCGTCGAGAGCGGCCAGAATCGCGTGCCCGATCCGCCGGCGAGGATCGCGGCCCACGTGCTCACGGCGTCTCCGCGGAAGCCTGTGTATCGCCGAACATCATGGCGATACGCTGGCTTAGCTTCGTCGGGCTGAACGGCTTGGTCACCAGGACCGCCCCGAGCCGGCGCGCTTCGCGCAAAATGCGGTCCTCGCCCTCGGCGGTCAGGACGAGCACGGGCAGGCGGGCGGTCCCGCTCTGGGCGCGCAGGTCGCGCAGGAAGTCCAGCCCGGAGCCGTCGGGGAGATGCAGATCCAGCAGCAGAGCATCGGTCGGCGGCGCCGCGCGCAGCGCACTGCGCGCTTCGTCGAGCGTCTTCGCGACGCTCACGCGGTAGCCGAGCTGCTCGAGGAACGGGCGGAGGACAAGCCCGATATGTGGCTCGTCATCGACGACAAGGAGATGCCGCGTGGAGCTGGAGGGGGGAGCCACGGGCCGGCCGTCCGCTTACAACAGACCAGCTATGGCGGGGCGGTGTCGGCGAAGATCGAACAGCAGGGCGCCTACGTTCGTTGCCGGCTGCACCAGCACGATGAGGAGCGCATCGGCGTTGAGGACTGCGACGATCGCGAGTCCCTTGCCGAACTCGAGGACGGCGGTAGTGAAATCGCCGCGTCCGCCTGCATCACCGAGCTGCGCCATGTGCGTGATGGCGGTTGGCAGGAGCGCGGCGACGCTCTCGGCATCCACGCCGTTGGCGACGCGCGAATCGATGGGCAGCCCATCCCGGCCGACCACCACAACGGCATCCACGCCGTTCGAGCGGCTGAGCGCCTCGACCACGTCGCGGATCGTCGCCATAGGGGCTGCCAACGTAGGATTCGACGAAGTCGAAGTCAAGCAGCCATCATGGGTTGACCCACTCGAACGCGGCCCTGTAAGTTCTCCACACTCCATGCGCTATCTCACTCTGCTGCTACTCGCCAGCGTCGCAGTCGTCGCCGCCACCGCGTGCGGCGACACCACCGGGCTGCAGGCCTACGTCACCAACCGCGTCGACACCGTCTCGCTCTACGCCTTGAGCGGCACGCCGGTGACCGAACCGTCCGGCTATTCGATCGGCGCGCGGAGTGCGGTGCGCACCGAACAGGTTCTGTCGTTCGACTTCGCGTTCGACATCGACACGTCCGGGCGGCCGGTCCTGCTTCCGACCGGCGCGCTGAAGCTCGGCCAGCAGTCCGGTCTCCAGCTCAGCCGCCTCCCGTTCGATTCCATTCGCATCGCGCCCACCGCGAACTATCAACGCGATAGCGCCGTGGTGATCGGTGACAGCAGCGTGGTGATCGCGCATTCCAACCCGCTCACCTGCGCGACGATAACCGGCCTCACCGGCGTTTATTACGCTAAGCTTCATGTGCTGACGCTCGATACCACCGCGACGCCCAACGGGCGGCGCGTCGAGTTCGAAATTCTGACCGACATCAACTGCGGCTATCGCGGGCTCGAACCCGGCCTGCCGAAGCACTAAAGCGTGATCGATCTGAAGTTGCTGCGCGCCTCTCCCGGTCAGGTGCGAGCGGCGCTCGCCCGTCGGGGAGATGCATCCCTGACGCGGCTGCTCGACGAGATCGAAGCGCTCGACATGAAGCGGCGCACGCTGACGGCGCAGCTCGACACACTCAAAGCCGAACGCAACGACGCGGCAAGAGCGGATGCGCTCGCGGCCAAGTCGCAGGGCGGCTTGCCCGCCGCCGTCGTCGCCGAGCGGCGGAAGCTCGGCGAGCGGATCGCCGGACTCGAGTCCGAGCTGCGGCAGATCGAGACCACGCTCGAGGCGAAGACGCTGTTCGTGCCGAATCCACCGCTGCCGGACGTGCCCGACGAGCAAACGACGCTGCGCAGCTGGGGCACGCCGGTGCCGAAAGGCGGCAAGCCGCACTGGGAGATCGGGGAGCAGCTTCAGATGCTGGACTTGCCGAGCGGTGCGAAGCTCGCGGGCTCGGGATTTCCGGTGCTGAAGAGAATGGGAGCCCGACTGGCGCGCGGGCTCATCAACTTCATGCTCGATCTCCACACGCGCGAGCACGGCTACACCGAGGTCGAGCCGCCGTTTCTGGTGCGGCGTGAAGTCATGATAGGGACGGGGCAGCTTCCGAAGTTCGAAGACGACGTCTACCGCACAACCGACGATCTGTTTCTCGTGCCGACCGCGGAAGTGCCCCTGACGAATCTGCACCGCGACGAGATCCTCGACGGCGCGACGTTACCGCTGGGCTATGTCGCCTACACGCCGTGCTTCCGGCGCGAAGCGGGCGCCGCGGGGAAAGACACGCGCGGGCTGCTGCGCGTCCATCAATTCGACAAAGTGGAGCTGGTGCGCTTCTGTCGCGCCAGCGATTCGCCGGCAGAGCACGAGAAGCTCACCGGCCATGCCGAAGAGGTGTTGCGACGTCTGGAGCTGCCGTATCGCGTGGCCGTCTTGCCGGCCAACGACTTCGGGTTCGCGGCGGGTAAGACGTACGATCTCGAGGCGTGGGCGCCCGGTGTCGGCCAGTGGCTCGAGGTGTCGAGCTCGAGCACGTTCACCGATTTTCAGGCGCGCCGCGCCAACATCCGCTGTCGCCCACGCCCCGGCGAGAAGCCGGAATTCGTCCATACCCTGAACGCGTCGGGCGTGGCGCTGCCGCGAACCATCGCCGCATTGCTCGAGACGCACCAGCAGCCCGACGGCTCGGTCCTCATCCCTCCGGCGTTAGTGCCGTATGTCGGCACTGACCGAATTGCCTAAGCGGAGTGGCGCGCTGCGTCGCGCGGGGCCGCCCGCGCTCCTCGCCGCCGCGCTGCTGTTCGGCGCCCTGTCGGTCGGTTACGCCTGGGTCGTCGCTCGTCACCTCCGCAACGACGCGCGGGAGACGAGCCGGCTGCTGGGCCACGTCTTTGCCGGGTTGAACGATCCGCGCGAGGGCGCCGCGGCGGACGCGCTGCTCGCCCTCGCCGACGAAGTCCGCCGGCTCGGTATTCCGATTGCCGTCACCGACATGGCGGGCAGGATCACGGCGCTCGACAATGCGCCCTTCGGCGCGAACGCGAGCGAGACGACGCAGCGCGACTGGATCGCCGAGCTCGACCGCATCCAGCCGCCGCTGAGCCAGCCGGGCGTAGGCACCATCCATTATGGCGCGTTGCCCGCGGCGAAGGCGTTTACGGGACTCGCCGTCCTGCAGGGCGCGATGTTCCTGTGTCTCGTGTTGCTAGCGGCGTGGGCGATGCGTGCACGCGTCACGGCGGCCCGCGACCGGCTGTGGGTCGCGATGGCCCGCGAGTCGGCACACCAGCTGGGGACGCCGCTGATGAGCCTCACGGGTTGGATTGATTACCTGCGCGAGAATCCGGATACACCCGGCAGCGAGCTCGTCCCGCATCTTGAAGCCGACGCCGAAAGGCTCGAACGCGTGGCCAAGCGGTTCGAGCGGATTGGGCGACCCGCGCGCCGCGAGCCCGTGGGTCTGGGCCTGGTCGCCGAGCGCGTCGTGGCGTACTTCCGGCCGCGCCTGCCGACGCTCGCGCATTCGGTGACGATTACCCTCAGCTCGCCGGGGGCCGGGCCGAAGGCGATCGGTGATCCGGTGCTCATCGAGTGGGCGCTCGAGGTCATCGTGAAGAATGCCGTGGACGCATTGAGCGGCCGCGGCGGCCGGATCGAGGTCGAGGTGGAGAGCAGCGATGCCGTCGGTCGCGTCAGCGTCCGCGATGATGGACCGGGCATCGGGCCCGAGATTCAGCGCCAGCTCTTCGAGCCGGGGGTCTCCAACAAGACGGGGGGCTGGGGCATCGGGCTTGCGCTAGCCCGTCGCATCGTCGAACAGCAGCATGGCGGCCGGGTCGCGTTCCGACCGGGCCCGCAGGGCAGGGGATCGGTGTTTGTGCTTGAGTTTCCACTAACAACTGCATGACTGCGCCGCATCCGTTGCCCCTGAATCCCGCCCAGCGGGAGGCGGTGGAGCATCCGGGTGGACCGCTCCTCGTGCTCGCCGGGGCCGGGTCGGGGAAAACCCGGGTCCTGACGGCGCGCATCGCGCACCTGATTACGCAACAGGGTGTGGCAACGCAGCGGATCTTCGCCGTGACTTTCACGAACAAAGCGGCCGGCGAGATGCGCACGCGCGTCGCGCAGCTTCTCGGGTCCGACCCCCGCGGGCTCTGGATCGGCACCTTCCACTCGCTGTCGGCCCGGCTGCTGCGCCGTGAGGCTCCGCTGCTGGGCTTCGGGCCGAACTTCACGATCTACGACGCCGACGACTCCGAGGCGCTGGTCAAGCGGCTGCTCGAAGCGCGGCAGCTGTCCACCAAAGTCTACCCGCCCCGCACGGTGCACGCGGTCATTTCAAGCGCGAAGAATCGCATGCTCACGGCCGAGCAGCTGGGGCAGGAGGCCGACACGCCGCTGGTGAAGGTCGCCGGAGAGATCTATGCCGCGCTCGGCCCCGCGCTCAAGCAGGCCAATGCGATGGATTTCGACGACCTCCTGCTCCACCCGCTGGTGCTATTCCGCGAGCATCCGGAGCGGCTCGCGTATTGGCAGGACCGGTTCCGGCACGTGCTGGTGGACGAGTTCCAGGACACCAATGCCGCCCAGTATCTGCTGGTGAAGCAGCTGGCGCAGCGCCACGGAAATCTGTGCGTCGTCGGAGACGACGATCAGGCTATTTACGGCTGGCGTGGGGCCGACGTGCGGCACATGCTCTCGTTTCAGAATGATTTCCCCGGCACGAAGCTGGTGCGGCTGGAGCAGAACTATCGCTCCACCCAGGTCATCCTCGACGCGGCGAACGGCATCATCGCGGAAAACACGGCCCGTCTCGGCAAGACGCTCTTCACGGAGAAGCAGGGCGGGTCTCTCGTGATCCTGTTGAGCACCGCCGACGAGCGCGACGAAGCCGAATGGCTGGCCAACGAGTTCGCCCGGCGCGCCGCTGAGGACGATTTCGCCTACGACGGTATGGCGATCTTGTACCGGACCAACGCGCAGTCCCGCCCGCTGGAGGAGGCTTTCCGCTTCCGTGGCATTCCCTATCGGCTCATCGGGGCGATCAGCTTCTATGAGCGGCGTGAGGTCAAGGATCTCCTCGGCTATCTGCGACTGATCACCAATCCGGCCGACGACGAGGCGTTCCTCAGGATCGTGAACGTCCCTCGGCGGGGCATTGGCGAGGCTTCGCTGGCTGTGCTTGGCAAGGCGGCCGCCGGCTGGCAGCAGCCGTTGCTCGCGGCCGCACGCCGCGCCGGCAACCTGACCGAGCTGCGTCCCAACGTGCGCGAGGCGCTCGGCGGCGTGGCAGCGCTGCTCGACCGCCTGCATGCGGCGGTGGGGCAGGCTGATCCCGCCACGGCGCTCGAGACGATCCTCGCCACGACCGGCTACGAGCAGTACCTGGCCGAGGAAGGTGCGGAGGGGATGGAGCGGATCGAGAACGTACGAGAGCTGGTGGCGGGAGCGGCCGCGTGGGCCGAGATCCAGGATCCCGACGCTGGCGAAGGTAGCGGCAGTCCGGTGGAGCGCTATCTCACCCAGGCTGCGCTGGTGACGCCGGCCGACGAGCAGCGCGACGAGGCGGGGGTCACGCTCACGACGGCGCACATGTCGAAGGGACTCGAGTGGCCGATCGTCGCGCTGGCGGGTCTGGAGGATGGATTATTCCCGCTCGGTCGCTCGACCGAGCAACCGGGTGGCGTCGAAGAGGAGCGACGACTCTGTTACGTGGGTCTCACGCGCGCGCGCGAAAGGTTGTATCTCTCATGGGCGCGCACGCGCTACCGCAATGGACGGCTGGAGCTCGCGGAGCCGTCGCGCTTTTTGGACGCGCTGCCACCGCACGTCGTGGAGGAACGCAGCACGACGCCGTCGTGGCGGCCGTTGCGCGGTTCGTCGGGCGCCATGCCGCCTCGGGCCACGCGGCCACGCGGCGCCGCCGCGCGGCGTCTGTTGCCGGAGCTCGGATTTCCTGAAGACGTTTCGCAGGACGCGCCGCGCTACGTCAAAGGAGAACGGGTGCGTCACCGCAAGTTCGGCGGTGGAACCGTACGCGCCGTTTCGGGCGAAGGACGCGATCTGCGCGTGAGCGTCGACTTCGATGATCCGGGCATCGGCACCAAGCAACTGCTCGCCGCCTACGCGGGGCTCGAGCGTGATTGGCAAGGAGAAGGGGCATGAGTGTCTCGCGGGAGGAAGTGCTCCGCATCGCGCAGCTCGCCGAGCTGGATGTGGACGAGGAAGCATTGGCGGAGCTGGTCGATAACATGTCGCGCATCATCGATTATGTCGCGCAGCTCAGCGCGGTGCCGGCGAACGGAACGGTGAAGGCCTTCGTGCCCGGCCCCGATGCGATTCGATTCCGCGCCGATGAAGTCACCCCAGCGCAACTGGCATTTGGTCCCGCGGAGTTCGCGCCTGACTTCAAGGAGGGCTTCTTCGTCGTGCCGAAGCTCGGCCAGTTCGAGTGAGTGACGCCAAAGCGGTCGCCGACCGCCTGGTGAAAGCGAAGCGCCTCAACGCGCTGCTCACGCCACCCAAGGATCTCCGCAAGTCGCTCGCCGCACAGGATGCCGCTGCCCGGCCCACCGGGGTGTTGTACGGCATGCCGGTCGCGGTGAAAGACAACATCTGCACGCTCGAGTTCACGACCACCTGCGGGTCGCGCATTCTGGAGGGCTATCGCTCGCCGTACGAAGCCACCGCGGTGGCGAAGCTCAAAGCCGCAGGCGCGTTGATCGCGGGGAAGACCAACTGCGACGAGTTCGCAATGGGGTCGTCAACCGAACACTCGGCCTACGGCCGCGTGCTCCATCCGCTCGACAAGACGCGCGTGCCGGGTGGCTCTTCCGGCGGCTCGGCGGCGCTGGTCGGCGCCGGCGCGGTGCCCGCGGCCCTCGGATCTGAAACCGGCGGCTCGGTGCGCCAGCCGGCGGCGTTTTGCGGCGTCGTCGGGATCAAGCCCACCTACGGGCGCGTCAGTCGGTATGGCCTCGTCGCGTTCGGCTCGTCCCTCGATCAGATCGGCGTATTCGGGCGCAGTGTGCACGATGCCGCGCGCGTGCTGTCGGTGATCAGTGGACGTGATCCGCGCGATTCCACGTGCGAGGATCGAGATCCGCTGCGCTTGCCGACCGTACCGGAGTCGCTGCAAGGCTTTGTGATCGGGCTCCCCAAGGAGTACTTCCCCCCCGAGCTCGATCCGGCGGTACGGCGGGCCTGCGACCGGGCCGTCCGATTAATGAAAGAGCTGGGGGCGGCGGTGCGGGAAGTGTCCTTACCTCATACGCCATATGCGGTTCCGACGTACTACGTGATCGCGCCGGCCGAGGCGTCGTCCAACCTGGCGCGCTATGACGGGGTCCGCTACGGGCCGCGGTTCAACGGCACGCTGGATCTGCGGGGTCTGTATCGCTCCACGCGGGGGCAGGGGTTCGGCCCGGAGGTCCGGCGACGGGTGCTGGTCGGCACGTACGTTCTGTCCGCGGGTTACTACGACGCCTACTACAAACGCGCACAACAAATGCGCGCGCTGATCGCCCAGGATTTTCGGAACGCGTTCGATCGCGGTGTGGACCTGCTGTTCACCCCGACGGTGCCCAGTCCCGCTTTCAAAGCGGGAGAGAAGCTGTCGGATCCGATCGCGATGTACATGTCCGACATCTTCACCGTGACGGCGAACCTCGCCGGCCTGCCGGCGATGTCGCTGCCGATCGGGCGCATCAAAGGCCTGCCGATCGGCGGCCAATTGATCGGACAAGCGTTCCTCGAGGATGAGATGATTGAAGCCGCGTACGCGCTCGAGCGCGTCGTCCCGCCGACCGACGAGGCTTGATGAGCTGGGAAACGATCATCGGGCTCGAGACGCACGTGCAGCTGCGTACGAAGTCAAAAATGTTCTGCGGCTGCTCGACGGCGTTCGGGGCCCCGCCCAACACGCAGGTCTGTCCCGTGTGTCTCGGATTGCCCGGCGCGCTCCCCGTAGCCAACGGCGCCGCCATCGGACTCGCTGTACGCGGCGCCCTCGCGTTGGGTTGCACGGTGCATCCCAAGAGCGTCTTCGCGCGCAAGAACTATTTCTATCCTGATCTGCCGAAGGGCTATCAGATCTCGCAGTTCGACCAGCCGCTGGCGACGAATGGTATCCTGTCCTTCGTCTCGACCGAACGGGGCATTGTAAACGCGACGATCGTGCGCCTGCATCTCGAAGAGGATGCCGGCAAGTCTATACACGATCGTTTCCCGAAAGCGACGGCGGTCGACCTCAATCGCTCCGGTGTGCCGCTCATCGAAATCGTTGGCGGGCCGGACCTGCGCTCGCCAGCCGAGGCCCGCGCCTATCTCCAGACGCTGAAGCAGCTGCTCGAGTACATCGGCATCTCCGATTGCGACATGGAGAAGGGCAGCTTGCGTGTTGACGCGAACGTCTCGGTGCGGCGCGCGGGCGAGACTGCGCTGAACACGCGCACCGAGGTCAAGAACATCAACTCGTTCGCGTTCGTCGAGAAAGCGCTGACCGTCGAGCGCGACCGCCAGATCGCGGTGATCGAGTCGGGCGGTACGGTGACGCAGCAAACGATGCTGTATGACTCCAAAGAGAACGCGGTCCGGCCGCAGCGTTCGAAAGAGGAGAGTCACGACTACCGCTATTTCCCGGAGCCCGACTTGCCGCCGCTCATCCTGACGCCGGAGTTCGTGGCTGAGCAGCAGAGTGAGCTGCCCGAGCTGCCGGCGGCCAAGCGCGACCGCTTTGTGGCAACGTACGCGCTGAGCCGTGATCACGCGACGGTGGTGACGAGCAGCCGGCCCGTCGCGGAATACTACGAGAACGTGGTCCGTGCCGGTGCCGAGCCGCAGGCGGCGGCGAATTGGGTGATGACCGAAGCGTTAGCCGATTCCAAGGATCATCAAGAACAGCTGCGGGTCGCCCCGGACGCACTCGCGAAGATTATTGCCCTCGTGAAGGGCGGGACGCTCAGCAATCAGGCAGCGAAGAAAGTCTTTGGCGAAGTGGCGGCGAAAGGTGGAGATCCGCGCACCATCGCCGAATCGCTGGGCGTCATTCAGGTGGCCGACACAAACGTCATCGAGGGATGGGTCACGGACGTGTTAACCGATCATCCTTCGGAGGTCGAACGGTACAAGAAGGGTGAGACCAAGCTGATGCCGTTCTTCGTGGGCCAATTGATGCGGAAGTCGAAGGGCAAAGCAGATCCCAAATTGGCTCAGCGGGTGCTCGAGGCGAAGCTCTCTTCCTAACTCTCCCGCCAGGGACGTTGCGCCTTTGACTGCTTCCAGTAGTCGAGCGCGGGCGTCGGCAATCCAAAGTGCTGCTCGGCCGTTTCCTCGACACGCTCGGGCTCGTGGCGACCGCCCTCGCGCAGCGCCTGCCGCCGCATCCGCTTTGCCAGTCCCAGCGCTTTTTCACCTGCCGGATCCAGGCGGCGGGCGGCCGCGTCGGCGGCATCCGCGCCCAAGGTCTCCATTACGTACTCGAACGCGACCGCCATGTGTTTCTCGATATCGCTGTCGGCCAAATCCCAGCGGCTCGTCCCCGCGATCACCTGGAACACCCACTGCCAGCTCTGACTCTCGGTGAGATGCACCATGCCGCGGAACAGCCGCCGGTTGGTGCGGACGCTGAACAGCGTGGGTGAGAGAATTTCGTCGAGGTGGGCGTCGCTCGCGCCGTGGTCCTTCAAGATGACGTCACGCGCTTCGCGCGCGTACGCGTCACCGAGATGGGTCTCGAATCGGCTCTCCCAGTAGGAGTGGCCCAGGGCGACCGTGCTGGACGTCAATACCAGCTGGCGCGGCACGAAGAAATTGTGCGCGATCGTGTCGGCGGCGAGGTGGGAGAGATAGCCAAGCCCGAAGGCGCGCAGCGGATCGGTGGCCGCGAGGTCGAAGATCTCTTGACCCACATGCCAGGCGTGACAATGGCGGCCCACGGGCGCGTACTTCTTGGCCATGGACGTGTCGGCCGCGATGTTGCCGTAGAGAAAATCGTACGGAAATCCGCGCAGCAAGTCGGCGACGATGGTGGGCAGTTGGTGCAGGTTGGCGAGCACCGATTCGCCGAGGAAGATGTGCGTGCCCGGCGTCCAGGCGTGGGCGACACCCGGGAAGAGCACCAGCCCGACGACGGCGAGGAGGGCGGCGGCTCCCAGTCGTTTCACCGTCGCTTTTTGCCCTTCAGGAGTTTGCGGCTCCAGCGCCACACCGAGAGGCCGCGGCGCACGTCGCGCATCGTCGCCGCCGCGTCGAGTGCCGTCTCTTCCAGCTCCTGCTGCATCACCTCGGCCAGGGTGTCGAGATCGGTCAGGCGATCCTCCGCCGCATCTGCGGCGCGCACAATCCGTTGCCGCACATCGCGGGAAGCCCCGACCAGGGCATCCGCCTCGATCTTGATCGAGCCGATTAGCTGGCGAACATCGGCGATCGCCGGTCCCGCGAAGCCCTTCAATGCCCTGACCGCTGTTCGCACACCGAGCGCCGCGGCGGTGATGGCGCCGGCGGTGACCAGGGCGGCGAGTGCGATTATCGCGAGGCTGATTGCCGACACGACGCCGACCCAGCTCGGAAGCATCACGTAACCTCCGCGTGGCTCGGGCGTGCTGTCAACGGGGTCCGGGCCGCCAGCGCCTCGGCCGTCATGACGCTGAGCAAAATCGTGACCAGTACCGGTCCCGGCGAGCCACGCACCAGGTCGAATCCGCCCGCCAGCGCGACCGCGCTCGCACCCTGTCGGATGGCTGAGTGGGCGAACTCCGGCGGGGGCGCAAACGGGAGCGATCGCCAAACGGGGTCCACCTGATCGAGACCAAAGCGCACCGTGATCCAACGAACCGCGATGCGGATCAACGCCAAGGCGGGCGCAGCCAGAAAAATCCAGACGGCAAAGGGGCGGAGCAACGCCCCCGCCACAATAAGGAAGGCGGCGTAGAGCGACAGCTCCCAGCGGCTGAGCAATCCCGCGATCGCGCGGCGCACCCCCACCGGTGAAAAGCTCATGAACACGGCCGCCTCGAGCGCACAGACGACAAACGGGGACAGGCCGACAGCATAACTGAAGCCGGCCGCCCACAGAATCGCGGCGAACGCCGCGATAGCGGCGTCGCGCGGCTCGTTCAGCATCCCCCCGCGCCCCAGAGCAACGAACAGGCCACCGAGTGCGCCCCCGACGAGCAGCGTCAACACGATGCTGCGTAGAGCGACGTGCGGATGATACAACGCGACGCCGACGATGACCGCGGCGGCGCCAAAGGCGGTGTCGAACAGCGCGTTGCGCCGACCAAGGCGCGGCCCGCGCTGGCTGGCGGCGGTCGTGAGCGCACCCCCGAGCACAAGGGCAACGGCAAGTGACGGGCGGCCCCATGATTCAGCGAGCGAGGGGAGCGCGTGGGCCAGCGCCCAGGCGGTCGCCGCTGTCACGAGCAAGACGGGTAGAGCGAGCGTCGCGCCGATCACCCAGGTGCGCGGCAACAGGCGCCGGACCATGCGCCATTCGAGCCGCGCGCCAAACAGGGCGCCGCTCCAACCGATCCCGAGCGCGATGACGGGTTGAAGCAGCCGCAGTCCTGTGGCGTCGATAACGCCAAGCCCGGGTCCGAGCAGCAGTCCGAGCAGCAGGAACGGAACGCCAGTCGCGACGAGATCGTCAAGGAGGGCGGGGCGTCGGAAGGCCGGGCGCGAGAGGCGCGTGATGCCGATGCCGGCAATGAGCAGCAGCGCCAGCGCGAGCGCGGGATGCACGAGGGCGAACGTTCGCGAACGCTTGACGCAGGCGCAAGCGTCCCCGTAGCTTGGGCGCACTTATGCCACCGTCGTTCCGTGTCACGGGCGGGCGCCCGCTCTCCGGCACGATTCGCCCCGCCGGCAACAAGAACGCGGCCCTTCCGATTCTCGCAGCGACACTCCTCGCCGACGGCCCCTGTCGCATCGACAACGTGCCGCGCATTCGCGACGTGGAAACGCTTCTCGCCTTGCTCCAGCATGTGGGCGCAAAGGTGCAGTGGTCGGGAACGAACACGGTCGAAGTGGATCCCACGCAGACCGAGGCGAAGCCGCTCGATCCGGCGCTGTGCAAGGAGATCCGCGCCTCGATCTTGCTCGCCGGCCCGATGCTGGCGCGCTTCGGGCGCGTCACGCTGCCGCCCCCGGGCGGCGACGTGATCGGACGCCGTCGCGTGGATACGCACTTTCTCGCGCTCGAGCGGCTCGGAGCCGATGTCACCGTTGGCGACGCGTACACGCTCGAGGGCAAGCTCAAGGCGGCGGATATTTTTCTCGACGAGCCGAGTGTCACGGGGACCGAGAACGCGTTGATGGCGGCGGTGCGGGCGCCAGGCACGACCGTGCTGCGGAACGCCGCGTCGGAACCACACGTCCAAGACCTGGCGCATTTTCTTGTCTCACTCGGCGCCGCGATCGACGGTATCGGGAGCAACACACTCACGATCGACGGTGGCCGTCCCCTGAAAGCGGGGGGGGCTCCGCATACGGTTGGTCCGGATCACATCGAGATCGGCTCATTCATCGGTCTCGCCGCGGTCACGGGTGGCGCGATTACGATCGACGGCGTCCGCGGGGATGATCTGCGCTCGACGCTGCTCGCCTTTGAGCGGCTCGGCGTGCGACCGCGACTCGAGGGGGCAAAGCTGATGGTTGACGCCGGACAGGAGCGGCGCATTCGGCCGGACCTGGGGGGCCACGTGCCCAAGCTCGAGGACGGACCGTGGCCCGCGTTCCCGGCCGACCTCATGTCCATTGCAATCGTGGTCGCGACGCAATGTGAGGGCTTGCTCCTCGTATTCGAGAAGTTGTTCGAATCGCGGCTGTTCTTTGTCGACAAGTTGATCGGCATGGGCGCGCGCATCGTGCTGTGCGATCCGCACCGCGCGGTGATTGCCGGACCGTCCGCTTTGCGCGGGCAAGTCGTCGAGAGCCCTGACATCCGCGCCGGGATGGCGATGTTGCTCGCGGCACTCGCCGCCCAGGGCGACTCGGTGATTCAGAACATCGGACAGATCGAACGCGGCTACGAGCACATCGACGACCGGTTGCGGGCGCTCGGAGCGCAGATTGAGCGTCGATCCTAGGACCGTCTCATCCGCCTTGGAGCTCGCCGAGATTCCCGCCGGCGATCCCGCGGTCCCACGCCTCGAGTTGGCGGAGTGGGCCCAACGCTACGGATTGGTCGCGGGTATTACGACGCGCCCGCTGAGCCTCGGCCTCTGGAGCGACGAACCGGTGGGGCAGGTGATCGGCCGCTGGCGTGCGTTCCGCGCGGCATTCGGCGCGCGGTTTCCGTCGATCGTCTTGGCGCATCAAGTGCACGGCACGGACGTGCACTGGCACGAGTCCCTTCCGGCAGGCTGGCTGATCCTAGACGGGATCGACGGTCACGCGACCAGCGAGCAGGGCGTGCTGTTGACGGTCACCGTCGCCGACTGCATTCCGATGTATCTGGCGGTACCCAAGAAAGGAGCGATCGCATTGGTGCACGCCGGGTGGCGGGGGACCGCGGACGGCATTTTGGAGCAGTGCGTCGAGCTGTTGAAGTGGCGCAGCTTTGCCAAAGCGAGCGACATCGTAATGCATTGTGGGGTAGGTATTTGCGGTGCCTGTTATGAAGTTGGTTCTGAAGTCGCAGTGCGCTTTGGTCTAACCGGTACGGTCAAGCTCGACCTTCGCGCCGTCCTGACGCGGCACGCGCGGGACCTGGGGATCGAGGAGGTCACGACCTCGCCCTGGTGTAGCGCCGAGGGGCGCGATCGGTTCCTGTCTCATCGGGCCTCGAAGGGGCGCGACGGCCGCATGGCAGCGTATCTCGGCCGCCCGCTCGGTTGACATCGAGAGTCCCCCGGCTACATTCCCCACCGTGATGCGGGCGAAGTTCGGCCCGCGCTTTTTTTTCATGCTCACTGAGAGTCTTGTCGAGGCCTTCCGAACCCGGCTGGACGCGTTGGGGTTCGACCTGGCCGACCTGCGCATCGGCGGCACGCCGAACCGACCGCTCGTCCAAGTCCGCATTGACTGTCCGCCACGGAACGTCACGGTAGACGATTGCAGTCGGGTCAGCCGAGCCCTCGAGCAGTGGCTCGATGCGGATGGTGGGGGCCCCCTGGGCAATCGCTATGTCTTGGAGGTGTCGAGCCCGGGGATCGAGCGGCCCGTGCGCTGGCACCGGCATTGGGTGCAGTTCGTGGGCCGCGATGTGAACGTGAAACTGGCGGGCGTGGGCCAGGTGCGAGCGCGGATCGTTGCGGTCCCCACGGCCGACACCGTCGTGCTGGAGCCCGAAGGGAAGAGCGCGCAGGAGTACCGGCTCGCGGAGCTAAAGGATGCCCGGCTGGCCCCGATGACTGAAGACTGAGGAACTGAATGGCGAATACAACCGACGTAGTCTCGGCGATCCGAGAACTGACCAGTACGAAGCAGCTCGAGCGCAGCGAGCTGATCGACCTGCTGAAGGACGGCCTGCATGCCGCGCTCGTCAAACGGTACGGTCCGAATGTCCGAGCCGAGATCGGCATCGACGAGATGAAAGGCGCGATTCGGATCGTCGTGCTCAAGACGGTCGTCGAGGCGGTGGAAGACCCCGGCACGCAGGTCTCGCTCGAGGAAGCACGCTACGAGGATCCTGAGTTCGAGCCGGGGGACGTCCTCGAAGAGGAGGTCCCGTTCGAGCAGTTCGGCCGCACGGCAGTGCAAGCCGCCAAGCAGCGGATCATTCAACGGGTCCGCGAAGGCGAGCGCAGCCGCATCCGTGAGGAATTCTCCGGCAAGGTTGGCGAGCTCCTGTCGGGCGAGGTGCAACAGATCGAGCGCGGCAAGATCGTGGTGATGTTGAACAAGTTTCGCGAAGCCGAAGCGATCATTCCCTATCGCGACCAGAACCATCGCGAGCACTTCCATCAAGGCGATACGATTCGGGCGGTCTTGAAGCGGATCGAGGAAACGCCCAAGGGGCCGCGGTTGATTCTGTCGCGCGCCGATCCGTTGTTCGTCAAGGCGCTGTTCAAGCTCGAGGTCCCGGAGATTCAGCAGCAGATCGTCGAGATCCGCGCCACGGCGCGCGAGGCGGGCAGCCGCACGAAGATCGCGGTATGGTCGCGCGACGACGGCATCGATCCGGTCGGCGCATGCGTCGGGCTCAAGGGTTCGCGCGTGCAGGCGGTGGTGAACGAGCTGAACGGCGAGCGCATCGACATCGTGCCGTGGTCGTCCGACCCCGAACGCTTCGCCAAGCTGGCGCTGGCGCCGGCGCGCGTGGCCCGCGTCTTCTCCGATCCGGAGTCCAAGACGATTCAGGCGATCGTGGACGAGGACCAGCTGTCGCTCGCGATCGGGCGCAACGGGCAGAACGTGCGTCTCGCGTCGGAGTTGACGGGCTGGAAGGTCGACCTCTACTCCAGCCGCGAGTGGCTCGAGCGCGGCGGGGAAGGGCCGCTGTTCGCGCCATTGCCACAGGCTGATCAATCGGTGACGCAAGTGGCGCTCTCGGAAATGAAGGGGCTGTCGCCCGAGCTGGTCGCGGTGCTCGAGCAGGCTGGCAAGAAGACGCTCCAGGACATTCTCGATCTGGAGCGTGAGGATGTTGACCGAATCCCGGGCATGACGCCCGATCTCGCCGAGAAGATGATGGCCTTCCTCAATGAGATGACCGAGGAGGGCGGAGAAGAGGAAGAGCCGGGGCCGGCGAGTCCCAGCGCCGGAGCGCCGACCGCGGCGTGAGCACGCGCATCACCCGCTTGCTCGGCCTGGGAGTGCGGGCGGGCAACGTTGTGATCGGCGTGGCGGGCGTTCGGGCGGGATTGCAGCGCGGCACGGTGGTGTGCGTGGTGCTGGCGCAGGATGCCGGGCAACGCACGATCGAGAAAGTGGCGCGGCTCGCGGAGGCCCGACAAATCCCAGTGCTCCGTGGGCCCGGGGCAACGGAATTAGGCGCGGGACTCGGCAAGCCGCCGGTGCAGGCGGTTGGAGTCACCGATCGGGCGTTGGCACGCGGGCTGATGCCGATAACGAATAGCCAATAGCCGATAGCGAGGAGTGAGTGGCAACAACGCGTATCCATGATCTAGCAGCGGAATTCGGGATTTCCAGCGAGCAGCTGATGGGCATGCTCAAGGAGATGGACATCTTCGTGCGCAGTCATCTGACACCGCTCAAGGACGAGCAGGTGTCGCTGATGCGTGCGCGCTGGGAGCGCGACAAGCGCAAGCAGAAGCAGCCCTCGGCGCCTCCGAAACGGCGTCGTGCCGCCAAGGCCGACGAAGTTGCACCGGAGCCGGTCGCGACGACCGACTCCCGTCCCAAGCGTCGCCGTCGCACGGCGGCCGAAGTTGCAGCGGCCGACGCCGCCGCCGCGGAGGCCGCGGCTGCCGAAGCGGCTGAAGCCGAGCGCGCACGGATCGCGCTGGAAACCGCGGTGCGCGAGCAGGAAGAAGAGAAAGCCATCCCCTCGCTCGAGGAGCGCGCGGCAGCGCTGTTCAAGGATCTCGCGCCGGCGGAGTCGGGCGAACCCGTTGCGCCCGCGGCGAACCTAACGTTTGCCTCACCGACGGTCGCCTCTCCTTCGTCGCCGTCCGTCTCGCCGCCGTCCTTCTCGCCGCCGGGCTCACCGTCAGCGCCGTACGCTCCCAAACCTTTCATCCCGACACCGGTGCGTCCGCGGCCGGTCGCGCGCGGGACACCGTCTGGTCCCGGCGCCGCCGTGCCGCCGCGGCCCGTTGCCTCCGCCGCGCCCGGCGCGCCGCCGCTCGATGAGCGCCGGCGGGAGAAGGGCAAGAAGCGTAAGAAAGGGAAGAAATCATTGGTCGACCAGGAAGCGGTCGCCCAAAACATCTCCCGCACCCTCGCCACGCTGAAGGCCCCCGTCGGTAAGAAGGGCGTCCATCGCCGCGAAGAGGGGCCGACGTTCCGCGAGGTCCAGGAAGAGCGGCGCCGCGAGGAGCGCGAGCGCGAGAAGACGCTGGTGCGCGTGACGGAATTCATCACCGTCTCCGAGCTCGCCAACACGCTCAAGGTTCCGCCCACACAGATCGTCACCTTCGCGTTCAAAGAGCTGGGCCAGATGGTCACGATTAACCAGCGGCTCGACTTCGATATGATCGAGCTGATCGCGTCGGCGTTCGGCTTCCAGGCGGTGCGCGAAGAGGAGTATGCCACCACCCAGACCGAACAGACCAAGGACGCCGCCGAGACGCTCAAGCCGCGGCCGCCGATCGTGACCATCATGGGTCACGTCGACCACGGCAAGACGTCGCTGCTCGACTACGTCCGCAAGACCAACGTTGTGGCGGGCGAGGCCGGCGGGATCACACAGCACATCGGTGCCTACCAGGTCACGCTCAAGGACGGTCGGAAGATCACGTTCCTCGACACGCCGGGTCACGAGGCGTTCACCGCGATGCGTGCCCGCGGCGCGCAAGTTACAGACATCGTCGTGCTCGTCGTCGCGGCCGACGACGCAATCATGCCGCAGACGATCGAGGCGATTTCGCATGCCAAGAACGCCGGCGTGCCCCTCGTGGTCGCGATCAACAAGATCGATCTGCCGACGGCGAACGTGCAGAAGGTGAAGCAGGACCTGTTGTCGCACGGCGTCGTGCTGGAAGAGTTCGGTGGCACGACCCTGATGACGCCGATCTCGGCCAAGAAGGGCACCAACATCGACGCCCTGCTGGATCAGATCCTGCTCCAGGCGGAGCTGCTCGACCTCAAGGCGAATCCCGATCGCAAGGCGCAAGGCACCGTGCTGGAGGCGCAGCTCGATCCGGGGAAGGGTGCGCTCGCCACGATCCTCGTGCAGAACGGCACGCTGCGCGTCGGCGACGACTTCATCTGCGGCCAGTACTCGGGCCGCGTCCGCGCGATGTACGACGAGCGCGGCGGCACCGAAGCCGACGCCGGTCCCTCCACGCCGGTGCAGATCCTCGGCTTCGAGGGCGTTCCCGAGGCCGGCGACAGCTTCCTCGCGATGGACGACGCGGCCGCCGCGCGCGACATCGCGCAGAAGCGCCAGCGGCTCGAGCGCGAGGCGCAGCATCGCCGCTCCGGCCGGGTCAAAACGCTCGAAGACTTCATGGCCGAAGCCGCCGCCGGCGGCGTCGCCACGCTGCGCATCATCATCAAGGCCGATCAGGGCGGTCCCGCCGAAGCGCTGGCCGATGCGCTCGCACAGCTCTCGACGGCGGAGGTGAAGGTCGAGGTCGTGCACCGCGGCGTCGGCGCGATCACGGAGTCGGATGTGCTGCTCGCGCGCGCCTCGGGCGCCATCATCGTCGGCTTCCACGTCCGTCCCGATTCCAACGCGCGGGCCGCGGCGGATCGCGAGCGGGTGGAGATCCGCACGTATCGCATCATCTACGAGGCGGTCGAAGAGGTGAAGCTGGCGATGGAAGGCCTGCTCGCCCCGGAGAAGAAGGAAGTGGTGTTGGGTGAAGCCGAAGTGCGCCAGATCTTCAAGATCGCCAAGATCGGGACCATCGCCGGGTGCTTTGTGCGCAGCGGCGTCATTCCGCGCACGGGCCGCGTGCGCGTGATCCGCAACGGGGTCGAGGTCTACGACGGCACGCTGGCATCGCTGAAGCGCTTCAAGGACGATGTGCGCGAGGTCCGCGAGGGCTTCGAGTGCGGGATCGGGATCGAGAACTTCAACGACGTGAAAGTGAGCGACCTGATCGAGTCGTATCGGATCGAGGAGGTTGCGCGCTCCCTCAGCGCGACTGAGTCGTGATCGTGGGCGTGATGGTGTGGGAGCTGCATCTGCCGGCGTGCCAGTCGCTCAAGGATAAGCGCACGATCGTGAAGAGTCTGAAGGACCGGATGCATCACCGGTTCAACGTGTCCGTCGCCGAAACGGGGCACCACGATCTCTGGCAGCGCGCCGAGCTCACGGCGGCGGTGGTGAGCACCGACCGGCGGCATGCCGAGAGTGTGCTGCGCGAGGCGGATCAGCTGGTGGCGGGGGCGGATGGCGCGCGCATCGTCGATACCAGCACGAGCTATCTGTGATATGAGACGACACAGTCATCGGCCCGAGCGGGTAAGTGAGCTGATCCGGCAATCGGTCGGCGCGTTTCTCACGAGCGCCGTGCGCGATCCGCGGATCGGGTTCGTGACCGTGATCGGCGTCGATGTGTCGGCCGACCTGGCGCATGCCAACGTGCGCGTCAGTGTAATGGGCAGCGAAGAGGAAAAGGCGAAGTCGCTCGAGGGACTGGCGAGCGCCGCGCGGTTCTTGCGCGCGCAGCTCTCGAACGAGCTGCATCTGCGGACGAGCCCCGAGCTGCATTTTCACCTGGATCGCGGGCTCGAGCACGCGCAGCGCATCGATCGGGTGTTGAAGGAGCTCAAGGAGTCGGACGACTGAGAGACAGCGGGGGGGGGCTCGTCCTGGTCGCCAAGCCAGCCGGCCCTACGTCCCATGATGTCGTGGACATCGTCCGGCGCGCGCTCGACGAGCAGCGCGTGGGCCACCTGGGCACGCTGGATCCGTTCGCCAAGGGTCTGCTAGTGCTGGTGGTCGGACGGGCCACGCGGCTTGCGCCGTTCGCGGCCGATTGGCCGAAGACATACGAAGGCGTCATCCGGCTGGGCGTCACGACGGATACGGACGACGTGACCGGTGCGGTCGTAGCGACGGCGTCGTGGACGGGCATCACGCCGGCGCAGCTGGCCGATGTGATCGCGAGTTTCCGCGGCGGCTACGAGCAACGGCCGCCGGCGTACTCGGCGGTGAAGATCGCGGGCGAGCGAGCCTACCGCCGTGCGCGGCGTGGGGAGGTGGTCGCACCCGAGCCACGCGCGGTCGAAATCCGCGAGCTCGAGATCGTGCAGGCGACGGTCCCCGATCTGCAGTTTCGCGCCATTGTCAGTGCCGGCACGTATCTGCGATCGTTGGCCCGCGATATCGGGGCGAAACTGGGGTGTGGCGCGCATCTCGTCGCGCTTCAGCGGACGGCCGTCGGACCGCTGCGGCTGGCGGATGCGGTGGGACCCGAGGCCGTGACGCCTGAGGCGTTGCAGGATGCGGCGATCCTCGTCGCGCATCTCCCGCGCCGCCAGGTAGATAAAAAGGAACGGGATGCGGTGGTGCACGGAAGACCGATTCAGAGCGCCACGCCGCCGATAGCCGATAGCCGGGAGCCGATAGCGGTCTTTGCAGGCGATGAGCTGCTAGCCGTCGCCGACCAGGTAGGTGAGCTTCTGAAGCCCCGCGTCGTTGTGGCGGCGGACACATGAGCGGCGCCGTCGTGACGGTGGGTACCTTCGATGGCGTGCACCGCGGTCATCAGGCGGTGCTGGCGGAGGTGACTCGTCGGGCGCGGTCGCGAAAACTGGCGAGCGTCCTCGTCACGTTCGACCCGCATCCGCTCGCCGTGGTGAACCCGGCGGCGGCGCCGAAGCTGCTGACGCTGCCGGACGAGAAAGAGCTCTTGGTCGTGGCGGCTGGCATCGAGCGGTTTGTGCTGATGCCGTTTACCCCGGCCGTCGCCCAGCTCGACGCGGAGGTGTTCGTCCAGCGGTTGTGCGACGAGTACGCGATGCGCGAGCTCGTAATGGGATATGACCATGGGTTCGGGCGCGGGCGAGCCGGCGACGTGGAGCTGGTGCAACGGCTGGCGCAAACGCAGAACTTCGCCGTGGCGGTCGTGGATGCCGTGCGCGACAATGGTCAACCGATTGCGTCGACCTTGATTCGCGCGGGCGTAGCCCACGGGGATTTGGACTCCGCGACGCGCTGGTTGGGGCGGCCATACAGTATTCACGGACGTGTGGTGCGCGGGGCAGGGCGAGGTCGGACGATCGGTGTGCCGACGATGAATCTCGCGCCGCCCGACATCCGAAAACTTCTGCCCCCCGACGGAGTCTATGCGGTGCGGGTGACCATCGGAGTGGGCGGAGGGGAGAGCGGCAAGCGGTTTGGGGGCATGATGAATCAAGGCCCCCGGCCGACATTTGGCGAAGAGACGCGCACGCTCGAGATCCATCTGTTCGATTTCGACGGCGACGTGTATGGCGAGACGGTGCAGGTGGAATGGGTCCGTCGCCTGCG
Source organism: Gemmatimonadales bacterium (assembly GCA_036390255.1). Classification (GTDB taxonomy): domain Bacteria; phylum Gemmatimonadota; class Gemmatimonadetes; order Gemmatimonadales; family GWC2-71-9; genus 20CM-2-65-7. The sequence continues at coordinate 13,801 of DASWCE010000304.1, read as the reverse complement.
TGCCGTGCAGGCGTTTCCGTCCCGCGACGCGCTGGTGGCGCAGCTCGAGCGCGACCGCCAGGCGGCGCGGGCGACCCTCAACCGATAGAGAGAAACGATAACGATGGGGAAGATTCGGCAGCGGCTGTACGTGATCGGCGCGCTCATCATTCTGAGCATCGTGTCCCTGGTGCCGCGCAATACGAAAATGCGCATACGCGACATCGCGACCGGCGCCATGAAGGACACGACGGTGCGGCGCGTGCCGATCAACCTGGGGCTCGACCTCCGCGGCGGCATTTACCTGGCGCTCGAGGTGGACCAGTCCAAGGGTCCGGTGCCCGACTGCGCCGACGCGATCCAGCGCGCGCAGCGCGTCGTCCGCACGCGCATGGACGAGTTCGGTACCAAGGAACCCGTGGTGCAGATCCAGGGCCGCTGCCGCCTCATCGTCGAACTCGCCGGCGAGACAGATCCCGCCCGCGCCAGGGGTGTCATTGAGCGCACGGCATTCCTCGAGTTCCGTATCACCGACATGAAGAACCTGTTCAAGGACGCGCTGCCGCAGATGGACGCCGCGCTGCGCCGTGCGGGCGTGAAGGCGCGCGGCGCCGCCGCGCCGTCGGCCGTCGCGCAGTTATTCGGCGGCGACACCACGAAGGCCGCGCGCGACTCCGCCGCCGATGCGAACGCCCCCGGCGTGCTCTCCTCGCTGTTGTTCCAGGGCCAGCTGCCCGGTGAGTACCTCGTGCCGGAAGAACAGTGGCCGCTGGTGGACAGCCTCATTCAGCGGCCCGACGTCAAGACAGCGATGCCGCGCGGCATCGAGCTGCGTTGGGGCGCGCAGTCCGAGTCGCGGGGCGCCCGCGCCTACCGTGCGCTCTACGCGGTGGAGTCAAAGCCGATCATCACGGGGGAAGAGCTGGTCAAGGCGGTTGCCCGGCGCGATCCGGTGACCAACCAGTCGATCGTGCCGTTCCAGCTCAGCCACCGCGGCGCCCGCAAGTTCTCGGAAGAGACCGCCCGGCACATCAACGACTACATGGCGATCATTCTCGATGGGCGCGTCCAGGGGCAGCCCCCCGTGATTCACGGGCAGATCGGCGCCAACGGCCAGATCGAGCTCGGCAACAAATCGCTGCAGGAGGCGAGCGACCTGGCGCTGGTGCTGCGGGCGGGCGCGCTGCCCGCACCTCTCACGATCGTCGACGAGCGCACCATCAGCGGCACCCTCGGCGCCGATTCCATCCACGACGCCGTACTGGCCGGCGTCGTCGGCGTGGTGCTTGTGATCGTGATCATGATCGGCTACTACCGGGTCTCGGGCGCGCTCGCGGTCGCCGCGCTCACCCTGTATTGCCTCTTCACGCTGGCCGGGCTGGCGGCGTTCGGCTTCACCCTCACCCTGCCAGGCCTCGCCGGGTTCGTGCTGTCGATCGGCATCGCCGTCGACGCGAACGTGCTCATCTTCGAGCGTATTCGCGAAGAGCTGGTCCATGGCAAGTCGCTGCGGCTGGCGGTCGATGACGGCTTCCTGCACGCGATGAACGCCATTGTCGACTCGAACGTGAGCACCATCCTCACCGCGCTGATTCTCTACGCCGTCGGCACCGGTCCGGTGCAGGGCTTTGCCATCACGCTCATCATCGGCATCATCGCGTCGATGATCTCGGCAATTTTCGTGGTGAAGACATTGTTCCTCATGTGGCTGCAACGGCGGCCTGACATGGTCACCCTGAGTATCTGATGATCAGACTCTTCGCGAACGCGAACTACGATTTCATCAAGTGGCGCCGCTGGGCGTTTTCCCTCACGGGCGCCATCATGCTCGTCGGACTCGGCTTCCTCCTGACCCGCGGCCTCAACTACAGCATCGAGTTCACCGGCGGGACGCTGGTGCAGTTCGAGGTGGTCCATAAGGTGCCGACGGGAAACATCCGCGCGGCGCTCGATCAGGTCGGGCTCACCGGCGCCGACATCTACAATTTCGGCTCCGACACGTCATACGTGGTGCGCGCGCGAATCGGCGCGCAAGCGTCGCAGGGCGAGGCCGGCACCCAAGCGGTAGCCGACGCCGTGGCGCGGGCGCTCGACCAGAGCGCAGGTGCGGGACAGTACCAGATTTCCCGGCGCGAGGCGGTGGGTCCCAAAGTGGGCCGCGAGCTGCAGGGCAAGGCGCTCATTGCGATCCTCTTCAGCTTCGTGGTGACCCTCATCTATTTGGCCTTCCGCTTCGAGTGGCGGTTCGGCCTGGCCGCGGTCGTGGCAACCGCCCACGACATTGTCGCCACGATCGCCTTCATCAGCGTGATGCATCTCGAGGTCAGTCTCGTGGTCGTGGGCGCGGTGCTCACCGTGGTCGGCTACTCGCTGAACGACACGATCATCATTTTCGACCGCGTGCGCGAAAACCTACGCAAGTACCGGCGCCAGAATCTCTACGAAATCCTCAACCTGTCGATCAACGAGACGTTGCCGCGGTCGGTGTTGACGCACGGAACCACCATTGCGACGACCTTCGCACTGCTGCTGCTGGCGGGCGAAGTGATTCGGCCGTTCGCGTGGGTCATGTCGTTCGGAATCTTCACCGGTACGTTCTCGTCGATCTACATCGCGGCGCCGGTGCTGCTCTGGATCGAGAAGCGCTGGCCGGGCGAGGACGCGCGCGGCGCACGCACGTTCGGCGCCCGCGTACCGGCGACGCCGCCGGTTGCGCCGCCGCCGACACCAACGTCGTCACCGTCGCCGCGCGCGCCGCAGCCAGCACGCTAGGAGGGGCGCAGCATGCTGCGCCCCTACCTGGTCGATACCCATTGTCATTTGGGCGATGCCGCGTTTGACGCCGATCGCGACGCCGTCCTCGCCCGCGCCAGGGCGGCAGGCGTGACGCACGTGGTGGTGATCGGTGAGTCGCTGGCGGGAAGCGAGCGTGCCGCGGCGCTCACGCGCGGCACCAGCGGGCTCTCCGCGAGCGCCGGGGTCCATCCGCACGAGGCGCGCCAGTGGTCCGATACGGCGCGCGAGCGCGTGCGCGAGCTGCTCGCGGCGCCGGCAATGGTGGCAGTGGGGGAAACGGGACTCGATTACCACCATATGCATGCGCCCCGCGAGATCCAACGCAATGCGTTCGCAGCGCAGCTCGAGCTCGCGACGGAGCTCGGCAAGCCCGTCATCGTGCACGCTCGCGAAGCCGATGCCGACATGGCCGCGATGTTACGCTCCCTGCAGCCACGTCCGCCTGCAGTCGTGCTGCACAGCTTTTCATCCGGGGACGGCGTCTGGGATGCGGGGCTAGCGATCAATGCATATTTCTCGTTCAGCGGCATGATCACCTTCAAGAATTGGACGCTGCAGCCTCGCCTGAGCGAGTGCCCCGCCGATCGGCTCTTGCTCGAGACGGATGCGCCATACCTGGCCCCCGTCCCGCACCGGGGCCGGCGCAACGAGCCGGGCTTCGTCCGGGACGTCGCGGCGCGGGCGGCTGAGCTGCGTGGCGAGACGGTCGCAAGCCTGGTGCAGCAAACCACCGCGAACGCCCGCCGCTGCTTTGGCTCCCGCATCGACTCCACGCTATGACCGCCACCGCCACAGGCATTCCTTCGGACATCGCTATCGCCCAGGCCGCAAAGCTGCGGCCGATTCGCGACGTCGCGGCGGAGCTCGGACTGTCGGACGACGAGGTCGAGCTCTATGGCAGGTACAAGGCGAAGATCTCGATCCGCGCGCTCGACCGGCGGTCCACCAAAGGCCGGCTCGTGCTCGTGACCGGCATCAACCCCACGCCCGCGGGCGAGGGCAAGTCCACCGTCACCGTCGGCGTCACGCAGGCGCTGCGAAAACTCGGCAAGAATGCGATTCTCGCGATCCGGGAGCCATCGCTCGGTCCCGTGTTCGGGGTGAAAGGCGGCGCGGCGGGCGGCGGCTATTCCCAGGTCGTCCCGATGGAAGACATCAACCTCCATTTCACGGGCGATTTCCACGCGATCACGAGCGCGCACAATCTGCTGTCCGCCATGCTCGACGCGCAGCTGCATCACGGCAATGCGCTCGGGCTCGATGTCCGCCGTATTACCTGGCCGCGCACGATTGACATGAACGACCGCGCCCTGCGTCACCTCGTCGTCGGACTGGGGGGCGTGAATGCCGGTCCGGCGCGGGAAGAGCACTTCGTCATCATTCCCGGCTCGGAAATCATGGCGATTCTGGCGCTGGCGACTGGGATCGCCGATCTCGAGACGCGGCTGGCCCGCGTCATCGTGGGTCTGCGCGGCGACAAGAGCCCGGTGCGCGCCGGCGACCTCAAGGCACAGGGCGCGATGACGCTGCTGCTCAAGGACGCCATCAATCCAAATCTCGTGCAGACGCTCGAGGGCGGCCCGGCGCTCGTGCATTGCGGGCCGTTCGGCAATATCGCGCATGGCTGCAATTCCGTCGCGGCCACAAAGCTGGGACTCGCACTGGCGGATATCGTATTGACGGAAGCAGGATTCGGCGCCGATTTGGGCGCCGAAAAGTTTTTCGACATCAAATGCCGCTTCGCAGAGCTGAAGCCAGAGGCTGCCATCATCGTCGCGACCGTGCGCGCCCTGAAGATGCACGGCGGCGTGAGGAAGGACCGCTTGGCCATGGCTGACTCTGCTGCCGTGCAGCGTGGATCTGAAAACCTCCGCCGTCATATTCGCAACGTGAAGAAGTTCGGGATTCCGGCGCTCGTGGCGCTCAATCGCTTCGTCACCGACACCGACGGAGAAGTCGAAGCGGTGCGAGCCGTCGGCGCCGCCGAAGGTGTGGAGGTCGTGCGGTGCGACGTCTGGGAGAAGGGTGGGGAAGGGGGCCTCGCCGTCGCGGAATCGCTGCTGGGGCTCCTCAAGACGAGCAAGGCGGCGTTCAAGCCGCTGTATGACGAACGCCGGCCCATTCGCGAAAAAATCGAGACGATTGCGCGCGAGATGTACGGCGCGGCCGCGGTGGCGTTTGCCCCGCCGGCCGAGCGTGCGCTCGAGCTGTTGCCGAAGCTTGGGCTCGGCGAGACGCCGGTCTGCATGGCCAAGACGCAGTACTCCTTGACCGACGACCCGACGCAGCTCGGCGCGCCGAGCGGCTTCACGCTCCACGTGCGGGACATCCTGCCCTCCGCCGGGGCCGGTTTTGTCGTCGCGCTCTCGGGTGACATTCTGACCATGCCGGGACTCGGCAAGGCTCCCGCCGCCGAGCGGATCCGGCTTCTTCCTGACGGGACGATCGAAGGACTGTTCTGATGCGCAAAGTGAGTGGGTTGGGCGTCGTCGCGACCGACGCGGCACCGAAGGCCATCGGCCCCTACAGTCAGGCGATCATGACCGATAGCTTGGTGTTCACCGCGGGACAGGTTGCCCTCGATCCCAAGAACGGCGAGCTCGTCGGCCGGACGACGGCGGAGCAGACCGAGCAGGTCTTGGCGAATCTTAGGGCAGTGCTCGCCGCCGCGGGGACGACACTGCAAAATGTGATCAAGACCACAGTCTATTTGGCGGACATGGCCGACTTCGCGCAGATGAACGAGGTGTATGCGAAGCATTTCGGCTCGCACAAGCCGGCGCGCTCGACGGTGCAGGCGGCGGGGCTGCCCAAAGGCGCGCGTGTCGAGATCGAGGTCATCGCGATCAAGCAGTGACGCGGCGTAAGGGAGCGGATTGGGTCTGGTGGCCTGACCAGTCTTCAAAACTGTTTGGGGCTCTAACGGGCCTCGGTAGGTTCGATTCCTACACGCTCCCGCCACGTCTGCAGTTGCGTTCTCGCCCCTGTTTGCCAATCGTATACAAGCTGACCCTCGGAGGGACGATGGCTACTGCACAATGGGCTCGTATCCGTCCGTCGGAACCAGGCCACTTGCGGCGCGGCGCATGGTATCGCGTTGTGCGGCTCACGCCGATGGAAGCGCTGCTCGACGTCAACGGGACGCTTACCCCCGTGCCACGACCGTCAATCGAGATCCTTCCCTCACGTCCCACGCGCTGGACCGTCGTCCCCCGGCCCGCGCGGTCGCCACGGCTGCCGACCTCCTGGGGACCGCGCTATGGTGTTTGTCCCAACTGCCGCGAGCGCGCCTGCTTGGAAGAGCGCGCCGTCAGCATGCGCTGCCCCAAGTGCAACGGATACTTCGATATCGGCTGGGATAACTCCTGACTGTTGCGCCGGTCCGTAAACCATATATTGTGCCCGCGCCCTTCTCGTCTCCCTTACCAGGAGTCGTGATGGCGCTTCTTTTTGCTCGAGTTCAGGACGAGGTTCCGCTCAAGCTCCGCCGCGGCGCATGGTACCGCGTCCTCGAACTCAATGATCTCCAAGCTGTTATCGAAGTGAACCACCGACGCGTCGGCGTGCTGCGGGCGTGGCTCGACATCCAGCGGCGCCCGCCGCAACGTTGGAGTGTCGTGGAAGGCGTGAAGGACAATCGCAGGGCGCCGCCGCAGCTTCGGGGAACATACGGCGTCTGCCCCAACTGCCGGGCGCGCGCGCCCCTCCCCAAGCGCGCCAAGACGCATGAGTGCGTGAAATGCCGGCAGGAGTTCGAGATCAACTGGCCCGAGGCCGGTGTCAAAGTCTAGGGTGACAATCATCACTTCGGATTCGGTTGGACCAGGGTTACTCTTATCGCCCCTTCGCTGCCCGAGAGTGACTGATGGTGTGGGCTCGTCTCCAAGCCGATGTGAACTGCAGTTTGCGCCGCGGCGCCTGGTACCGGCTCATCAAGGCCCAAGGGCTGGCCGCCGTCGTCGATGTGAAAGGCACACCCGTCGCCGTCGTCCGCGCCTTCCTCCAGATGTCGAGCACGCCACCGCGCAAATGGACCGTCGTCCCGCGGCCACGAAATGTGCCGCGTTCGGTGGAGATGGGTGATCGGTATCTCGTGTGCCCCTCGTGCCGCGATCGCGTGCCGCTGCGCGGCAAGCCCAGCAAGGTGCTGTGCGGGCGCTGCGCTGTTGAGTTCGCGGTCGATTGGGACGAACACTATCTGGCGAAATAGCATCCAGTTCTAACTCTGTAGTCCCTTACGCGGCAGACGAGATGATATCTTGTCTGCCGCGTGCTTCATGCCCATGTCATCCTCAATCCTGCTGCGGGGCGAGGCGCGGCACGCCGCGTCGAGTCGATCGTCGCGCGCGCATTCCGGGCGCAGGGGTGGGCGGTGGATGTCGTCCGCACCGAGGGTCCCGGTCACGCCCAAGTGCTGGCGGCGCAAGCCGTCCGCCAGGGGGCCAAGCATGTGGTGGCGGTCGGTGGCGACGGCACTGTCCATGAAGTGGCGAACGGGTTGCTGGGCGGCAACACGGACGCCGCACTGGGGGTCGTCCCGATCGGTTCGGGGAACGATTTCGCCAAGCTGCTGGGTCTCTTCGGACACGACCCGCTGCACGCCGTCGCGCGGCTCGTGACCGCCCGCTCCCGTCGCTTCGATGCTGGCCGGGTCGCGGGAGAGTGGTTCGTCAACAGTGTCGGATTCGGGTTCGCCCCGGCCGTCGTCAAAACCCGGAACCGGATGCAGCATCTGCGAGGGTTTCTGTCGTACCTCGTGCCCGTCGTGCAGACATTCTTCCAGTTCGAGCCAATGGTCTTCGATGTCACCGCAGCCGGGTTTCACGAACGCGGGTACATGATGATGATCGAGGTGTGCAACGGCACGACCTCCGGAGGCAGCTATCGCTTTGCCCCGGACGCGGATCCCGCCGATGGGAAGCTGGATGTCTGCTTGATCCGGCGCGTCTCGCTGCCGCGATTTCTCGTGGCCATTCCGCGCGTCATGCGCGGGACGCACGTGAAGATGCGGGAGGTGGCGCTCATCAAGACCGCGAAGCTCGTGGTACGCTCGCCCGCGCAACCGCTGATGCTGCATGTCGACGGTGAATTGCGGGAGCCAGGAGTGAACGAATGCACGGTGGAGCTGGAGCGGGGACGATTGAACGTGTTGGTGGCGCGATGAAGACGCACGTCGGCACGACGGCACGCCGGCACGTTGCATTGGTGATCGCTCTTGCCATCGTGCCGACGTGCCGACTTGCAGGGCAGGATACGACACGCGCCGATACGGCTCGCATGATCCTCCCGGCGGATACGATGCATAGAGGTGTGAGGCCCATGGGCGCATTCTTCCGGTCTTTCCTTCTTCCGGGATGGGGCCAGGCGGCCACGGGGCGGCCGATGACAGGTGCGGCGTTTGTGGCCTGGGAAGGCGTAACGGCCATGATGACGTTCAAGGCGCAACAGGAAGCGAACTACTTTAAGGAGATTCACTCGAAAAACCTCCGGCTCAAGCGCCAGGAGGTGCAAGACTGGCTCGTGCTCTGGGTCTTCAATCATCTCTTCTCGGGTGCCGAAGCCTACGTCTCGGCCCACCTGCGCGATTTCCCCCCCGATCTCAAAGTCCGCGCGTTCCCCGGCGGGATCGGCGTGAGCATCCCGGTGCATGAATAACGCCCCGCTCGGCGTGTTCGATTCGGGAATCGGAGGGCTCACGGTGGCACGCGCGCTGTTCGAGCGCCTGCCGCACGAGTCGGTCATTTACTTCGGCGACACGGCGCGCGTCCCGTACGGCCCGAAGTCGCCCGACACGGTGCGGCGCTACAGCGCCGAGATCCTCGCCTATCTGTTGCATCGCGGGGTGAAGGCGGTCGTCGTGGCGTGCAACACGAGCACGGCGCACGCGCTCGGCTACCTGCAGTCGCATTCGTCGGTGCCCGTCGTCGGCGTGATCGAGCCGGGTGCCCGCGCCGCTGTGGCCGCGACCAGGACCGGAACGATCGGCGTCATCGGCACCGCCGGCACGATCGCGAGCGGGGCGTACGAGCGCGCCATCAAGGCACTCCGCCCCGATGCGCGTGTGTACAGCCAGCCGTGCCCTCTGTTCGTCCCGTTGGTCGAAGAAGGATGGTTCGAGCATCCCGCCGCTGAGCTCATCGCGCGCGATTATCTGGCGCCGCTGCAGCGCGCCAAGGTCGACGTGCTGGTGCTCGGTTGCACGCACTACCCGTTGCTCAAGCCGCTGCTCGCCCGGGTCATGGCGGGGGGGCCGGACGTGAAGCTGGTCGACTCAGCGGAGGAGACCGCGACGGCGGTATCGAAGGAACTGGAGCGGCTGAACCTACTGGCGAACGGCGGCGCGCACGATCACCGCTTCGTCGTATCGGACGACGAGCCGCATTTTCGGAAAGTCGGAGCGCTGTTTTTGGGAGCGAAGCTCAAGCAGGTCGAGGTCGTGCCGTTGTGAACTGCTTCAACTCCACAGCCTCGGGCGTGATGACGGCGTAGCGCCCACCGTCTAGGAACGCGCCCGGATTCAGATAGGCGCGACCATCTGGCAGTCGATCGACCACCGGCCGATGCGTGTGCGCCATGATGACGAGCTGCACGGTGGGATGCCGCTCCAGGAAAGCGGCCGCCCACTTCCGCTGCGCGGCGGCAGCACGATCGAGCACGGCGCGGTCCTTGGTATTGTCGGCGAGATGCCGAGAGAACAGATCCGCGATCCAGAAGCCGATGGTAGGGTGCAGGAGGCGGAACACGGCGACGGTGAGCGGGTGGCGCGTGAACCGGTGCATGAGCGCGCCGCTCCAGTGCTGCTCCGTGAGTCCATCGCCGTGCGCGATGAAGGCGCGTCGCCCGTTCAACTCCAGTTCGGCTGCGCCGCCGAAGAATTGAATCCCCAGATCGCGCGTGAAAAACGAGCCGCCCCAACGGTCGTGATTGCCGCCCACGAACGTGATCGGCACACCGCGCGCGCGGACCTCCTGCAGCTTGGCGACGGTGGCGAAATGTTTACGGGGAATGACGCTCGGATACTCGAACCAGAAGTCGAAGAGATCGCCCATCACCACCAGATGATCGTCCGGCTGGGGCACCTCGTCGAGAAAGGCGTGCAACGCCGTCCCGACGGCGGGCGGCACCTGACCGAGATGGGCGTCCGCTACGACGATCACGCGGGACACGGTCCAAGCTTAGGAATCTGGAATCACACACGCAAGCGCATTACTGTTGTACCATGACGCAAACGCAGAGGTTGCTCATCGCAATCGGCGCAGTCGCCGTAGCCGGCATCGCCGCCAGTCGCTTTGCGCCGCAGGTGGGGAAGGGCGGTAACCCGGGCGCTGGCTGCCTTCGCTTCGCTGGTGAGGCACGCGGCACCTGTTACTCGCAGCTGCTCTCGGAGCGGCTCAAAAAGCACGGCGTGGCCGATGCGGTGGCGACGCTAGACGCGATCGCGGCCGCGGATCCCGACGCCACGGAGCACGCGCACGAATACTCGCACGGCATCGGGATCGAGGCCTTCGGTCTCTCCACCGATATTCCGGCCACGTTCACGGCCTGCGGCGACGGCTTCTCGTCCGGTTGCCGCCATGGCGTGATCCAGGCCTACTTCGAATCGCGCGATCAAGTGACTCAGCCGGAAGTCGAGGCGTTGTGCCAGCCCTTTAAGCAGCCCGGCGCGAGTCGCTGGGTGCTGTTCCAGTGCGTGCACGGCATGGGCCACGGCTTGACGATGCTGTATGGCCACGATCTGCCGCGCGCGCTCACCGACTGCGATCTCCTCTCCGACGGCTGGGATCGCGAGTCGTGTTATGGCGGCGCGTTCATGGAAAGCGTGATCAACGCGACCGCGCCGCACCATCCCGCGACCATGCTGGCCGCGCATAGCCACCACCACATGGCGATGGGCACGACATTCAAGGCCATGGATCCCGCTGATCCACTCTATCCCTGCTCGATCATGGCCGACCGCTACTTGGGCGCCTGCTACCAGATGCAGACGTCGGTTATGCTGAATCTGAATCACGGCAACCTCGGCGACGCGGCGAAATCCTGCGCCCGCGCGCCCGCGCGCGTGCGTCCCGTCTGCTTTCAAAGCCTGGGTCGCGACATCACGTCGTACACGCTGCGCGATCCGCAGAAGACGGCCGATCTCTGCCACAAGGCGGCTGAGCCCTACCGTCCCGCCTGCTACTTCGGTGCGGTGAAGGCGCTCGTGGATTGGACCGCCACTACGCCCCCGGCGTTCGCCTTTTGCCAGATCGTCGCGAATGAGGCCGGCGGACCGACGTGCTATCATGCGCTGGGCGAAGAAATCGCCACGCTGCTCGCGGACCTGCCGGCGCGCGAGGAGCAGTGCCTCCGCGCGCAGGAGCCGCACGCCATTGACGCGTGCCGTCAGGGCGCGGGAATTCCCGTCTCGCGTTGACTTTTCCAGCAGCGATCCGCATGCTCCCGCCAACATGAAGGTCACATCCGAACGGCTTCGTCCCGTCGGCGTCGCCCGGCCGGTTCCTCCCTCCCAGGACGACCGCAATCCGGGAATGCCGCTCGATCTCGATGCCATCCGCGGCCTGCGGGTGAACCGCAGCGCGGTGGAACGCCGCGCCGCGACCATCCCCACGCGCCGCACTGTAAAGAAGGAATGGCAGGCGGCGTGGTTGCTGCGGGCGATCACCTGCATGGACCTGACGACGCTGCAGGGTGACGACACGCCGGGGAACGTACTGCGGCTCTGCGCCAAAGCCCGGCGCCCGCTGCGACCCGACCTGATTGAGGCGCTCGGGGTTGGTCACCTCGACATCAAGGTCGGCGCGGTCTGCGTCTACCACGCGCTGGTGCCGACCGCCGTGGCCGCGCTCGAGGGCTCGGGGATTCCGGTCGCTGCTGTTTCCACCGGCTTCCCCGCGGGACTCAGTCCGTTCGCCCAACGGCTCGACGAGGTGCAAGCCTCCGTCGCGGCCGGCGCGCAGGAGATCGACATCGTGATCACCCGCGCACACGCGCTCACCGGCGACTGGCCGGCGCTGTACGCCGAAGTGCGCGCGTTTCGCGACGCGTGCGGGGGAGGGGGGGGGCGCGTGCACATGAAAGCGATCCTGGGCACTGGCGATCTCGCGACGCTGACCAATGTCGCGCGGGCGAGCATGGTGGCGATGATGGCGGGCGCTGACTTCATCAAGACGTCCACGGGCAAAGAGTCCGTGAACGCGGTGCTGCCGGTTGGTGTCGTGATGGCACGGATGATTCGCGAGTACGAGACGCGGACGGGATCCACGATCGGCTTCAAGCCTGCCGGCGGCATTCGCACGGCCAAGCAGGCGCTCGACTGGCTGATCCTTATGAAAGAAGAGCTGGGGGACCGCTGGCTACGGCCTTCCCTATTCAGGTTGGGGGCGAGCTCCTTGCTCACCGACATCGAGCGGCAGCTCGAGCATTTCGTGACGGGCCGCTACGCCGCCGCGCACCGCCACCCGATGGTGTGATGGCGACCGTCGCCAAGCTCTTCGAGACGATGGAGTATGGGCCGGCGCCCGAGAGCGACGCCCCGGCGCTGGAGTGGATCCGGCAGCACGACAACGGGCGTTTCGGGCATTTCATTGGCGGTCGCTGGGTCCAGCCCACCGACAATCAGTATTTCGAGACGATCAATCCGGCGACGACGGCGGTGTTGGCCCGCGTCGCGCAGGGGAGCAAGGCGGACATCGACGCAGCCGTCGCGGCCGCACATGCCGCTGCTCCCGTGTGGGCTGCACTTCCCGCGCACGGGCGCGCCCGCTACCTGTACGCGCTCGCGCGCGAAGTACAGCGCCACTCCCGGCTCCTCGCCGTGCTCGAAAGTCTTGACAACGGCAAGCCGATTCGCGAAACCCGCGATCTCGACATCCCGCTGGTCGCCCGGCACTTCTATCACCACGCGGGCTGGGCGCAGCTCTCGGGCACCGAGTTCCCGGGCTACGTGCCGGTCGGCGTCGTCGGGCAAATCATTCCGTGGAACTTCCCGCTGCTCATGGTCGCCTGGAAGGTTGCGCCCGCGCTCGCGGCCGGAAACACCGTCATCCTGAAGCCCGCCGAGTTCACCCCGCTCACCGCGCTGTGTTTTGCGGAGATCGCGCAGTCGACCGGTCTGCCCGCGGGTGTTTTCAACGTCGTCACCGGCGCCGGGGCGACTGGCAAATTCCTGGTCGAGCATCCCGACGTGCAGAAGATCGCCTTCACGGGATCGACGGAAGTCGGCCGCATCATTCGCAAGGCGACCGCCGGCAGCGGCAAGAAGCTCACGCTCGAGCTCGGCGGCAAGAGTCCATTCATCGTGTTCGACGACGCAGACCTCGACAGTGTCGTCGAGGGCGTCGTGGATGCGATCTGGTTCAATCAGGGACAGGTGTGCTGCGCCGGCTCGCGCTTGCTCGTTCAGGAAGGCATCGCCGATCGGCTCACGCAGAAGCTGAGGGCGCGCATGGAGAAGCTGCGCGTGGGCTCGCCGCTCGACAAGGCGGTGGACATGGGCGCCATCGTCGCCCCGGTCCAGCTCGAGCGCATCCGCACGCTCGTGGAGCGCGGCGTCGCCGAAGGAGCCACGCTGTGGCAGCCGTCCTGGGCCTGCCCCACGGAGGGCTACTTCTACCCGCCGACGCTCTTCACCAACGTCTCTCCCGCGGCGACCGTCGCCCAGGTGGAGATCTTCGGCCCGGTGCTCGTCACCATGACGTTCCGCACCCCGGCCGAAGCGGTGGCGCTCGCGAACAACACGCCCTACGGTCTCGCGGCGAGCGTGTGGACCGAGAACATCAACCTCGCGCTCGACGTGGCACCGAAGCTCAAGGCCGGCGTGGTGTGGGTGAACTGCACCAACGTCTTCGACGCGGCCTCGGGGTTCGGCGGTTACCGCGAATCGGGCTTCGGCCGCGAGGGCGGGCGGGAGGGGATGTGGGAGTATCTAAAGCCGAGATGGGAGATACGAGATGCGGGAAGCGAGGGGGATGCGAGGAGCGTGGCGCCGATCCCTGCGGACGCACCGTCGCATCTCGCATCTCGCATC
>DASWCE010000303.1:0-2115 GCA_036390255.1 Gemmatimonadales bacterium | reverse complement strand
GCGTCGGTAATGCCTGTCACAGGGACTCCAAACATGTTGACGCGACGTTACTTGTAACCCGGCCGCTTTGCTTACTCGGCCCCGCCGAGCGTAGATTGCCGGAGCCCTGCGTGATCTCGCACCGAGGACGCAATGGTTCGGTTACCGTTTCCCGGCGGCCACAGCCCAGGTTCAGGGATGGGCCATTTCCGGGTGTCTATCCAGGTGGGCCGCCGAGGTGGGGAGCGATTCGCGCCTCTCGACGCGCTGGTGGATACGGGGGCCACGTACACGTGGGTCCCCGGCGACGTGCTGGAAGGCGTCGGCGTCGCGCCTGAGGAGGAGCGGCCGTTCGTGCTGGCAGATGGACGCGAGGTGCACTACCCCGTGGCGTGGGCGCAGCTTAGGATCGGGGCGCGGGAGCAGCCGACGATCGTCGTCTTCGGCAATCCGGGTTCCGAGCCGATCCTCGGCGCGGTCACGCTGGAAGAGTTCCTGCTCGCCGTCGATCTGGTGGGTCGCCGCCTGATCTCCGTCCCCGGCCTCCTCAAGGCCGTTCAGACCAGCAGCGTGCGCATCGGTTGGAGGGTGCGGCGGAAGGGGTCGAAGACGAGGCCGAGGATCTCCAGCGTGACGACGCCGAGCAGCGCTTCCGCATCCCCCGGCTGGCCCAGCACGACAGGCGTATGGCCTTCGCCTTGGAAGAGCGCGAGCTGGCACTCCGAGACGGGCCGGCAGATCGTCGTGCCGTCGGCCAGGACGAATTCCACCTCCCGTTTGGGCTCGAGGCCGATGGCTCGCCACACCGGCTCGGGCAGGAGCGAGTAGGTCGCTCCGCTGTCGATCAGGAAGCGAACACTCGCTTCCTTTCCGGTAGGACCGCGGACGGTGCCCTGCACGTAGCTGATACCCACGCTCCGGAGTCTGGGATTCCCGCCTCAGCCGAGGATGTCGTCGACGCGCAGGGTCACGTGGGGGAACCGCAGCGGCGTGAGCGTATCTCCGCGCGACGTCGAACGGGTGTCGGCGTATGTCCCGCCGCTCGGGTTCCGGTACACGTCGATATGATCGGCCGGCAGATCCACGAGCCAGACCTCCGGAATGTCGGAGCGGGCGTAGAGCGGGATTTTGACCTCGCGGTCATATGCCAGCGAGGTCTCGGCGACCTCTATGACGAGGAGCGTGTCGGCGGAGCGGGGGTGCTGCAGATACGCATCGGCACGGGCCTTGAGCAGCGCCACATCCGGCTGGGGGGCGTCGTGTTCGCTGAGCACGACGGGATCCTGCACGTCAATGATGGCGACGTCGAGGAGGGCTCGCGAAAGGAGGCGGTTGAGGCGCCGCACGCAGCTCGCATGGCGATCCCCAATGGGAGTCATCGCGACCACCTGACCCGCGATGAGCTCGACGCGATCGTGCTCCCGCAGGACCCCCAGCTCGGCGAGCCGCTGGTAGTCGTCCACCGTGAAGGGGCCTTGCAGCAGGCGTACCGCCATGCGCACAATATCGGCTCGGCGAGAAGGCCGAGTCAACGTTGGGGACGAGGCGGCGGTGCTGCGTCATCGTTTTCGCGCCGGCGGGTGCGAATCATCGCCGCGCCGAGCCCAGCGTTCGAGCCTGGGAATCGGCGGCCGGTGGCTCGATCGCAACGGACGAGGTGCCCGCCCCGAGACCGCTGAACGCTTGACGCGCCTTGGCGTAGCCCGCATGTTCTCCGGCCGTTCCCTCCGCCCTTGGGGAAAGCTGGTCAGATGAGGTCATTCGCAGCCCAGGCGCCGTGCGGCGCACCGGGGAGAACCTCTCCCCTCTCCCTTCTCCCCATTGTGGTAGGTGGGCTCGTCGGGGTAGCGCCCGTCAGCGTCGCTCAGAACCCTCCCCTGCCACCGCCATCGCAGGCGCAGCAAGCGCTCCAGGAAGCCGTGCAGCAGAATCCCGGGCTGGCGGACGTGATTCGTCAGCGCCTGCTGCAGTCGGGCCTCACGCCGGAGCAGGTGCGCGCGCGGCTGCAGGCGAGCGGATACCCGGCGAACCTGTTCGACGCCTACCTGGGCGGCGCGCCGCCCGGCGCGGCGCTCCCGGCGGGCGCACTCGAGCTGGCCGCCGTTCAGGCCCTCGGCCTGCCGCCGGTGCAGCAGA
>DASWCE010000302.1:0-24961 GCA_036390255.1 Gemmatimonadales bacterium | reverse complement strand
CTGATCGGCAACATGGTGGCGCTGTACATCGTCGGCATGGCCTGCGAGCATGCGTTCGGGGCGGCGCGGACGGCACTGGTGTATTTCGGCAGCGGCGTGACCGGCGCAGCGTTCAGCTTGGCGACTGGACCCGGTCCCTCGGTCGGTGCCTCGGGTGCGATTTTCGGCGTGTTGGCGGCGGTGGCGGTCATGCTCTACAAAAACCACGACCGATTCTACGTGCGCGACAAGCGGATCGGCTTCGTGCTCGCCGCGTGGGCGGGCTGGCAACTGTTCACAGGATTCCTGTCGCCGTTCATCGACAACTTCGCGCACCTCGGCGGCATGACCGGCGGTGCGATCGCGGCGTTGTTGCTGACTCCAACGCTGACGTCGCGAGACACCATCGTCCGCATCTCATAGCCCCCGTTCCCCCTCTCCGCATTGCGGAGAGGGGGTCAGGGGGTGAGGTCAACGCGACGCCAACGGCTTCCCATCCGCATCCAGGAACCGGACCTCTCCAAAGTTCAGCTCGCGGATTCCCGCTTCGATCTTCGAGCGATCGCCGACCACGACCCACACGAGGTGATCAGGACGAATCGCGTCCTGCGCCGCCGTGGTCGCGTCGGGAATCGTCAGCGCCCGCACGCGCTGGGCGTAGGTCTCGTAGTAATGATCGTCCAGGCCGTACGTCACCAGCTGCTCGAGCGACCCTTGCACGGCATCCATCGTCTCCCAGTTGCCGGGCAGCGTGAGCGTGAGATTCGCCTGCGCCTTGGCCAGCTCGTCCGCCTCGACCGGTTTGGGGCCGAGAATGCCCCGCAGCTCCCGATCGACCTCGATCATGGATTCCTTCGTCTTGTCGGTCTGCACGGGCGCGTAGGC
This sequence comes from Gemmatimonadales bacterium, assembly GCA_036390255.1. Lineage (GTDB taxonomy): Bacteria > Gemmatimonadota > Gemmatimonadetes > Gemmatimonadales > GWC2-71-9 > 20CM-2-65-7. Next base: position 24,097 of record DASWCE010000302.1, on the reverse strand, counting down.
GATGAACGGGCGCTGGCCGCGCGCATCCCAAACGAGCGTGAACGCCCCATACGACCAGTGCTTCGCTTCACGGAGGTTCATGTTGACACGCGACGTGAATTGCCCGCCGAGCAGTGAGGTCATCGCCTCGATCGCGTATTCGTGCGGATTGGCTTTCGGGGGCGCCAGATCGGCGGCGAAGATGATCGACTGCTCCGACCCGGGGCGATCGAGGATGTAGACGAGCGGCCGCGGCAGATCGGCAACGGTGCTCACGTTCTTCTGCGGCACGTCGCCCGCCGGCCAGCGGCTGAACAGCCGCGCCAGCTTCGGCTGGATCTCGGCCAGCGAGATGTCGCCCACGACGACGAGCGTGGCGTGATTCGGCTTGAACCAGGTCCGGTGGAAGCGTACCAGGTCGTCCCGCGTCATGCGCGTCACCGATTCCTCGGTCCCGGAGCCGGTGAGGGGATTGCCATAGGCATGCTTGGCGCCATAGAGCAGCTGCGGAAAGACGCGCAAGGCCATCTGCACGGGCTGCACTTTCTCGCGCTGAATGCGCGCGATACGTTGCCGCTGCTGCCGCTGGAAATCGGCCTGCGGGAACGACGGGTTGAGGATCACGTCGGCCAAGATGTCGAGCGCGGGATCGAGATTGTCCTTGAGGGTCGAGAGCGACACGCTCGAGACGTCGAGCTGCGAGCCGGTGCCCAGGTTGGCGCCGAGCTGCGACAACGTGTCGCTGATCTGCAGCGCCGTGCGCGTCTTCGTCCCTTCATCCAGCATGTCGAGCGTGAGACTCGCGGTCCCCGGCGTCGCGAACTGATCGGCGGCGTACCCGGCGTCCACGAGCAGCGTCATGTTCACCTGCGGAATCGAGTGACGCTCGGCGAGCATGATCTTGAGACCGTTGGGAAGCGTCGCGCGGGCGATCGCGGGGAACCGGGCGTCAGGCGGCGTCCCGGCCGCGGGCAGCTTGGAGCGATCCGCGCCGCTCGCCACGACGTCGTATGACGGATACGGGTGAACCTCGACGACGAAATCGCCGTCGCTCAGCCAGCGCGCGGCGGCCGATCGCAGGTCCGCAGCGGTCGCGGTCGCGATGCGCTGGCGCGTCGCCTGATAGTGGTCGGCGTTGCCGGCGTATACCTCGTTCATCGCCAAGACGTCCGACTTGCCGCCAAACCCGCCGATCCGCTCGATGCCGCGGATGAAGTTGGCGCGCGATTGCGTCTTGACGCGGCGCAGCTCGCTGGGAGTCGGACCCGTCTGGATGAACCTGGCCAACTCCTCATCGATCGCGCGCTCGACGCGGGCGAGATCGCCACCCGGCTTGGCCGTCGCGCGAATCACCAGTTGTCCGGCGATCTCCCGCAGGTCCACATAGGCGGCGACGTCGGTCGCGATCTGCTCGTCATACACGAGCCGCTTGTAGAGCCGCGAGGTCTTGCCCGCCGCGAGCACGTCGGTCACGAGATCGAGATAGTCGCCGTCCGCCGATCCGAACTGCGGGATGTTCCACTGCTTGTAGGTGCGCGCCTGCGGCACGCGATCCTGCATGATCTCCCGGTGCGAACCGGTCCGCTTCGCGATCCACACGTCCTGCTTCGCGATGGGCGGCGTGGCGGGAATGTCGCCGAAGTACTGTTCGACTTTCTGCCGTGCCGTTTCGGGCGTGATGTCGCCGGCCAACACGATGACGGCGTTGTTGGGTCCGTAATAGGTGCGGAACCAGTTCTTCACGTCTTCGACCGAGGCGGCGTTCAAGTCCTCCATCGACCCGATGACCGTCCACGAATACGGATGGCCGGGCGGAAACGCGCCCTCGGCCATCAGCAGGTTGACCTTGCCGTACGGCTGGTTTTCTCCTTGCCGTTTCTCGTTCTGCACGACGCCGCGCTGTTCGTTCACCTTCGCGGTGTCGATCACGCCGAGCAGGTGGCCCATGCGGTCCGATTCCATCCATAGCGCGACATCGAGCGCGCTGGTCGGGACGTTCTCGAAGTAATTGGTCCGGTCGTTATTCGTGGTGCCGTTCTGATCCGTCGCGCCGATACGCTCGAAGGGCTGGAAATAATCATCATTGAAATGCTCGCTGCCGTTGAACATCAAGTGCTCGAACAGATGGGCAAACCCCGTGCGTCCGGGCTTCTCGTTCTTGGAGCCGACGTGGTACCAGATGTTCACGGCGACGATGGGCGCTTTATGGTCCTCATGGACCAGCAGCGTCAAGCCATTTTTCAGCGCGAACCGCTGATAGGGGATCGTGATGGCGGCCGGCTCGGCGGCCCGGGGCCGGGGCCGTGTGGTGCGAACGGGACGCTGGGCGGGCACGGTCGATGCAGCCGCGAACCCCAGCAGCAGGGTCAGCAAGGCCATACGTGTCATGAGGAAGCTCCTTCATACAAGGCTGACGGCGGGCTGAACGGGCTGAAGATATTACATTTAGGGAGCATGGCTACCCTCGCCGAGCCGAAACGCCCAGTCAGCGCCGCAGAGGCGCGTGAAGTCGCGGAAGCGGCGCGCGAGGAGCAGTGGGCTGCGCCGAGCTTTGTCCGCGAGCTCTTCCTCGGCAACCTGCGGATGGATCTGATTCATCCCTACCCCGAACAAGATCCTGACGAAGTCGCCCGCGCCAAACCATTTCTCGACAAGCTCGAACGCTTCCTGCGCGAGAAGGTCGACTCCGATCGCATCGATCGCGAAGGCGAAATCCCCGAGGACGTGATTCAGGGCCTGCGGGATCTCGGGGCCTTCGGCATCAAGATTCCGCGCGAGTATGGCGGGCTCGGCCTGTCGCAGCTCTCGTACATGAAGGCGATCGAGCTCGTCTCGTCGGTCGACGGCTCGCTGACCGCACTGCTCTCCGCGCATCAATCGATCGGCGTTCCCCAGCCGCTCAAGATGTTCGGCAGTGAGGCGCAGAAGAAAAAGTACTTCCCGCGTCTCGCCAAGGGCGCGATCTCGGCATTCGCGCTCACCGAACACGGCGTCGGGTCCGACCCCGCTGCGATGGAAACGACCGCTATCCTCGACGACGATGTCTGGGTTCTGAACGGCGAGAAGCTGTGGTGCACCAACGGCACCAAGGCGGAGCTGCTCGTCGTGATGGCGCGGACGCCGTCGAACATGGTGCGCGGCAAAGAGAAGAAGCAGATCACGGCGTTCATCGTCGAGACCAATTGGCCGGGCGTCGAAGTGGTGCACCGCTGTCACTTCATGGGCCTCAAGGCGCTCTATAACGGCGTGATTCGCTTCACCAACGTGCGCGTGCCGACGGAGAACGTGTTGTGGGGCGAGGGCAGAGGACTCAAGCTCGCGCTCATCACGCTCAACACCGGCCGATTGACGCTGCCCATTTCGTCGGTCGCCGCGGGGAAACGCTGCCTCGAGATCTCCCGCCGCTGGGCCGCCGAGCGGGTGCAGTGGGGCCGGCCGATCGGCCAGCACGATGCGATTGCCCAAAAACTCGGCACGATGGCCGCCAACACGCTCGCGATGGAAGCGGTCGCGGAGTTGTGCGGCGCGATGGCGGAGCGCGGCGGCTACGACATCCGGCTCGAGGCGGCGATCGCCAAGCTGTACAACTCCGAGGCCGGCTGGCGCATCATCGACGACACGGTGCAGATCCGCGGCGGCCGCGGCTACGAAACGGCCGATTCGCTGCGCGCGCGCGGCGAAACGCCGGTCCCGGTCGAGCGCATCATGCGCGACTTCCGCATCAATCTGATCTTCGAAGGCTCATCGGAAATCATGCATCTGTTCATCGCGCGCGAAGCGGTGGACAAGCATCTGCAGGTCGCCGGCGACGTGGTGATGCCGGGCAAGACGACCAGCGAGCGGCTGCGGGGGCTGGCCCGTTCCGCGGGGTTCTACGGCTGGTGGTATCCGTCACGCTGGATAGGCTGGAGCCTGTGGCCGCGCTACGCGGAGTTCGGGCGGCTGGCGAAGCACGTGCGGTTCGTCGAGCGCAGCTGCCGGCGGCTCGCGCGGAGCGTTTTCCACTCGATGATCCGCTTCGGGCCGAAGCTTGAGCTGCGGCAGTCGGTCCTGTTTCGGCTGGTGGACGTGGCGGGCGAGCTGTTTGCGATGGCGGCGACGTGCTCGCGGGCGCAGGCCCTGTACCAGCGCGATCGCGGCACGGGCGCGCGCGCCGTGCACTTAGCCGACGTGTTCTGCCGGCAGGCTCGACGCAGAGTGCGGTCGAAGTTCAATGGATTGCGGAGGAACGAAGACGTTCCGACCTACAAACTCGCCCAGGAGATTCTCGCAGGCGAGCACCGCTGGTTGGAACGGGATATCGTGGAGTTGCCGGAGTAGCGAGCTACGCCGCCTGGTGGGCGATCATGATACTCTTCAGTCGTTCCGGGGCATCCGCTCCCGCATCACCATAGGGAGAAGGATGCCCTTCCTGTTCCATCACGACGCTCGGACACACTAGAGGGTATTGGCGAGCGCGGATGCGATCCGCCGCGGGCTGGGCCGCCACCGGCGTCGCAATCACGACCTCACGCGCGCCGAGCCCTTCGACGGCCTTCGCCGCCGCCAGCACCTTCCACGGATAGACGATCTGGCCGTCGACGATCACCGCCGTGCGTCCTTCCAGTTTCTTCACGGGCCGCTGTGTCCGATACAGCACCAGGTCCTGTTTGACCCGCGCCCGTGACTCATCGATCGCCGCCTGCAACTTCTCGAGCAGGTTCATCCCGGGCTGGAAGTCGGGGTCCATTTCCGCCGGCGCGGATTCGGCCATCGCTCCGACTGGCGCGAGATTCGCGCCGAGTTTTATGAACGACGCGACGATGACATCGAATTGCGCCCCCATTGCCTTGGCAGCGTGGGCGGCAATCTCCACACCTTCCGGCGTGATGCCGAGCAGGATGCATGACTGGTAGCCGCGGGCCGCGAGCTGCTGGCCCAGGAGGGCTCCCGCACTCGAGCGGGTTGGATAGAGACTGGGTCTTGGCTGAGCCACGGTGGGCAAGATAAGAAAGCTATGGGATATCGGCTATCGGGCGAAAACGCCATGACCGATACCCGGTAGCCGATAGCCAGTTATCTTTTCGACTCCCCAATTCCAGGGACATGCAGTGCCGAAGGACACGCTCACCGTCGTCGACAACCGCACCGGCAAGAGCTACGAGCTTCCGATCCAGAACGGAACCGTCCGCGCCGCCGATTTCCGGCAGATCAAGGCGTCGGAGGACGATTTCGGATTGATGGCCTACGACCCTGCGTTCATGAATACCGCGGCGTGTCGCAGCGCGATCACGTACATCGACGGCGATACAGGCATCCTCCAGTACCGCGGCTACCCAATCGAGCAACTGGCCGAGAAGAGCACGTTCCTCGAAACCGCGTACTTGCTGCTGCACGGGGAGCTCCCGACGGCGCCCGAGCTCGACGCCTGGGTCTACCAGGTCACGCGTCACACGATCATCCACGAGAACATCAAGAAGTTCATCGACGGCTTCCACCACGACGCGCACCCGATGGGTATGTTCGTCAGCGCCGTCGCGGCGCTCTCGACGTTCTATCCGGAGGCGAAGCGGATCGCGGACGAGCAGTCCCGCCGCAATCAGATCGTCCGGCTCATCGCGAAGACGCCGACGCTCGCCGCCTTCGCGCACCGGCATTCCGTGGGCATGCCCTACGCCTATCCGGACAACGACCTGAGCTACACGGGCAACTTCCTCAACATGATGTTCAAGACGACGGAGGTGAAATACAGCCCGCATCCGGTGCTCGAGCGGGCGCTGGACGTCTTGTTCATCCTGCACGCCGATCACGAGCAGAACTGCTCCACGAGCGCGATGCGCGGCGTGGGTTCCTCGCACCCCGATCCCTACTCGTGCATGGCGGCCGCGGCGGCAGCCCTCTATGGGCCGCTGCACGGCGGTGCCAATGAGGAAGTGCTCCGCATGCTGCGCGAGATCGGCTCGATCGACGCGATTCCCGCCTACCTCCAGCGCGTCAAGAAAGGCGAGGTCCGGCTGATGGGCTTCGGCCACCGCGTATACAAGAACTTCGACCCGCGAGCCAAGATCATCAAACAGATCGCCGAGCAGGTGTTCGACGTCACCGGCAAGAATCCGCTGATCGACATCGCCCTCGAGCTCGAGCGCATCGCCCTGCAGGAAGAGTATTTCGTCTCGCGCAAGTTGTATCCGAACGTCGATTTTTACTCGGGGATCATCTACGAAGCGATGAAATTCCCGGTGGACATCTTCCCCGTGCTCTTCGCGATCGGCCGCACGCCGGGATGGCTGGCCCAATGGCAGGAGATGTTGCTCGACAAGGAGCAGAAGATTGCCCGCCCGCGCCAGGTGTACACTGGCCCCGCGAAGCGGGATTATGTGGCCATCGAAAAACGGAGCTGAGGCCTATGCCCACCTACGTCCTCCTATCCAACCTGACCGACGAAGGCGCCAAATCGCTCAAGAACAATCCCAAGCGGCTGCAGGAAGTGAATAAGGAGATCGAAAAGTTCGGGGCCAAGGTCACGGCGCAGTACGCCGTGCTCGGCCCCTATGATTTCGTCAGTATCGTGGATTGTCCGGACAACGAGACCATCGCCCGTGTCTCGGTGGAGCTCGCGTCACGCGGCAGCATCCGGTTGATGACGCTGGCTGCGACGCCCGTTGCGAACTTTATCCGGACGCTGAAAACTAAAGACTAGCGCCGGCGCGACATGCCACGGCGCGGTCTGAGCGAACGCTCGGGTCGCGCCGTTTCCGCGGCGACCGCCTTCGGCTGCAGTGGCGGCACCGACGGCTCGAACCCGGGAATCACTTCCCGCGGGAACGTCTGGCCGATCAGCCGCTCGACGTCCGCCATCAGCAGCCACTCATCCGGTGAGATGAGCGTCAGCGCCAGGCCGCGCGCGCCCGCGCGCGCCGTGCGCCCCACGCGGTGCACGTACACTTCGGCGTCCTGCGGCACGTCGTAGTTCACCACCATCCGGATGCCGTCCACGTCGATGCCGCGCGCGGCAATGTCGGTCGCGACGAGTATTTCAGCGGCGCCGGTGCGGAAATGCTCGAGCGTGCGGGTGCGATGGCTCTGCGCCTTGTCGCCGTGCAGCGCGTTCGCGGCGATGCCTTCCCGCTTCAGAAAGGTCACCAGCTTGTCCGCACCGTACTTGGTGCGTGTGAAAATCAGCGTCTGACCGGCGGGCTTCGCCTTGAGAATGGCCGCGAGCGCGCCGCGTTTCTGGAGTTTGTCGACCGCGACGATCACGTGCTCGATCCCCTCGGCGGTCTGCGCGCGCCGGCCGATTTCAACCGACGCGTGGCCGTTGAGCGCTCGCCGCGCGAGCGCGTCGACCTCCGGAGAAATCGTCGCCGAGAAGAGCATCGTCTGCCGCTCCTCCGGAAGGGCGCTCAGAATGCGCCGCACGTCGGGCGCGAAGCCCATGTCGAGCATGCGGTCGGCTTCATCGAGGACCAACACCTCGAGGTGCGAGAAATCGGTGTGACCGCGCTCCATGTGATCGAGCAGGCGACCCGGCGTCGCGACGACGATGTCGACGCCGTGCTTGAGCGCGCGGGTCTGCGGCTCCATCCCGACGCCGCCGTACACGGCCGCGCCCTTCACATGGGTGTGCCGGCCGTACGCCCGAATGCTCGCGGCGACCTGTTCGGCGAGCTCGCGCGTCGGCACAAGAATCAGCGCCCGCAGCACGCCGCGCGTACCGCGGGACAACCGCTGCAAGATCGGGAGCACGAACGCGGCGGTCTTGCCCGTGCCGGTTTGGGCCGATCCGATGAGATCGCGGCCCGCCAGGGCGAGCGGAATCGCTTCGGCCTGAATGGGGGTGGGACGCGCGTAGCCTTCGTCGGCGACCGCGCGTACGAGTTCGGGCGCTAGGCCCAGTGCTGCAAATGGCATACTACTCCTTCGTGTACACACGCACGTCCCGAGACAAGCCAATCTCATCTCGACATGGACGTTGCTTCAGTTTCGAACCTGAGGGAGAAAACCGTGCGTGTGTTCAGCGACGGAGTCCCTGAGCGGGACTATCCGGAGGGATGCCAGCTCGCGGTTCTTTGCGACCGAAAGATAACTACGAGACGCCCAGAATCAAAGACGTCGAGGGAGACGCCAAGAGGCGCCTCCCTGCTACCTCAACGTCTCAGCTGCCTTTGCCGGCTCAGTTCCCCACCACCACATGCGTGGGAGTGTCTTCTGGCGAGGCCACACCTCATTCAGCGTCTCGCCCTCATACAGCCGCCCATTTTTCATCACATATCGAATTGTATTCGTGTTGTGGATGTCCTCGAGCGGATTGGCATCCAGCACGATCAGATCGGCGAGCTTGCCCGGCTCGAGCGACCCGAGATCCTGCTCGAACCCAATCGCGTGCGCCCCATCCCACGTCGCCACCCGCAGCACCTCCAGCGGCTTCATGCCCCCCGCCGCCATCGCCCACATCTCCCAATGGCAGCCGAGCCCGTCCAACTGCCCGTGGCATCCCAGGCCCACGAATCCGCCGGCCCGCAGGATCGCGGCCGCCGATGAGGCAATGCGGGGGAAGACGTACTGATTCTCCCGGAACCAGTCGCGCCGCTCGGCGCGCTGGTCGATCTCTTCGTGTGGAATGAAGCGGCGGATCTTCGCATTGTCGTGAATGTCGAAGCGCTCGTAGAAAAAGTTCTCCGAGAACGGACCGCCGTACGACACGAGCAGCGTGGGCGTGTAATTGATGCCCGATTGGGCGATCAGCTGCACCGCGTCCTGATAGAGCGGCATCAGCGGGTAGGCGTGCTCGTGGCCGGGATACCCGTCGAGGGCCTCGGTCAGGTTCATCTTGAAGTCCAGACCGCCTTCGGTCGTCGGCATCAGATTCAGCTCACGCGCGGCCATGATGACCCATTGGCGCTGTTTGCGGTTCCCGGTCATGTACTCCTTGATCGTATGCACGCCGTAGAACTCGCTGTAGCGCCGCAGCGCATTCCGCGCATCGTCCAGGCTTTGGAAGTTCTCGTCCCAGAAGACGCCAGGGCCCGTGTGATAGATGCGTGGTCCGAGCAGGTCTCCGGTCTCGACTTGATCGGAGTACGTAAGCACGTCGGTCGTCGCCGTCTGCGGATCCCGCGTCGTGGTGACGCCCCAGGCGAGATTGGCGAGGTACTGCCACACCTGCGACTCGTGAATGCCCCATGCGCCGATGGGCCAGGGGTGGGCATGAACATCGATCAGGCCGGGTATGATCGTCTTGCCACTGACGTCGATCACCTGGGCGCCCGGCGGTGCCTGCCCCCGCGGGCCGACTGAGACGATGCGATTGTCGGTGACGACGAGATCGCCATTCTCGACCACCTCATCACCCTTCATCGAGACGATGCGGGCGCCGCGCAGCACTACGGTGCCGTGCGGAACGTCGCGCGGTGCGCGAATCGTCACATCGACACGCTGGCCCTCGTACGCCGGCAGCTTGGCGAGTGAGTCGGCGCGCGCCTTCAGCCGCTTCTGCACGGAATCGGGAAACGCCTTTCCGGTGTCGCTCTTCAGCGAGTCGGAACGCAGCGAGTCCACTCGGGCCTTGATTTTGCCGAGTGAATCGGCTGCGGCAGGGTCGTAGCGGAAGAAGCTGCGGCCGATCGACCAGTACACCGACTTGGCGTCCGGCATCCAGCCGATGAAATCTCCGCCGACGTGCGTCAGACGATGAATTGGAAATGCCGCGTTCGCGGTGTCGGAGATGCTGATGCTCGGCGTCGGCCCTCCGACCAGCGGCAACGCCACCAGGTAGACGTTGTTGCCGGCCTGCGCGAGCACCTGATCGCTATCGGGGCTGATCAGAATCTCAGTCGCAGGATTGGGCTCGGCGCCGGGACCCGGATAGGTGTAGCCCGTGACTTTGAGATACGCTCGCCGGTCGGTGCCGTCGTAGCGAATCGAGACGAGCCCTTCGGGACCGGCGTAGTAGAAGATCCGAGTCGGATCCCTCGTGAAGTGCGGTCGCCCCCATCCATCGTATGGAGCTATGCGCGTCGTGGCCCCACCCGCAGCAGGCAGCCACACCAGTTCGTATCCCGGTCCGAAATGTGCCGAGAGGCGCTGGCTGCGGGGTCCTTTCACCGCCACGATCCGTTGACCATCGGGCGACCAGACGGGCGCGTCGTAAAACGCGGGGTCCGTGGTGAGACGCACCGGCGCCCCACCGGTTGCTCGCACCTTGTTGATCGAGCCTCCCGCATTGCTCCACGTGACGTAGGCCAGCCACGCCCCATCAGGTGACCAAAGCGGCACCTGCTCGTGTACCGTGTCCGTGGTGAGCCGGCGCGGCGTGCCGTTCGGCAGGTCCATCACATAGAGCCGATCGAGCGCGCTGAAGGCGAGCCGCTTCCCGTCGGGTGACGGCGAGGCATCACGGATCTGACGGACCAACACGGCGCCGGTGTCCACGCGATAGGCGAAACGGACCAGCGGTCCGAGCTGCTGTTCGACCTTGGCAGTAAACGGAATGTCGGTCACCTGCCCCGAAGGCACGGCAACGCGGTGGATCTTGCCGCCGTAGGAGACGATGATCGCCTGGTTGTCGGGCGTGAACGAGAAGCCGGGATACAGATCGCGCGTGAAGCGGGACTCTTCATCGTCGCGGGTCACCGGATAGACCAGCCACTGCTCGTCGCCCGTTTGCAGATTGCGCAGGCGCAATCCTGTTTCGGCGTCGTAGCGTGTCGCGTAGACCAGCCACTTCCCGTCCGAGGACAGCACCGGCCGCATGGCGCTACCGTACAAGTCGGTCTGCAGGAACGTACGGCCCTGCTGCCGGTCATAGATCGCCAGCTGCCACAGCGGATACTGGAGATCGTAGCCGAACCCACCACGGTGGCGCGACACCCAGATGTAGCGGGGATCCTTGCCGAAGGCGGCGCCGAGCGTGTTCATCGGCGGCGGCTGGTTGGGGCCGGCCTGCACGCGTAACATCGCGGCGCCCGAACCGCCATCCTTATGAATGAGCCAGAGCTCGTAGACGCTGCCGAGCACCCCGCTCGTGCGCGACACGACGATGTAATTGCCGTCGAGCGTCCATTCTGGCGAGGCGTACAAGTTGTTCGTGCCTTTGGTGAGCGCCTTGCTATGCGAGCCATCAGGGTCACACAGCCAGACATTCTCGGCGCCGCTGCGATCGGATAGGAAGACGAGATGCTTGCCGTCCGGGGACCAACGCGGCTGCGAATCGAACGCCGGACCGGAGGTAATGCGCGTCGCATTGCCGCCCGTCACCGGCATCGTGTAGAGGTCGCCAGAGAGCTCGAATACGATGGTCTTGCCGTCGGGCGAGACGTCGAGCGAGATCCAGGTACCCTCCGACGTCTCGAAGCTCACGGTACGCGTCGTTTTCAGCGGCAATGAGTCGAGTTTGACCTTGGTGGTGTCGCGCTTTGTCGTGTCTTGCGAAGGCGGAGGGGGCGGTTGCTGTACAGCCAGAGTCGCTGCGACGAGCAGGGAAAGCATGGAGTCTCCGATAAAACGACGGTAGATAGGGCGACGGTAGATAGGGCGACGGTAAATTATGCGACGGTAAAAAAGCGACGGTAAGGGTGATTCCCCTTACCGTCGCCTCATCTACCGTCCTTTACCGTCGCCTTGTCTACCGTCTTGTCAGATGCTCAACGCCCTAACCTGGCGCGGCGCCGGGTCCTGCGACCGCAGCACGATCCGCATGGCGTGGGTATCGAGATCGATGTCCCAGCCCGCGATGCGCGGCCGCACAAACTCCGCGCCGTCATCCGGGGTGAGCCCTTCGGGCGTCGCATCGAGGAACTCCATCAGCTTCATCCGCCACTCGAGATAGGTGCAGCCTTCACGGCTCGCCGCGATGCGAATACCCACATCGTCATCGAGCTGGCGACGCACGAACCCCTGCGCGACTTCGAGCAGGCGGCCCACGATGACGCGCTCGAGGGTCACGCCGTCCTTGCGACCCAGCCGCCGCACGATGGCACGGGCCCGGACGGGATCGAGGCACAGCGCCAGGAACTGGCGCCGAATCTCCGGATGCGGCCGGCGCTTGCTCTTGGTTTCCCCGTCCCGCTCCGCCTTGGCGCAGGTCGGGAGGTCGTTCCGATGCAGCTTGAGGAACTTGGTCATCGGGGCGTAGACGTCCATCCGGCCCGGGGCCGGGGGACGCCGCCGTCCGGCAACGAGGTCAGCGATATAGATCTCAGACACCTGAACCGCATCCGCCAACTCGCTTGGGGTGCGCTTCAACTCGCGCAGCCGGCGCCGCACCAGTTCTCCGACTTTGACGGGGCGCTTCAGGGGGAGGGCTGCCGCCATGTAGACTCCTTTGTTTAGCTGTTTTGTAGGGTCGGGCAATATCGCTAAACTCAGGCCAAAACGGTAGTTCTGGCGGCCGCCACTTGCGCAGTTCCCGCATTCTGTGATACAATTGTATCACTTCATGGATACAGTAGTTGGCCAGAGATCGTCGCCGTGACGGGCGCGGTCGCCGCACACCACTTCTTCAATCCAATCACGGGTGAGCTGGGTGCCGACGTCACCCCCTGGGGGGCGCCGCTGCGCTCACCGATCCGGAACTTCGGGTTATGAAAGAAGGCCGCTGGCTGTTGCTCATTCACCAGTTGCCGCCCAAACCCGATTACTTCCGCGTCAAAATCTGGCGGCGCCTGCAGGCGCTCGGCGCGGTGGCGATCAAGAACTCCGTCTATGCCCTGCCCTTCAGCGCCCAGGCGAGCGAAGACTTCCAGTGGCTGCGGCAGGAAATCACCGCGGGCGGCGGCGACGCGTCGGTCTGCCGAGCGAGCTTCGTCGATGGGCTCTCCGACGACCAGATCCAAGATCTCTTCCAGGCCGCCCGGGATGCCGAGTACGCCGAGGTGACACGGATTGCCGAAACGGTCGAATCGCCGGCGGAGATCGCGCGACTGGAACGGCGCCTGCGCGACGTCACGGCATTGGACCACTTCGGAGCTGGCGGACGAAAAACGGCGGAAAGCGCGATGGCAAGACTGAAGGCACAAGCGGCGAATCACGAGGGACGCAAACGTGAGCGGCCACGGACCAGGCGCGGCGGCGTCTGGGTGACACGACCCGATGTCCATGTCGATCGAATCGCGAGCGCCTGGCTTATCAAGCGCTTCATCGATCCCAAGGCGCGCTTTGCCTTTGGCGCTCCCCGCGAAGGATCTATCAGCTTCGACATGTTCGAAGGGCAGTACACGCATGAAGGGGACCACTGCACGTTCGAGACGCTCCTCCACCGGTTTGGACTCGAACAGGATGAAGCGCTGCGCGCGATCGCCGAGATGGTGCACGACGCGGATGTGAAAGACGGCAAGTTCGGGCGGGAGGAGACGCCCGGCTTTCAGCGGATGATCGCAGGCATCGTCCAGCGCAACGCGCGTGATGAGGCGCGCATCGAGCGTGGGACCGAGCTGCTCAACGACCTTTACGAATCATTACGGCCGTCCCCACCAGAGCGATCAGCGCGAAGCTGAACCACTGAATGGCGTAGGACAGATGCGGGCCGTTGTCGAACACCGGTGACGGCCAGCGTCGTGGCAGTCCGCGCGGTGGATCCCGTCCGTCGAGCTGAATCACCAATGGCAGAAACCCAGATTCATCGACGTCGCCACGACCGCGAGGAGGAATCATGGCGATTCCCGTAACCTGCGCGGTATCGGCCTCCCGGTACGCCGTGTGGTCCACGTGGAACGCGTCCGGCGAGTACACCCATCCGCGATCCACGAGCACGGAGGAACCGTCAGTGAGTCGCAACGGCGTAATCAGTGCGACGCCCGGCGTTCCCTCGAAGCTTCGTCCTGGCCAGATCTTTTCGCCCGCGAAATCGTAGACCCCGTGTGCCAGCACGCGCCGCCCGCGCGCGCTGTCGGCCGACAATCCGCGCCGCACTTCGAGTGCAGGCAACGCGAGCCTCGCCATCTGGAATGCATTGCGAGCGCGCCGCTGCGCCAGGCGATCGAGCTGCCAGATGCCGGCGCTGATGCACCCTGCCGCGACGATGACGGCGGCGATCGCAAGCTTTACGTCGCGGCGCTGCACAACGTCACCTTCTCGGCCCGCGACAGGCGCCGGATGGCGGCCTCGCGCCGCAACGCGCTGCCGCGATCGGTCACGGTTTCTTGATAGGCAAGTGTCACTGGGAGTCGCGCGCGCGTGTATGCGCTCGCTGTGCCGCTGCGATGCGACGCAAGCCGGTGCGGTAAGTCGTTCGTGATGCCGGTGTACAACGAACCGTCGTTGCAGCGCAGGAGGTACACCATCCAGCGCTTGCGTCGTGTCAGACGAGTTTCACCTGCAGCGTGATGTCTACGTTGCCCTGCAATGCCTTCGACACGGGGCAATTCTTCTTCGCGCCCTCAGCAGCCTGCTGGAAGGCCGCCTGATCGATGCCATCGACCTTGCCACGCACGTCGAGGACGCTGCGCGTGATCTTGGGCGACCCGTCGACCATTTCGAGGGTGACCGCCGCCCGCGTTTCGATGCGGGTGGCGGGATGGCCAGCCTTCTCGAGCGCGGATGACAGCGCCATGCTGAAGCAGCCTGCATGTGCCGCGGCGATCAGCTCCTCGGGGTTGCTGCCTTTCTTCCCCTCAAACCGGGTGCCGAAGCTGAATGCCCCGCTGAAGGCTCCGCTCTGGCCTTTAAAGGTTCCCTTTCCTTCTTTGAGCTTGCCTTCCCACGTCGCTACGGCATTGCTGGTGGCCATCACAGGTCTCCGTTGGGCTGGTAAGGGGATGATCGACTCGGGGAATCTGGCGAGACGCCGCCCGGTTCGCTACGCTTTGAGACCCCGAGTTTTTGGAGCTAATCCGCATGGCTACCAACAAAGCCAAAGCCAAGGCACCAAAGGATCGCCCGCGGCCCAGACGCCAGCCTGAAACGCTGCGCCTGCGCCAACTCACTCCCTCCTTCACCGCGACCGATCTCCAGCGCAGCATGGCGTTCTATCGCGACGTCCTCGGATTCGTCATCGGCGATGAATGGCGCGAGAACGGCGAGCTGGCGGGCTGCGAGATCCATGCGGGCGCCGCCACGTTCATGCTCGGCCAGGATGACTTCAAGAAGGGGCGTGATCGCCAGAAGGGACTGGGGACGCGGGTGTGGTGTCACACGGCGCAGGACCTCGATCGGCTGGCCGCGGAGATCAAGGCGCGCGGCGGTGTGCTCGATCAGGAGCCGCAGGACATGCCCTGGGGCGACCGCGTGTTCATGATCAGCGACCCTGACGGCTTCAAGCTGACGTTCGTCCAGGCGCGTTGAATCTTTCGCCCGTCGCGCAGCATGTTCTGCGTGCGGTCGCGACGACCTTAGTACCCAACGGCGCACCGGATCTGAGCGAACGGGTCGCGCGCAAGATCGCGTCGCTCCCCCGCCCGGCCGATCGCGCCGAGCTCGATCTGCTGCTGCGGTTGCTCGACGTCGCTGCCGTCAATCTGCTCCTCAGTGGCATTCCCAAATCGTTCACGCGCATGTCCGCGGCCGGACGCGAACGCTGCCTGCGTAGCTGGGCGACCAGCCGCCTGCCGCAGCGGCGCAAAGCGTTTCAAGCCCTGAAGCGACTCACGACGGTCACGCACTACACGACACCCGGAGCGGCGCGGGCCATCGGGTATCCCGGTCCACTGAGCCCCCCCCCGCCGCCCAAGACGCCCAAGCCGATTCGTCCACTCGCCATCTCCGCTGACACGACCCTCGATTGCGACGTCGTCGTGGTCGGCTCCGGAGCAGGCGGAGGCGTCGTCGCAGGAGAGCTCACGGCCGCCGGAAAGGACGTGATCGTGCTCGAAAAGGGCGGCTATCGTAACGAAGCGGATTTCACGCACCAAGAGGGCGAGGCCCTCGAGACGCTGTACGACGCCGGTGGCCTACTCGCAACCCGTGATCTGGGGCTCGTCGTGCTGCAGGGATCGACGCTCGGCGGCGGGACCGTGATCAATTACACGACCAGCTTCCGGACACCCGATGCGGTCCGCCATGAGTGGGCGCGAGAGCACGGCCTGCCACACTTCGAACGCGACGAGTTCACACGCGCCCTCGATGCGGTCGCGCGCCGGCTCGGCGTCAACACCGAGCATGCGAGACCGTCGGGGCGGGACCAGGTCTTGATTCGCGGCCTCGAGCAGCTGCAGTGGCATCATGGACTCTTGCCGCGCGATGTACGGGGCTGCTCGCAGGACGATGCGTGTGGCTACTGTGGCATGGGATGTCGTCGCGGTGCGAAGCAATCGACGTTGATCACGTACCTGCAGGATGCGGCCGCACAGGGTGCACGCATCGTCGTGGGTTGCGACGTGCGTCGTGTCGTGATCGATCGCAGCGCCACCAGCGGTGTCGAAGCACGCGTCGGCGGGGGGGCCCACACGCTGCACATCCGTGCCAAGGCTGTGGTCGTGGCCGCCGGCGCCGTGCATTCACCGGCGCTATTGCTCCGGTCCGGGGTGAGCCTTCCCGCGCTCGGTCGGAATCTCGCCCTGCATCCGGCGACGGCGGTGTTCGCGGACATGGACGAGGACGTGCGTCCATGGACCGGCACGGTCCAGGCCCATTACTCGGACGAATTCGCCGATCTGGACGCGGGCTATGGATTCAAGTTCGAGACGGTGCCCATCCATCCTTCGCTGCAGGCGCTGGCGGTCCCCTGGGAATCCGCGGCGGGACATCGCGACCGCATGGCCAAGCTGCCCAAGACGGCGCTCGTGGGTATCCTGCTGCGTGATCGATTCGGCGGGCGCGTGCGCGTGGACCGCGCTGGCGCTGCAGTCATCGACTACCGCATGTCGCGCTACGATCGCGGGCACCTGCGTCGGGCCATCGGCGCTGCGGCGCAATTGCTCGAAGCGGCGCGCGCCCGCGAGATCTGGCTGCCGCTGGCGCGTGCCGTCACCTATCGCCCTGGATCGAAGGACGCGCGCGACGACTGGCTGCGGCGCGTGGATGCCGCGGGCTGCGGACCCAACGAGCTGTTGCTCGTCACCTTCCACCAAATGGCCTCGTGCCGCATGGGCGCGAGCCCGCGCACGTCGGTCGTGGATGCGGAACACCGGGTGTGGGGGATCCGCGGCCTGTACGTGGCGGACGCGAGCACCTTCCCAAGCGCATCCGGAGTGAATCCCATGCTCACCGTGATGGGCATTGCGCATCGCGCCGCGCGTCTCATCGCGACTCACTAGGAGAATTGCATGTTCGTCCTGCTCTTGGCTCTGCAACAATCTGTCGCCGATTCATCGCCGTTTCGCCCGCTGGCGTTGCCGCCCGCGACGCCGGTGCGCAGCGCGTCGGGCGCCCCGGGGCCGCGCTACTGGCAACAGCGCGCCGACTACTCGCTCGAGGCGACCCTTGATACGGCGGCGAACGTGCTCCGCGGCACAGGGCGCATATACTACGTCAACCGGTCACCGGAAACGCTCGACTACGTCTGGGTGCAGCTCGACCAGAACATCTTCGGCCCCAACTCCATCTCTCGCGCTCTGAACCAGCCGCCGCTCCTGTTCGCCGGTGGCGTCGTCTTCGACTTCAGCGCGAAGGGGTTCGTCGGGGGCATCACGGTCGATCGTTTTGCGGCCGCCGGGCGGCAGCTCACGACGAAGGTGCTTGGCACGATGATGCGCGTCGAGCTGCCCCGGCCGCTCGGGCCGGATCTCGGCATCACATTCGACATCGCCTGGCACTTTCCGATTCCGCCATACGGCGGCGGCCGCATGGGCCGCGTCGGCTCGCGCTTTTATGAGCTGGGCCAATGGTATCCACGCATGGCGGTCTACGACGACGTGCATGGCTGGAACACGCTGCCCTTCCTCGGCGCGGGGGAGTTCTATCTCGAATTCGGCGATTTCGATGTGAGCCTGACGGTGCCCGCGGGATTCACCGTGATCGCGACCGGCGCACTGGCGAACCCGTCGGTGGTGCGTTCAGCGCAGGAGCGCGCCCGGCTCGCGCGCGCGTTCACCGACCCGGGACAAACCGTGCAGGTCGTCACACGCCCGGAAGCGACGGCGAACGCGGCGCGACCCGTGCCCGGCACCAAGACGTGGCGATTCACGGCCAGCGGCGTCCGTGACTTCGCGTGGGCGGCCGGTTCGGGCTTGCGCTGGGATGCCAGCACGTGGGACGGCATCCTGGTCCAGACGTTCTACCATCCCGATGCCTCGCCCTGGGAAGAGGCGAACGCCATGGTCCGCGCCACGCTTAGACACTTCTCCGGCGCGCTCGGCCGGTATCCGTGGCCGCAAATTTCCGCGGTCGAGGGACTCGTGGAGGGCATGGAGTACCCGATGGTCATTTACTGCCCCTCGCTCCAAAAGCGGGAGGACCAGTACTGGGTGCTCATGCACGAGCTGGGTCATCAGTGGTTTCCCATGCAGGTGGGTTCGGACGAACGCCGCTATCCGTGGATGGATGAGGGCTTCAACACGTTCGCCGACTACGATGCGGCCGAAGCGTTTTTTAAAGGCACGGCGTACGCCGACACCGTGCGGCGTGAGCTCCTGGCCGCCTACGCCGCGACCGCAATTGCGGGCAGCGAGCAGCCGATGATCACGAAGCCCGACGAAGTTCGCCAGCTCTACTGGACGGCGTATCAGAAGCCCGCGTTGATGCTGTCGATCCTGCGCGAGGGGGTGCTCGGTCGTGAGGAATTCGATCGCGCGTTTCGCGAGTACGTCGGCCGCTGGAAATTCAAGCATCCGCAGCCGGCGGATTTCTTTCGTACGATGAGCAACCTGACGGGGCGCGATCTCGATTGGTTCTGGCGCAACTGGATTTACACGACGGCCCGGCTGGACCAGGCCATCGACTCGGTGCGGGCCGGCAGCGACAGTGCTTTCCTTTATCTATCGAATCGCGGCCAGATAGTGCTGCCGGTCACGCTGGAGCTGCGCTATGCGGACGGGGCGACAGAGACCCGCAACCTCCCGGTCGAGATGTGGGACCTTGGCAGTCGCTTCGCGTATCGTCTCGCTACTGCCAAGCGGTTGTCGAGTGTGGTGATCGATCCGCGCCGTATCTATCCCGACGTGGCGCGAGAGAACAACAGCTGGAAACGCTAAGGCGGTGGCTTTGTGGTGCCCCCCCCGCTGCCAAAGCCGGAGAGCGGTCCCACGCCGGTGACGATGGCCGCCACCGCGGCACCGCCCAGGCCCAACGCGATCCCCGTTCTCCACGCCGAGACTCGTTTCCGCTTGATCTCGAGGAGCTGCGCGTGAGGGATCGTCACCGCATCGCCGATGCTGCCGTACTCGGTGCCCGTCTCCGAGATGAACCGCGTGCCCGCGATCACGAGCGAGTCCGAATCCGCGAACGCCACACGCCCTGCGACGTGCGTCACGTGGTGGACCGTAATTTCGCCCACGCGCGCGTCGAGCGGCGTCACCGTCGCGACGACCTCAGCGCCACGCACGGGCGTGACGTTGCCCATGGGCGTGTAACTCAGGCAAGCGGACACCGGAATCAGGCCAACCAATAACGCCGCGCGCACGATGCGGGGTGTCACGGTTGATTCGCGACGAGAACTGGCACGTCGCTCCCACTCGTGTTGCCTGTGCCAAGCTGGCCGTTGCTGTTCTCGCCCCAACAGTACGCTTTGCCGCCAGTCGTGATGGCGCAGGTGTGGTGGCCGCCCGCAAAGATGGACCCGAAGATCTGATTCGTGCTGACCGGCAGCGGCAGGTGACTGCACAGTGCGACCGTTCTCCCCGAAGCGGAGGTACACGTCTCGGTCGCAGCCGCGCCGAGCTGGCCCGACGCGTTCTCTCCCCAACATTGCGCCGTGTTGCCGGTCCCGATTCCGCATGTATGCTCCGCGCCCGCGCTCAACGTCAGAAAGATGATACCGCCGTTTACAGCAGTAGGTTCGAGGGCCAAGCTGGTCGCGGCCTCGCCGAGTTGGCCCCACGTGTTGTCGCCCCAACAATATGCGTCGCCCGCGGCGGTGAGACCGCAGCTGTGGTCAAAGCCCAGCGTTAGCTCCTTGAACTTGAGACCTCCCGACACCGCTACTGGCAACGCGGTATCCGCCGTGGTTCCGTTCCCGAGCTGACCTGTGCCGTTGTTGCCCCAACAGTATGCCGTGCTGTCGGGGGCGAGCGCGCACACGTGTCGCGCGCCCGCGCTGATCGTCAAGAATCGTAGGCCCCCTCCGACAGGGATCGGTGCACGGCTGCAGGGCTCGACGCCGCCTGGCGTAAAGCAAGTCTCGATTGGGCGACTGCCTAGCTCTCCATCGTGGTTCCAGCCCCAGCAGTAGGCACTCGAATCCGTTGCAGTGATCCCGCAAGTAAATGTGCCGCCGTTTGATACTTGAGCGAATGACAAGCCACGGGTAACGGCCGTGGGTGTCGACCGAGAGATAACCGAGCTATCGCCGATCTGGCCGGTCAGATTGAGCCCCCAGCAGTAGGCTGCACCTCCGGTCGCCACCGCACACGAATGCCCGCCGCCCGTCGTGACCATGGTGAACGTAAAGGATTGTGAGACTTGCTTAGCATAGGGTCGATCGGCTGTGGATCCGTCCCCGACTTCCCCGTCCCGGTTCCATCCCCAGCAATAGACATGCTTGGTAGTGGTCATCCCGCACGTGTGGAGCCAGCCGCCTGTGAGGGCCGTGAACGGCGCATCCACCGGCGGTGGGACCTCGACCGACTCTGAGCCACAGGCGCCGGCAGCGGCGAGAGACAGGATGACGGCAAGCCGCATCCCGCCAATCTAGAGGCTCCTTGACGACCCAGCGAACGGGGGTCACGTTAGCCCTACCTACCAACCGGCCGGGTTCTCGCCGTTCTCGGTCGGCTGCTTTTGGCAGTGAACAAAAATCGAGTCCCGTTTGAACAGCAGGCAACACTCATGCCGATGCGCTGTTCAATTCCGCATTTCCCTAAACAGGAGGTGGAGATGAACTCTCCGCTTCGTTGGACGAGTGCGCTGCGCACCCTGGGTGCCTGCGTGGCGCTGACGTGCGCCTGCGCACTCCTCGCCGCGGCGCAAACTACCGGCACTGTGAAAGGCACGGTCAGCGACGCCGCGACGCAACGCCCGCTCGACGGCGCGCTGATCAGCGTGGTCGGGACCGACCTCGGCACCCTCACCAACGCGGCCGGTCAGTATCAGTTCAACGTGCCGCTCGGCCAGGTGATCCTGCGCATCCGCCGCGTCGGCTACGGCAGCAGCAACAAGACGGTGACCGTCACGCCGGACGCACCGGCAACTGCGGATTTTGCGATGCCGCAGGTCGCGATCGGACTCGATGCGGTCGTCGTCACGGGCACGGGGGTCGCAACCGAGCGGCGCAAGCTCGGCAACACGATCGCCACGATCGACGCCAATCAGCTCAAGACCGCGCCGGTCCAAAACGTGTCCGAGATGCTTGCGGCACGGGAGCCGGGGGTAAGTATCCTGCCGTCCGGCGGGCTGACGGGTGAAGGCGCGCGCATCCGGATCCGCGGAGCCGCGAGTTTGTCGCAACCGGACGAGCCGATCGTGTACGTGGACGGCGTGCGCGTGGACCGCGGCGGCGGCTTCGGCGATTACATCGGCACGGGCGGGGGTGGGTATCCATCGCGCCTCGACGACATCAATCCCGAGTCCATCGAGCGCATCGAAATATTGAAGGGCCCTGCCGCCGCCACGCTGTACGGCACGGAAGCGTCGGCCGGCGTCATTCAGATATTCACGAAGCAAGGATCGCGCGGCGCCCCGACGTTCGATTTCATGACCGAGCAGGGCATCTCGCGCTTCCCGAAGAGTCGCTACATGCCGAACTGGGGCTTTGCACGCTCTGATACGCAGGCCACGCGGCTGAGTCAGTTCTACGGAACGACCGTTCAGGCGTTCGTGCCCTTCTCCCGCAACAGCGTCACCGACAACCTGTTCGAAACGGGTTACGCGAACACGTTCACGGGGGCGGTGAGCGGCGGGACGAGCGCCGTCACGTACTACGTGAACGGCCGCTACAGCCATGATGACGGGCCTTTCGGAAACCGCCATCTCGGGCCGGCGAATGATCTCGATCGCTTTGCCCAGGGTTCAGCGAGCATCGTGATCCTGCCCGCGAGCAACGTGAAGGTGAAGGTGAATGCGGAGTACGTCGATCGGTTTCACATGACGCCGTCGAATAACAACAACATCTATGGCACCATTTCGTCGGCGATCTTCAGCAAGCCTGAGCAGGCGAAATGTTTCGCGGGTGGCGTACCCACCGGCACAGGCGAGTGCACAACGGACGGGAACCCCAACAGCCCGCTCGCGCCCGGCAACCCGCTGGGGCAACCTGCGTTTGGGACTGTGCGCGAAGACATGCAGGAGCAGATCAAACAGGACGCCAAACATTTCACCGGCAGCGTCAACATCGCCTATCAGCCGGTGACGCAGGTCTCCTTGGACGCGACGCTCGGCGTGGATGTCGTCAACCAGGTGAGCACTGACTTTGCGCCGTTCGGCTACAACGTCGACAATTTTATCAGCTTCGATCCCGATGGCTACAAGTTCCTCGACGATCGCACCCGCCGTGAAATCACCGCCGAAGCCAAGGCCACTTGGTCGACGAAGCTCGGCGACGATTTCCAGTCCACCCTCGTGGGCGGCGGCCAGGGCTTCGTCGCGAAGGTGGAAGATGTCGGCGAAGGTGGCGAGCACTTCCCCGGGCCCGGGCTCGAAATCGTCGGCGCCGGGTCGTCCCCCAGCATCTACGAGCGCTTCCTGTCGACGGTGAACGCAGGCGTGTTCGCGCAGGACCAGCTGGCGTACCGCGATTGGGCATTTCTCACCTTGGGCGGACGGTATGATCGCAACAGCGCCTTCGGTAAGACTTCCCAGGGCGTGTTCTATCCCAAAGCGAGCATCTCGCTACAACCGAGCTCGCTCTCGAGCTGGAGCAGCTCGGCGTGGCGGTCTCAGCTCTCGACGTTCCGTGTGCGTGCCGCGATCGGACAATCGGGACTTCAGCCCGGCGCGTTCGACAAGTTTACGACATTCTCCCCGCTGACGAGCGAGCTGGGACCGGGGCTCGCGCCGAGTAACCTGGGCAATCCGAACCTGAAGCCTGAGAAGGCAACCGAATGGGAGGTCGGGAGCGAAGTCGGCATCCTGAGCGACCGCGCCGGCCTGGAGGTCACGTACTGGAATCGCGTGACGCGCGATGCCTTGTATCAGCGCCAGTACGCCCCATCAGGCGGGTTCCGGCAGGTGCAGCTTTCCAACATCGGCCGGGTCGATGCCCACGGCTGGGAGATCGGCGTGAACGTACTCCCCGTCAGCCGGCCCGAGTTTTCGCTCAAAGTCTTCGGCAACGCGGCGTTCCTGCACGAGATCGTGACGAGCCTCGGCGGCTCGCCGCCGCTGAAGGTCGGGGGCAGCTATCCCCGCTACCGCAACTTCGTCAAAGAGGGATACGCCCCGAACTCGCTCTTCGGTGCCAAGCTCGTTGCACCGTGCAGCCAGCGGCCAGCCGGGGCGACCTACGCCTGCCTGCAGCCGGGTCAGTATCCTTACGACTTGAATGGCGACGGGCAATTCGATACGGACGCGGACCTACTGGCGGCCCTCGCCTCCCCAAGGACCCTCACCAGCCTCTTGCCGATCCGCGTGGATGAGAACGGGAACGGCGACTTCCTCGATCACTACCTCGGCAAGTCAACCCCCGACTGGGCGGGCTCGTTCGGTCTCTCCGCCACGCTGTTCAAGAATTTCGAGCTGTCGTCCCTGTTCGAGTACAAGGTGGGGAACTACACGATCACCAACCTCACCTTCGCCTTCCGGAATTCGAACGCGGTGATCGGACGCAATTCCGAAAAGAGCGCGCGGGTGGAGGCGACGATGCTGAACCCGGCGAGCACGGCGCAGCAGCGTGTGGACGCGGCGAAAGAATGGCTCAAGCTGCGGGCCTTGACGCCGTACGACGGGGTCAATCAAAACGAAAACGGCAAGTTCGTGCGGTGGCGCGAGCTGGGCGTGACCTACAACGTGCCAACCGCGTGGGCCAGTAGACGGCTCGGCTTACGCTACGTGTCGCTCAAAGCTTCCGTGCGGAATCTCATGCTGTGGACGCCGTACACCGGCATCGATCCCGAGCTGAACGAATACGGACGCGGCGCGGGCAGCTCCGACCTGAACGGCATCGAATCCAATTTCG
>DASWCE010000301.1:0-5470 GCA_036390255.1 Gemmatimonadales bacterium | reverse complement strand
TCCAGGCCCTCGTCCTTGAAGAACCCTTTGTCGCGGGCGACCAGCACCGGCAGGTCGTGGACCGCGTTCATGGTCGCGACCTGCGGTCTTTTCTTGACCTCGGGTTTCCTCGTCATTTCCTGAACAGCCATGGTGCTTCCTCCTGTGGTCGGCGAGGCTCCGCGCCCCGGTTACGGTGATTTGAGAAGATTATCGTCCACTTCATCGGCTCGGCTGTCAACGGCAGGAGGCATGATTCTCCTCCCGCGCAGCCGCCCAAGCCTTGAGCTAGGCCATGGGGAGGTTTTTCTTCCAGGTGGAACGACGAAGTGATCTTGCGGTCGAGCGCGCTCCCCGTCGGCGCAACCGCCCGCTACTTCGTGACGCTAATGATCACCAGATCGCTGAACGATTGCGCGCCATCGTTATCCGTGACGACCAGCTCGAAGGCGCAGATGCACCCCGTGTTGCCTTTGACCATCGGTGCTGTAAAGGTAGGCGTCGCAGTGTTCGCGCCGCTCAGGACAACGCTTTGGCCCGAGAACTGCGTCCACCTGTAGGCCGCGATGAAACCGTCAGTATCGAACGAGCCGGTGCCGTCGAGCCGCACGAGGGTGCGGCCCTTCACCGTCTGATCCGGCCCGGCGTTGGCGAACGGCATCTGGTTTATCACCAGGATCGTGACCGAGGCGGGAGCCGAGTCGTTCTCGCCGTCGTTCACCACCAGGGTAACGGTCAAGTTGCCGGGGATCGTGTAGGCGTGCGTCGGCGTGGGACCGGTGCCGGTAGTGCCGTCGCCGAAGTTCCACTTGTAAGTAAGCGGACTCCCGTCCGGATCGAAGGAACGGGTGCCATCGAAGGTGAGCGGCTGATTCTTGAACAGCGACAGATACGGCCCGCCGGGATTAGCCACCGGCGCCCGGTTGGTGATGGTCACGGTGGTGGTGGCCGGGGCCGAGCTCGCCAGACCATCGCTCACGACGAGCGTCACCGCGTAGACGCCCGAGGCCGCGTAGACGTGCGTGGGCCTCGCTCCCGCGCCGCTCGTGCCGTCGCCGAAACTCCATGCGTAAGTGAGCGGATTGCCGTCCGGGTCGCTCGAGGCGGCGCCGTTGAAAACGACCGGCTGGTTGCGGAAACCGCTGTACGGCCCGCCGGCGTTGGCAGTCGGCGGCTGGTTCGGCAGGCCGCTCACGCCGGTCAACTCGACGTCGTCCACGACCCAGCCCTCGAAGAAGTTGGCGATCGAGTCCACCGTGTCGAAGCTGAAGCGCAGGCGGACGACCCGCCCGTCATAGGCCGAGAGATCAAGCGCCACCGTAGTCATCTGCGCCGTGCTCAAGGCCGTGATGTAGACGTCGCTCCAGGTCGCTCCGTTGTCGTTCGACACCTGCACGCGCGCGGTGTCGAAAGGAGAAAAGTTCTCGGTCGCGAGATAGTGGGTGAAGCTCAACCCCGAGTCCTTCACCTGGGTGAGATCGATCGCCACGGAGGTGATGGAGCCGAAGTTGCGCGCGCCGGTGTCGTAGGTGAGCGTGCTTTCCTTGCCGTAGTAGAAGGCGTTGCCCGCGCTGGCAAAGCGATGCGTTGACAAATGCCACAGCGCCGGCCCGCCCGCGCCGTCGCTGCCTTCGACGGTCCAGTTGGCCGCGCCGGCTTCGAAGTCGTCCCGGAAGACGGTGGCGAGCTGCAGCGTGGTCGCCGTCGCGAGGTTGGACAGCGCGCTCGCGTTGCCCACGTTATCCAGCACCTTGAGCGCGACGTAATACGTCGTGAGCGGAGCCAGGCCGCTCACCTTGAACTGCTGCGTCACGCCCGGGGCGACCGGCTTGGGCGGGTTGGCGACGCGGGCCGCGAGGTGGAAATTGGTCTCGTCGATCGGAGCGGTGGAATAGCGCACGTCGTAGGCCGTGGCCGTGCCCGACATGCCGTCGTCCCCCGTGGCGGCCCACTCGAGCATGACCGAGCGCGCGCCGCTGAAAAGCACCGCGAGATTGGTGACCTGCGCCGGCGGCACGTTGTCCTCTTCGAGCGTGGCGCGCGCGTTGAGGCGCCCTCCGGTGATCGTGATGCCGGCCAGGGCCGGGATGGGATCGGCGCCGCTCATCAGGCGAAGCTTCGCCTGATGATGCGTGATGCCCGGATACTGCGCGAACGCCAGCGCGGCGGCGCCGGACACGTGCGGCGTCGCCATCGAAGTGCCGCTCAGGAGCTTGTAGCCGCTCGGGTCCGAGCAGCACGGGTCACCGACCGGCGGAACCGAGGAGAGGATGCTCACGCCCGGAGCGCCGAGACCCACCGAAGCAGCGCCGTAGTTGGAGAAAGAGGCCTTGGCATCGTTCAGGTCTGTGGCGGCGACCGCGAGCACGTTCGGCACCTGATAGCTCGAAGGATAGTGCGGCGTCGCGTCGTTGTCGGCGCCGTTGTTCCCGGCCGCGGCGACGAACAGCGCGCCGGCCTGATCCGCTGTCGCGATGGCGTCCATCAGCGCCTGGCTGAATCCGCCGCCGCCCCAGGAGTTGTTCATCACCTTCGCGTTCATGTCGGCGGCGTAGAGCACGGCGCTGATGGCGGCGCTGGTGGTGCCCGAGCCGCTCGCGCACAGGAACTTGACCGCCATGATGCGCGCGCTCCAGCTCACTCCCGTCACGCCCACGCCGTTGTTGCCGACGGCGGCGATGGTGCCCGCCACGTGCGTGCCGTGACCATGGTCGTCCTTGGGATCGTTGTCGGAGTTGCAGAAGTCGTAGCCGTGGACGTCGTCCACGTAGCCGTTGCCGTCGTCGTCGATGCCATTGCCGGGGATCTCCCCCGGGTTGGTCCATATGTTGGCGGCGAGGTCGGGATGGGTGTAATCCACGCCGGTGTCGATCACCGCCACGACGACATCCGTGCCGGTCTGCACGTCCCACGCTTCGGGCGCGTCCACGTCCGCGTCCGGCTTGCCGCCGGTCTGCCCGATGTTATTGAGGCCCCAGAGCTCGGGATAGCGAGGATCGTTGGGCGTGACCGACGCGCGCACCTCGTAGTTGTATTCGACGGCTTCCACCCGCGGGTTCCTGAGCAGCGCGGCGCGCACTCTTTGCAGGTCCGCACCTTGCCCGAGCTTGATCAGGCGCCAGGCATCGATCGGCGCGCTTTGCAGCCTGCGCGGCCGGCGAAATTCATGGACTTCGCGCGCTCCCTGGCCGCGGGCGAGCGACTCGGCCTCGCCTGAGCCGACGCCCGGCTTGAATTTCACCAATAACTCGTCGGGGCGATGCTTTTTATCGCGCGCCGGCACTTCGTCCGGCGTGACCACCGCCAGAGCCGGCGCGGCGAGGGTAAAAACGAGAAACAGCGATGCGAGAAGGCGAAGGTCCTTGTACCGCCGGCACATAGCATCCCCCCTGTCGACTTGTTGTTTTCGGTTCGAGCGCCGCCATCATACGCCAACTCGCCTCAGCGATTCCGCGGGGGGGGGGAGGTGAGCGTCCGCTTCCGCCGCTCGCTGAGTGATGGGTTGTGGCCCGACAGCGGTCAGA
Source organism: Gemmatimonadales bacterium (assembly GCA_036390255.1). Classification (GTDB taxonomy): domain Bacteria; phylum Gemmatimonadota; class Gemmatimonadetes; order Gemmatimonadales; family GWC2-71-9; genus 20CM-2-65-7. Next base: position 1,967 of record DASWCE010000301.1, on the reverse strand, counting down.
TGATCGCTCGAACGATCCTCCGTACGGCTCAATCAGCAGCAGTCGCAGTCGAACCCCTCGGGGACGGCAAGCGCATCCTTGAGCCAGGCGTAGGGAAGATCGTCGACGACCACCTCCTCCACCGGCTTGAACAGCTTGAACTGGTACCGCTGTTCCGCCATCCAGAACGCCACCACGGTCTCCAGCGGGGGACAGCCCGGAAGGGGACAGGCGATCTCTGAAACGAAGATTGTCGCCTCTCTCGGAAGCTTGAAGCGCTCGCGCGTCCACTCGGTCACCCGTTCGATGACCTGGAGGCGTTCGGGGCTTTTCTTGACGGAGGCAAACATCGGCTCAGCCTATCAGAATCCCTGCGCGGCGCGCGCGGCCGGAAAGCGCTCGCGATGCATGAGAAAATGCGCCGATGGCACATCCCGACCGTTTCCTTCTCGCCGGCGTCATGGGCTGGCCCGTCATGCACTCCCGCTCGCCGATGCTGCACAACTACTGGTTCAAGCAGCACGGTCTGGCGGGAACCTACGTCCCGCTTGCGATCAGGCCCGAGGGCCTCGCGGGCGCCCTGCGCGCGCTGCACCCATTGGGATTCGCCGGCTGCAATCTGACCATCCCGCACAAGCAGGAGGCGATGAGGATTGTGGACGAGGTGGACAAACTAGCGAAGAGCATCGGCGCGATCAGCTGCGTAGTCGTCGGACCCGACGGATCGCTCGCCGGCACCAACAACGATTGCTACGGCTTCGTCCACAACATCAGGCACGAGCAGCCCGGCTGGCGGGCGGACTCGGGGCCGGTCGTCGTGATCGGCGCCGGCGGCGGCTCGCGCGCGGTCTGCTACGGACTCGCGCAGGAAGGCGCGAAGGAGATCCGGCTCGTCAACCGCTCGTTTGACCGCGCCAAGGGCATCGCCGGGGAGTTCGGCGGCCCGATCAAGGCCCTGCCCTGGGACGAGCGCCACGACGCGCTCGACGGCGCGGCGATGGTCGTCAACACCACCAGCTGCGGCATGGTCGGGCAGCCGGCACTCGACATCCGGCTGGACAAGCTGCCAAAGACCGCGCTCGTATCGGACATCATCTACATCCCGCTCGAGACGCCGTTTCTCGCCGCGGCGCGAAAGCGCGGCAACCGCACCGTTAACGGCCTCGGAATGCTCTTGAATCAGGGCCGTCCGGCCTGGAAGGCGTGGTTCGGCATCGAGCCCGAGGTGACGGCGGAATTGAGGGCGATGGTCGAGAGGACGATCTAGGAGAAGCAGACGAACGACTTGCCGACGACGGCACCGCGGGCGAGCTCGCGGCTGAGCCTGCGAAAACTCGCGCCTGCGATCGGCGCCGAGGTGCTCGGCATGGACCTCTCGCAGCCCATGGACGATGCGCTCTTCCGCGAGATCGAGCGCGCGTGGCACGCGCATTGCATCCTGCTCTTTCGCGGGCAGACGCTCGACGATCTGCAGCAAGTGGCTTTTGCTTCGCGCTTCGGCGAGCTCGCGCATACGCTCAAAGCCTACGAGGGCGGCAAGCTGCATCCCGCGCTCATGTACGTGACCAACGAAAAGAAGGACGGCAAGTACGTCGGCGCTCTTCCCGACGGCGAGATGTTCTTCCACTCCGACATGTGCTACCTGGAGCGGCCTTTATCGGCCTCGATGCTTTATGCGATCGAGCTGCCGCCCGAAGGCGGCAACACCATTTTCGCGAGCATGTACGCGGCCTGCGACGCCCTGCCGCCTGATCTGCGGCAGAAGCTCGAGGGACGGCTGGCGGTGAACAGCTACGAGCCGGGCTATGGCACGAGCAACGTGAAGATGCGCATCAAGACGCCGGCCCCGCCGACCGCGTCTTCCTTCGCGCACCCGGTGATCCGCACCCATCCGGCAACCGGGCGCAAGGCGCTCTACGTGAACCGGCTGATGACCGAGTGCATCGTCGGCGTGCCGCGCGAAGAGAGCGACGCGCTGCTCGAGCGCG
>DASWCE010000300.1:0-3005 GCA_036390255.1 Gemmatimonadales bacterium | reverse complement strand
TGCTGACCACCGTGACCTTCGCCGAAGAAAGTGGCAAGACGAAACAAATTTTGCGGGCGCACGTTATCAAGAGGACGGCCCAAGCCGCCCCGTACCTCGCGGGGATGGAAGCGGGATGGACCCAAAGCCTGGAGCGTCTCACAGCCTACGTGGCAACCCAATCAAAGGAGTGACCCATGAGCAAGAGGCACCCGCAAGATTCGCAACTTTTCGAGCCCGTTCTGACGTTCTTGCGTGACGTGAGGTTCGCGGTCCGCTCGCTGGGGCGGACCAAAGGGCTGGCGTTCACCGTGGTGCTCACGCTGGCGCTGGGCATCGGAGCGAACGCCGCGATCTTCAGCCTGGTGCGCGGGGTCCTGCTGCGGCCGCTCGTCAACCGCGACGAGGACCGGCTCATTTACATCCAACAAAGCGCGCCTGGTATCAGCCCCGGGGGCGTCCCATTCTCCGTGCCGGAAATTCAGGACTTGCGCGCAAGCGTCAAAACCCTGAGCTCCTTCGGCGAGTTCTCCATCGTCGGTTTCACCATGATCGGCCTCGGCGAGCCGCGGGAAGTCCGCGCCGGCGTCGTTGACGGCTCCTATTTTGACGTGGTGGGCCTCCATCCGGTCCTCGGCCGTCTCATCGGCCCGCAAGACGACGGAGCTAAGGCCGCTGGCGTAGTCGTCTTGACCTATCGTTTCTGGTCGACCGTGATGAAGAGCGACCCTTCCGTGATGGGCAAAACTGTCCGGCTCGGCAGCTTCGGCGATAGATCTGCCACTATCATCGGCGTCCTCGAACCCTCTGTCCAATATCCCACGGATACTGAAATCATTGCCAACATTGTCACCAGCCCCCATCATCTCTCCGCGACCATGCAGAACGGGCGCGTCCACCGAATGACGGAACTTTTCGGCCGGCTCGCGCCTGGCTCGGATCTCGAGCAAGCGCGCGCTGAGCTTCGCGCCGTCCATGGAGCGATGGTCAAAGCGCATCCTGCAGAGTATCCGGCGCAAGCGCACTTTCGGATCGAAGCGAGGCTATTGCGCGACCAGATCACTTCGCGCGCGAGGACCGTGCTCCTGGTGCTTCTTGCGGCTTCGGGGCTCGTCTTTGTCATCGCGTGCTCGAACGTCGCCAACCTGATTCTCTCGCGGACCGTTCGACGGGAGGGCGAGCTGTCAATCCGCGCGGCGCTCGGCGCAACCACCGGCGCGCTTCGGCGAGTCCTGCTGGCTGAAAGCCTGCTGCTCTGCGGAGCCGGCGCGACGGTCGGCGTGCTGAGCGCTCGGCCCATGGTTGACATCCTGGCGCGGTACGCCTCGCGCTTCTCGGTCCGCGCGCTCGACCTGACCGTGGACTCGAGTATGCTCTGGGTCGGGGCGGCGCTGGCGGTCGTCGCGGCAGTGCTTTTGGCGTTTGTCCCGCGTCTGCCGTCGGCTGACTCCTCGCAAGGAATAGGTCTTTCGAACGGCAGCGTGCGGATCACGGGCAGTACGAATCGCCGGCTGCGCGTCTTCGCCGTGACGCAGATTGCCGCGTCTTTCGTGCTACTGGCAGGCGCGAGCGCATTGGTCAAAACGCTGCTCTCGCTGCAATCGGCGCAGACCGGCCTCGACACGCGCCACGTCCTCGCCATCAACGTTCCCGCTATGTTCTACGGAAAAACGCCTCAGCAAGTGGTCGATTTCTACAAGGAATCGATTCGTCGCGTTGATGCGCTACCCGGCGTAAACAAGACCGCTTTCGGCATTGTCGTTCCCTGGCGCGACGCAGGCAACTTTGGTCCTGGTCTCCAGTTCTCGGCTGACGGCCACCTTCGCGGGCCCGGCGAAGAAGATCCTCGCGCCCAGTTGCGCACCATCTCTCCCGGCTTTTTTGCCGCGCTCGGTGTTCCCATCATCTCCGGCCGCGATTTCAATCAGCTCGACGGCCAGAGCAAAGAACCGGTCGTTATGGTCAGTCAAACTCTCGCTCAACGAATGTTCCCCAATCAGGATGCCGTCAACCGCCACGTCTTCTGGACGGATCCCGTGATGAAATTCATCCCCGGGATTAGCACCGCGCCGCACCGCATCATTGGCGTCACCGCCGATATTGACGACGAACACGTCGTTCCTGGGCCCATCCTCACCGTCTATACCCCTTTTGAAGAAGGTCCAATCTTTGGCGGTCGCCTCTTCATCCACACCAGGGCAAATCCTTATTCGCTGGTCACGCCGGTCACGCGCATCATTCGCGACATGTCCGCCGACCAGCCCATTGAACGCGCCGCTACTCTCGAAGACGTCCGCGCCGAAGTCCTGACACCGGACCGGCTGAACACCCTGGTGTTCGGTGGCTTTGCAACTGTCGCGCTGGCGATTGCGCTGGTCGGCGTCGCCGGCGTGCTGGCATTCTCGGTTAGTGCGCGTACGCGCGAGTTCGGCGTCCGGCTGGCGATTGGAGCGCAGCCGCGGCAACTCCTGACGAGCGTCATCGCCGAAGGCGCGGTGATGGCGACGGCGGGCGTCGTCGCGGGCGCGGCATGTGGGTACGTGCTGGTGCGTCTGGCGCGCAGCTACTTCGAGGACGTGCAGACGCCGGGTAGCCTACCCGTGGTGGTTTCGGTGGTTGTGCTGCTGGCCGCCGCGGTCGTGGCGTCCGTGCTGCCAGCGGCGCGCGCCGCGCACATCGATGTCACGGAAGCGCTGCGGTCGGAATGATCTCCTGATCTTAGTTTCCGTTCTCAAGCGTGGAATAACTAGCACGCGAGATTATCTGGCGAAGGCTTCAGTTTTTCCGTGGAAGTTGCTCTTGGCAGCTCGGGTCGTTTCGGCCCAGCGTTGCCTCACGGCATTCATAAATTGTTGCTTGTCCTTTTGGATTTGCCGGACAAGCGCTGGATTGCCGCTATGTTCGTGTTCGGCAGCCCAGAGGACCATTTCCGTGAGGACCGGCGCGAGGTCGATTCCTTTCGGCGTGAGCGAGTAAATCAGTTTTCGCCCGTCCGACGGATTTCGCTCCGTGGTGATGATTCCATG
>DASWCE010000299.1:0-52025 GCA_036390255.1 Gemmatimonadales bacterium | reverse complement strand
CCTCCCCGCACGAACGACGCCGACGCCTCCAGATCCTTGGGGCCGAGCTCTTCCTCCAGCTTGGTCAGGTTCCGCTGGGCCTCGGGCGGGAGCGCCCATTTCTCCATCTCGCGGTAGGAGGCCGTGCCCAGGTAGGCCAGTCCACCCGACGCGACCTGCCGGAACGCATCCTGCCCGGTGCTCAGCTGGATTTCGCCGGCCGAGGTCAGCTGCTCCATCGTCTGCAGGAACGAATCCAACCAGCCAGAGCCGTAGACCCAATCCTTCGTGCCCGGCCAGCCGCCAAACTTCTCGCCGTCGTCGGCGAGGATGGCCAGGCCGTGACCTTCGGCGCGGAGTTGTCGCAGATAGGCCGCGGTCTCTTCGGGCGGGCGGAACGGGATCAGGTAGCGGAGTCGCTCGTCGATGGCGAGCAGACCGACGCGGCAGCCGTCCGATTCCGTGTAATGCGGGCGGTGCAGCTCCTGGTGCTGGAAGCCGCAGACGAGAAAATGGCGGTCATCCACGAGGGCATATTCCACGCCCGCTTCGGCGAGATCTGCGGCCAGCTCCGGTTGCCACACGCGCTCCGTGAGCCATAACCCGGTCGCCTGCACGCCGAAGCGCCGCTTGAGGTAGTCCCGCATCCGGCCGATTTGCTCGAGCCGATCGGGGCGGGGGAGCGACGCAAGAATCGGCTCGTCGAATCCCGCGAGCAGCAGCTCCAGGTGGCGGTCGGCGGCGAGCCGGCCGATCATGTCGAGCCACGCCGTGTCGTGTTGTTCCAGCCACTCGAGCAGCGGACCGGAGACGTGCAGCGTCAGAGGAAAGAAGCCGGCCGCAGTCGCGCGCTCGATGATCGGCCGGTAGACGTCGCGCACGTGATCGGCCATGACGTGGTCGAAATTCCCCACCGGCTGATGCAGGTGCAGGCCGAAGACGAATCGCAGGGGTGCGGTCATGACGGTGTCGGCTGGAAGGTGCTGCGAAACACGTCAGTCGCGCTCCCTGCGTCGGGATCGTTGCTGCGCGCGTCGCCAAGCTGCGCGATGAACCCCGCCTCGAGTCTGGCGCTCTGGGCGCCGGCGAGCGAGATCGCGTGCGCGGCGTAGCGGAGCACCTGACGGCCCTCGAGGCCGGCGACGTCGTCAAAGAACCAACCGCACGACGACATGGCGCGCAGCACCCCTCGCTCCATCTCGATGAGCCGCCCGGTGTTCTCGTCGCCCCGGACGGGCCCGGTGGCTCCTGCGGCCTCGAGGAACGCCCGCGATCCCCCAGGCAAATCGCGGCCCTCGCGGTCGTAGATCCCGTGCACTTCGTGCGCCAGCCACTCCACCGCGAAGCGCAGCGGGGCGCGCCAATCTTGCTGCGACGGCCGGTCGGTGTGGACTTTGCAGCCGCAAGCCGAGCGCCACCGCTCGACGCCGTGGGGGCAGCTCCAGGACGTTCGCTCCACCAGGTCTACCGTCGTCGCGGGTGGGTAGGTGGCCAACGCGGCCGCGAAGTTGGTGACCTGCGCCTTGCCGGACTGCTGGAGGCGATGGATGACGGTGGCGAGTGTTTGATCGGCGCCTTGATGATGGTGGCCGAAGGTCTCGCCATCGACCGCGATGCTGGCGAGCGCGCCCGGCGGCGTGTGCTCGAGTGCTTCGGTCAAGCGATCGGCGTCGGTGGTGAGCGGGCCGAAGGCGACGTCGTGCGACAACACGCCGTCGTACACGAAGACCGCGATCGACCGGCCGCCGCTCAGCTCGATGCGCGCCGGCAGACCGTGGGCGGGCGGCTTGGAGACCTGATGCGGCGCGAGCACGGTGAACTGGATTCCCTCGGCGGCGAGGACGTCGAGTGTCTCGCGATCGACCGCGGTTTCCGGAAGCCAGAATCCGACGGGATCTCGCCGAAAGAGGCGCTTGAAGTGCGCAATGCCCCACCGCACTTCGGTTTCTTTGTCGCGCCGGCTGGCGAGCGGCAGGATGATGTGATGATACGGCATGGCGAGCGCGTTGCCGTGACCGAGCCGTTGCACGCTTGCGTGGTCTGCGCGAATCACCGCGTCGTACACGTCGCGCGCTTCGCGCTCCAGCCAGTCGAGCAGCGTGGGACCGAAGTCGAAGCTCAGGTACTCGTAGACGGGTGCGAGCGGCCGGTAGGATTCCCGCGTGATGCGCGCATTCCAATCGTGATCAGGAGCCGCGGATAGCTCCGCATCCACTTGTCCCGTCCCGGGGTTTTCCCGCGGCGGCTGATAGAAGTGACCGTGGATGATCACGAGTCTGCGACTGGGCTGCGGCGCGGTCATGAGACAACGGCAGCGATACTGCGCAGGACATCGGGGAAGATGCTGTCCTGCGCGCCCAGCGCTTCCACGCGCGACATCGTCGCGTCATCGATCTTCCCAGCGGCGAGCGCCCGCACGAGGTCCTCAGCCTGTCCGCAATGCTCGTCGAACCGTTGGTTGGCGTAGTCGGCCGCTTCGCCGGTCGAGATGATGAATTGCCAATCCGACGCCTGCGCGAGCAGCATCGAGCGAGTCGCCTGGGCGAGTACCGCGCGCGCCTTCGGACCGCCGCCGAGTGCTTTAGCCGCCACGGTCCAGTAGGCGTCCTCGAGCGCCCAGAGCCGTTTCCATGTCCAGGCTGTCTGATCGTTGAGCCAGTAGGAAAAGTCCCCATTCTTGCCCCACGAGCCCGCCGTGAGTTGAATCGCCGGCGCGCGGCGGCCGTGATTCGCGATATGCTCGCGGGCCGTCACCGGCCGCACGCCATCCGACGCGAGCCGGCGATAGACATTGGCGAGAAAGTCGACGCCTTCGAACCACCAGTGCCCGAACAGCTCCGCGTCGAATGGGGCGGTCACGACGCCCTCGCGCGCCTTGCCGCGGGCGCGCGTCGCCGCGGTTTCTCGCAGCACACTGGCAAAATGGTCCGCGTGGTTACGGGCGGAGGTTTGTGCGGCCTCTGGGTCGTATTGCCGCTTGGCGCCGAGATCCACCTGCGGGCCGGTCACACGCCACAACCGCAATCCGTCGGGCCAGCGAATCTTGTGGAACTCGAGGTACCACTCGTCGCCGGGATAGCCCTGCGCCCGGCTCCAGACCTGTCGCGACGAGCGCGGGTCGCGCACCAGCGCGAAGAGATCGCCTGTGTTGCCGTCGGCCGACGCGACCCGGTAGGCAGTATAGGGCGACCGGCTACCCGGCAGCGGCTCCTCGGCGGCGTCTGGATATCCCAGTGCCGGCCCGCCATGCACGAGATGTGAGTCGACGAAGAAGTAGTGATAGCCCAAGGCGGCGAGATGCTGCTCGATGCCGACGCGATACGGTTTGACCGGCGCGCCGTAACCGGGATTCCAGGGACCGGCGGGGCGATACGCGCACTCCGGCAGCCAACATCCGGTCGGCGCCCGTCCGAAGAGCCGTTGATGTTCCGACGCGCCGACGTGCAGCTGCAGTCGGATGCTTTCATCTCGCGCGAGCAACGGCAGGAAACCGTGCGTCGCCGCCGACGAGATGATGTCGATGACGCCGCGTGCCTCGAAGCCCCGCAATGTGCCGATCAGATCGTCGTCGAGTGAACGAAACAGATTGTAGAGCCGTTGTAGCCGCCGTTGCCAGAAATCCGCAATCGGCTTCAGCGCGAGATCGCCCGATTGCGCGAGTGATGCTGGCGCATGCGCCGCCGATTCGAGGCGGCGCTCCATGTAGGTCTCGAACTCGCTCACGAACGAGGGATGGGCCAGCTGATTCGCAAGCACCGGCGTGATGCCGAGCGTGATTGGTGCAGCGATGTGCTCGCGCTCGAGCGCCTGCAGCGCTTCGATCAGGGGGAGATAGCTGTCCAGCGCTCCTTCGCACAGCCACACGCTGCCGTGCGGCCAGCGGCCGTGGTGCAGTACGTACGGGAGGTGACCGTGCAGCGTGAGAACGAAATCCATCGCAGGCGCGGTGGGCGGGGCCGTGGGGGACTTAGCGACGGGCGTTCACGCCTCGTCCACTCTTGCTGGTCGTGGACCGTTTCCGCGGCTTGCGCCCGCCCTTCTCGTGGGTGGCCGTGTCCGCCACGCGGGCGGCGGCGGCTCGGGCGTACACCTGCTCGTACGCTTCGGCGGGCTGGCGCCACGAGAAGTCCTTCCGCATGGCGCCCTGCGCCAGCTTCATGAACCAGGGCCGATCCTGATACATCGTCACCGCGCGCTGCACGGCGAGATCGAACGCCTCGGGACTGTAGGCCTCGTACAGGATGCCGGTGACGCCGTCTTCGATCGTGTCGGCCAGGCCACCCACGCGCCGCGCGACGGGGAGCGCGCCGTACAGCTGGGCGCGCATCTGCGTGAGACCACACGGCTCGTACAGCGAGGGCATCACCAGGAAGTCGGCCCCCCCGAGCAGCTCATGCTCGAGCTTGTCCGTGAACGCGGTGTTCACCGCGACGCGCTGGGGGAAACGGGCCGCGAGCTCGCGCAGCGCGTTCTCGAACTGCGCCTCCCCCGCGCCGAGGAAGATGAATTGCGCGTCGAGCAGCCGCAGCGACTGTGATGCGACGATCTGGTCGAGGCCCTTTTGCGAGACGAGGCGCGCGCTCATACCGAACAGCGGAATGTCTGCGCGCCGGGGCAACCCCCACGCTTCCTGGAGCGTCGCCTTGCAGCGCGCTTTCCCGGACAGGTTGTCCGCGCTGAAGCGCGCCGGGATGTGAGGATCGGTCGCGGCATTCCATTCGTGGACGTCGATGCCGTTGCGGATCCCGACGAGTCGATCGCCGAGCGCGCGGAAGCTGTGCTGGAGCCCGAACCCGCCGACGTCCGTGAGCAGCTCGAACGCATGCGTCGGGCTCACCGTCGTCACCATATCGGCGTACTTGACGCCGCCCTTCAGGTAATTGAGCCGACCGTACCACTCCATGTAATCCGGCGACCACATGTCGTCGGGTAGATGGATGTCTTTCAGCACTTCATACGGATAGACGCCTTGGAATCCGCCGTTATGGACGGTCAGCACGGACGGCAACCGCTGCAAATCCGGCTCATCGCGGTACACGCGCCTGAGGAACACGGGCACCAGCGCCGCGTGCCAATCGTGCGCGTGCATGATGAGGTTGCCTTCGCCGATGCGCCGCGCGATCTCGATCGCCGCGGAGGCGAAGAGCGCAAAGCGACGCGGATTGTCGGGATAGTCGCCGCTCGCGTCTCCATAAATGCCGGGTCGATCGAACGACGGATTGTGCTCAAGGAAAATCGTCTTCGGATAATCGTCGCCGGCCTCGTGCCAGAGCCGCACCTGCTCACGCCGGCCGGCGCTCTCCACCGTGAAGGGATCGCTGAACGGCTCGAGCTTACTGATGTGGCTGCGCGCCTCGCGGTACAATGGCAGGACCACGTGGCTCTCCGTGCCGCTCGCCGCTTGGTAGTCGGCGAGACCGGCGACCGCCTGTCCGAGGCCGCCCGTCCGGGCATACGGCCACAATTCGGCGGTGAGATGGAGCACGCGGGTCTTCACCAAGCTCTCCTGCGTTATTGACGCGGTGGATCGCCGGGCAACGCTTCCCCGACGGCAGCAGGAACGTAATAGCGTGTGACGTACGTCTGAAGCATCTGGCGCGTCGTGAAGCGTTCCACCGCGACGGCCATCGCTTCTTTCATCATATGTACCCACTCCGGCGACGGCTTGCCAGGGAGTCGCTCGTAGTAGAGGGGAACAACTTTGGTTTCGAGGATTTCGAAGAGGTGCTCCATGTCCTCTTGGTCCGGCTCGCTCGCGTTTTTCGGCAAGGGAATGGCCCAGCCGTTCTGGCCGGTGAATCCCTCGGCCCACCACCCATCCAGCGTCCCCAGTTGCGGCACGGCATTGAGAGCGGCCTTCATCCCGCTCGTACCGCAGGCCTCCAATGGTACGCGCGGCAGATTGAGCCAGACATCGACACCGGCCACCATGCGCTGCGCCAGATGGAGCTCGTAGTCCTCCAGAAAAGCAATCCGGCCCTCGAAGCTCGGATCCTGAGCCGCCATGAACACGCGCTGCAACACGCGCTTGCCCGGGTCGTCGGCGGGATGCGCCTTCCCCGAGAAGATGATTTGCACGGGGCGCCGGGGGTCTGTCAGAAGACGCCGCAGGCGATCCGCGTCGCGGAGCAGGAGATCGGCGCGTTTGTACGTCGCGAAGCGGCGTGCGAAGCCGAGGGTCAGGACACCGGGGGAAAGGAGCGCGCCGGAGCCGGCCAGTTTTGCGGGCTCCTTCCACTGATAGTGCCAGCGGTGACGGGCCTCCTCTCGGATGTGATGAAACAGCAGCTGGCGGAGGCCTTCGTGGACGGCCCACAGCCGGTGATCATCGATCGCGCGCACGGCGGCCACCGCGGCCTCGGGCTCGGCCTGGGTTTCCCAATCGGGCCCGAGCGAATCGGCCAACAGATCGCGCATCGGCCGTGCCATCCAGGTCGGGAGGTGCACGCCGTTGGTGACGGAGCCGATGGGGATTTCCGAGGCTCCCCCCCACACCCAGCGCCAGATGCGGCGTGACTCCTCGCGATGTTTCGCGGAGACACCGTTCACGCGTCCCGCCATGCGGAGCGACAGCACCGTCATCTCGAAGTGCTGATCTTTGGGACCGGGCTGTCCGAACGCCATGATTTGTTCGCGCGTGATCCCCATCGTATTCCAGAACGGGCCCGTGACTTGTTCGATTTCGGCGAACGAGAAGACATCGTGACCGGCCGCCACCGGCGTGTGGGTCGTAAACACACTCGTGGCACGGATCTGCTCCTTCGCCTGGACTGGGGTGAGCCCTTTCTCGATGAGCTCGCGCAAGCGCTCGACGTAACTGAAGGCCGCATGGCCTTCGTTCGCGTGCCAGATTTCGGGCTGGAGCCCCAGCGCGCGCAACACGCGGACGCCCGCGACACCTAGTACCCACTCCTGACGCAGCCGCGATTCGCTCGCACTCGCATAGAGTCGCGCGGTCAGATTCCGGTCGGCCTTGTCGTTGCACTCCAGATCGGTATCCAGGAGGTAGACTGGAATGCGGCCCACCATGACCCGCCAGGCACCCACCTGCACCTCACGGCCGGAGATGGTTATGGGGACGAGGCACGGACTGCCGTCGGGCCCGTTCACGCGGACCACGGGATTCACCGTTGGATCGACCGGGTCGTCGGCATCGCGCTGCCATCCGTCCAAGCCGATCGCCTGGTCGAAATACCCACCGCGATAGTAGAGCCCGACGCCGATGAGCGGCACACCCAGATCGGAGGCTTCTTTGCAGTGATCGCCGGCGAGCACGCCGAGGCCGCCCGAGTAGATGGGGAGCGAGCGGTGCAACGCGAATTCCGCCGAGAAGTAGGCGATCGGCTTGTTCAGCAGTTCGGGGTAACGGCTCGCGAACCAGGTGCCGTTTTTCTGCGAGAGCTGGTCGAACCTGCGGATGACCTGATCGTAGCGCTCGAGAAACAGCGGGTCGGCCGCGTAGTGCTCGAGCCGCTCGGGCGCGACCTGCCGCAGCAGCGATACGGCGTTATGACGCGTGGTCTCCCACAGTCGGGGATCGATGCGGTGAAAGAGCTCCCGGGCATCGAGCTGCCAGCTCCACCACAGGTTCTGGCTGAGATCGGCGAGCAACCGGATGCGATCCGGCAGATGATTCGCCGAGGCAGCGGGCTGGGGAGCGGGGGGAGCCGGCGAAGCCGGACGTGGCGCGCTGGGCGCCTGCGGTGGTTCGGATGGTGCCATCGGGTGTCACATATCTAATCGAGGAGATTGTAAGGCTCCAGTCAGGACCGCAACCTTTTTTCTCCGGGGAGCGTCCAACGTGATATCCTAGCCCCCGTGACCACCATGCCGAGACTAACCGTCCTGCTCGTCGTGCTGTGTGCCCCTTCCTTAATAGCGCAGAACATTCATCCCACTCCCCCGCCGGAAGTCAGCGCCGTCCCGCTGCGGGAGGAGATCCATCTCGACGGCAAGCTCGACGAGGGGGTGTGGCGTACCGCACCCGCGGCGACCGGCCTTCGCCAGGCACAGCCCCACGAGGGTGAGCTCGCGACGCAGCGCACCGAAGTCCGCTTCGCGTTCGACGGCGCCGCGCTGTACGTCGGCGCCCGCATGTACGATGACTCCGGCGCCCGCGGCGTCCGGACGCGTCTTGTGCGGCGCGACGCGGATATGCATTCCGATTACCTCGAAGTGATCTTCGATACCTACCATGATCACATCGGGCGATTGTTTTTTCAGGTCAATCCCTCGGGCGTGATCAACGATGCTAATGGGCTCGGCGGCGGCGGCGATCCATCGTGGGACCCGGTATGGGAAGTCAAAACCAACATCGACTCGCTCGGTTGGACCGCGGAGATGCGGATTCCGTTCTCCCAGCTTCGTTTCCCCTCGACCAAAGGCGAACAGACGTGGGGACTGCAGATCTGGAGGCAGGAAAATCGTCTCAACGAGCTGTCGCAGTGGGCGTTCTGGAAGCTCAACGAGACCGGCGGCCCATCGAAGTTCGGACACCTCACCGGACTGGTCATCACGAGTGCGCCGGGTCGGGCTGAGGTGCTGCCCTACGTCGTGGGGCGGTCAACGAACGTCCCGGGGAGCGCCGGTGATCCCTTCTATCAGCCGCACGCGATGGACGGGCGCGTCGGGGTGGATGGGCGCTTCCTCCTGGCATCCAACCTGACGCTGAACGCGACCGTGAACCCCGACTTCGGACAGGTCGAAGTCGATCCCGCCGTCGTGAATCTCACGGACTTCGAGACGTTTCTGGACGAGCGGCGCCCCTTCTTCGTCGAGGGCGCGGGGTACTTCGGGCTTGGCGGCCTGAGCTGCTTCTTTTGTTCGAACGTCTCCAGCCTGTCGATGCTGAGCACGCGTCGGATCGGGCGTGCACCGCAACTCAGTGCCTACCGTGAGGCACTGGATCAGTTCGTGGACGAGCCGCAGAACAGCACGATTCTCGGCGCCGCCAAGTTGACCGGCCGTACGTCGGGTGGCTGGTCGATCGGAGCGCTGGACGCCGTCACACGCCGCGAGCGCGCGACCGTGCAGCGCAGCGACGGCTCGCGCGCCGACTACACGGTCGAACCGCTCACGAACTATTTCGTGAGCCGCCTGACGAAGGATTTGAGGGGCGGCGCGACGCAGATCAAACTCATGGGCACATCCGTCTACCGCAGCCTCGGAGACTCGTTCGCGATCAGCAACCTGACACGACGGAGCAGCGCGCTCGGCGTCGGTTTCACGTCGTGGTGGGGCAGGAGGACCTATGATGTCAACGTGCAGTTCGCAGGCACGGAGATCACCGGCGACTCCGCGGCGATCTTGCAGGTGCAGACCTCGCCGCGCCACTACTTCCAACGTCCCGATCGCGGCTCGCCGCTCGATCCGGCTCGGACGTCGTTGACGGGGCTCGGCGGGTACGCGCGCGTGGCCCGGGATCAAGGCAACGTGCAGTGGGAAGTGTCCGGCAACATGCGCACGCCCGGCTTCGACAACAACGACATCACGTTCTTCCGGAACGGCGATTTCATCTGGATGAGCGGCAACATCCTGCCTCAGTGGACAAAGCCCACGACGTGGTATCGCCAGCTCTTATTCATTGCCGGCGGTCAGCAACAGTACAATTTCGAAGGTGACCTGACCGACCGTCAGATGCAGCTCTACGGCCAGATCCAGCCGCTCAACTATTGGAACATCAGCTCATTCTGGATTCACCGGCCGGGGATCTTCGACGACCGGCTGACCCGCGGCGGCCCGGTCGTGCGCCGTCCCGGACGCGACGACTGGTTTCTCAACGTGAACACCGACTCCCGGCGGCAGATCGTGCTCGCCGCCAATGGCCAGGTCGGGTGCAACGACGAGCGGTACTGCAATAAATCGTTCGCGCTGCAGGTCCAGTTCCGCCCATCGTCGAGTGTTCAGCTCAGCCTTGGACCCTCGTGGAGTCGGAGTGCGAACGGCGCGCAGTACGTACAGACGGTCGCCGATTCGTTCGCGACGGCGTTCTATGGCCACCGCTACGTGTTTTCGCAACTGGTCGACAAGACGCTCGCGATGGAGACGAGGCTCAATGTCACGTTCTCGCCGGTATTGACGCTCGAGCTCTACGTCCAGCCGCTGATCGAGAGCGATGCCTTTTCCGGGTACCGCGAGTTCGCCGGCCCGCGACAGGTCCGCAAGTTGGTGTATGGAGTCGATGTCGGGACCGACTCCGTGCCGGCCGGCGCACCGCAACAGCACTGGATCGACCCCGATGGTCCCAGCGGGCCTTCGCCGAAGTTCCTGATCACAGATCCGAGCTCCACGTTGCGGTCGCTGCGTGGCAACGCTGTCCTACGCTGGGAGTACCGGCCGGGGTCCACCCTGTTCGTCGTGTGGACGAGAAGTGGCTCGTCGCAGCTGAGCCGCAGCACCATCGATCTCGGCACCGACGCGGGGGCGCTGTTCGAGGGACCCTCGTCCAATGTCTTCCTCGTAAAAGTGAACTACTGGCTGGGGCTCTAATACCAAAGCAACCGAGCCAGAAGGGCCGGGGAGGGTTGGGGAACCGGTCAGTGTTCTTGTAGCAACTGGTTCCATGAGGGTCTATGTCGATCCGCGCCGTCAAATCGATTTCGCAGTCGCTCCCCACGCTCGAAGGCGCCGGTGTCAAGCTGCGCCGGGCGTTCGGGTTTGGTCGTACGGGCGACTTCGATCCTTTCCTTCTCTTGGATGATTTTCGCAACGAGCATCCCGAGGATTACCTCCCAGGATTTCCGTGGCACCCGCACCGCGGCATCGAGACGATCACGTACGTGCTGAGCGGCAGCGTGCAGCACGGCGACAGCCTCGGCAATAAGGGGACGATGGGCGCCGGGGATGTGCAGTGGATGACTGCGGGCAGCGGCATCCTCCACCAAGAGATGCCCAAAGGCGATGAGCGCGGCCGGATGCACGGGTTTCAGCTCTGGGCCAATCTGCCGCGCAGTCTAAAAATGACAGCTCCCCGCTATCAGGATATTCACGCGCAGGAGATCCCCGAGGTCGTGGACGACGATGGTACCCGGGTGCGGGTCGTCGCGGGCGGGTTCTGGGGCAAGCGCGGACCCGTTGAAGGCGTCGCCGCCGATCCCCGTTATCTCGACGTCTGGATTCCGCCGCGCCTGCGCAAGACGATTCCGGTCGAGTCTTCGCGGCATGCGTTCGCATACGTCTTTGAAGGCGGCGGCAGCTTCCGCGATGCGTCCGCACCGCAGGGCGTTCGCACCGATCGCGTCTCGGCCGGTGGACGCGATGCGGGCAGCGAGGGCCCGCAGGAAACGGGGAACCGCTCCCTCGTCCTGTTCGACTCCGGCGACGAGATCACGGTGCACGCGGGCGAGCAGGGGATGCGGTTCTTGTTGGTCTCGGGACAGCCGCTCGAGGAGCCGGTCGCCTGGCAGGGGCCGATCGTGATGAACACCCAGGAAGAGCTGGCGCACGCCTACGACGAGCTCCGGCGCGG
Organism: Gemmatimonadales bacterium; assembly: GCA_036390255.1. Classification (GTDB taxonomy): domain Bacteria; phylum Gemmatimonadota; class Gemmatimonadetes; order Gemmatimonadales; family GWC2-71-9; genus 20CM-2-65-7. The sequence continues at coordinate 40,579 of DASWCE010000299.1, read as the reverse complement.
GACGTTCATCAAGCGCTAGCGAGTTTCGTTTTCGGGCGGTTATCGTTACGCCGCCCTATGTGGACCTTTCTCCGCCGCCGTAGCCTCACGCAGTGGATCGTCGTCGCCATGTTCGTCGGGGTGGCGCTGGGTGTGTTCTTCCCGGCGTTCGCCCTCTCGCTGCTCCCGATCTCCAGCGCATTCATCCGCATCATCAAGTCGATCATTGTGCCGTTGATCTTCGGTACGCTGGTCGTCGGGATCGCCGGACATGGCGACGACATGAAGCGTGTCGGTCGGCTCGCGCTGAAGTCCATAGTCTATTTCGAAATCGTCACGACGCTCGCGCTCGTCATTGGATTACTGGCGGTCAACATCATCAAACCCGGTGTCGGCGTGACGGCGTCTCCGACCGCGCAAGCCGCGGTGCCGGCGCCCGCCGAGGCGGTCACGTTCGCGACGGTGCTCGAGCACATCGTGCCGCAGAGCTTCTTCGACGCGGCCGCGCACAACGAGATGTTGCAGATCGTCTTCTGGTCCGTGGTGTTCGCGATCGGACTCACGCAGGTGCGCGGCCGGCCGAAGGAGACGATGCTCGCGTTTTGCGAGGCGGTGGCCGAGGTGATGTTCAAGTTTACGGGGATCGTCATGAAGTTCGCGCCATTTGCCGTCGCCGCGGCGCTGGCGGTGACGGTCGGCCAGCCGGGCGGTCTCAGGAAGCTGCAGAACCTCGCCATGGTCGTCCTGACGCTCTACATCGCGCTCGTGGTCTTTGGGCTCGCGGTGCTGTATCCGGTCGCACGCCTCGCGCGCGTCCCGCTGGCCGCGTTCCTGGCCGCGGTGAAGGAGCCCGCGCTGATCGCCTTTTCGACGGCTTCCTCGGAAGCCGCCCTCCCGAAGGCGATGGAGCGGATGGAAGCGATTGGCGTGCCGCGGCGCATTGTCGCGTTCGTCATGCCGACGGGCTACTCCTTCAACCTGGACGGCAGCACGCTGTACCTGTCCGTGGCGTCGATCTTCGTGGCGCAAGCCGGCGGCGTGCCCCTCACGTTGGGTCAGCAGCTGCTCATGATGCTGACGCTGATGTTGACGAGCAAAGGCGTCGCGGGTGTCCCACGCGCGGCGCTCGTGATTCTCATGGGGACGGTCGCGTCGTTCCACCTGCCGGGCGAGATGGCGGTGGCGCTGCTTGGCGTCGACGTGCTGATGGATATGGCGCGTACCACGGTGAATCTCATCGGCAACTGTCTGGCCACCGTGGTCATGGCCCGTTGGGAACACGAATACGACGAGTCGAAAGCTCACCAACCTGCAGTAATCGCAGCGTAGCACCCGTATATTGTCCGCGTGACGCACGCGACGGAGATCCCTGCCGATCTCACGGCGGCACTCGCCGACCGCTACACGCTGCGCCGGGTGTTGGGCCGCGGGGGCATGGCAACCGTGTATCTGGCGGACGACCGCAAGCACCACCGCGGCGTCGCTCTCAAGATCCTTCTGCCGGGGCTCGCCGCCTACCTCGGGGCCGAGCGCTTCCTCAAAGAGATTCAGATCGCAGCGCGGCTGACCCATCCCCACATTCTCGCGCTGCATGACTCGGGCGAAGCCGGCGGGTTCCTGTATTACGTCATGCCCTACGTCGATGGCGGATCGCTGCGCCAGCAGCTCGAGGGACCGCCGCGCCGGCCGCTTTCGCAGCAGCAGGCGCTGGCGATTGCTGAGCCCGTCGCCGACGCGTTGACATACGCGCACCGGATGGGCGTCCTGCACCGCGACATCAAGCCCGAAAACATCCTCTTCCTTCAGGGCCATCCCATCGTGGCCGACTTCGGCATTGCGAAAGCCGTGAGCACCGCCGGGGGCGCGAATCTGACGCGCACCGGATTCCCCGTGGGCACGCCGGGCTATATGAGTCCGGAACAAGCGGCCGGCCTGACCGAGCTCGACGAACGCACCGACGTCTACAGCCTTGCGGTCGTGATATACGAGATGTTGGTCGGCGACGTGCCTGGCCGCTGGCCGACCGAGGATGCGGTGCGCGCCGGCCGGTTCCTCGAGGCTTCGGCGTCCCACCGGACGCGGTTGACGACCATCGGGTCGAAAATCGAGGGTGCCCTGGTGCGGGGACTCGCGATCCGGCACGACCAGCGCACGCCCAGCGCGGCGGCGTTGATGGAGGAGCTCACGCAGGGGACCTCCGGGGCTCGGCGGCGCTTCGACAAAGACGAGGTGCAAGCGATCGTCAAACGTGCCACGGAAATGGAGGCGACGAACAAGACGGCCTCCGGCGCCATGACGATTGGGGGCGTGCAAGCGCTTGCCGAAGAAGTCGGCGTTGCGCCGGATCTGGTGCGCGCCGCGGCCGAATCACTGCAAATGCGCAATGTGGCGCCCGGCGCACTGGAACCAAATCGCACGAATCCGTGGGTCGCAGGTCCCACGGAGTTGTTTTTCGAGCGCGTCATCGAGGGCGAGTTGCCGGAATCCGAGTACGCGACGGTCGTGGAAGAGATCCGGCGGGTGCTTCGCAACGCGGGGCAGGTGAGCCAGTTCGGTCGCTCGTTTTCATGGATCGTGGCCCGTGGGCCGGCGATCCGGCGTGATCTGGAGGTCGCCGTGTCGGTGCGCCGCGGGCAGACGCGCATCACGATTCAGGAAAACATGAATCAGCTCATCGGCGCCGTGTACGGCGGCATCGGCGGTGGGATGGGCGGCGGTGGGATGGGACCGATTCTGGGCATTGGCGCGGGCGCTCTGCACCTGGGTGCCGCGGCGGTCGCGGTTGTTCCGATATGGCTCGGCATCACGTATCTCACCGCCCGAACCGTGTACCGCCGTTCGACGCGCCGCCGCCTTCGCGAGCTCGACGCCCTCATCAATCGCCTAGGCGCGCTCGTCGCAGACCTTGTCGTCACGCCGCACCGACTGGATCCCTAGTCTGCCACGGCGGGCTGAACTAGAACGCTGCGTGCCACTCGACTCGGGCGCCGCGCGAGCCGACGAGAAATCGGGGCGGGCCGAGGCCAAGAAAACGCCACCGGCCCTCGACGAAACTTGCCGCCGTAACACCCACCGTCGCGCCCGCCAGGACGTCCGACAGCCAGTGTCGATGATCGTTCAGCCGCGACCAGGCCGTTCCGGTGGCCCCGGCGTATAACACTGCGCTCGCCCACGGGCGCCGAATCTCGTCGGCCAGCGATGTCGCCAACGCAAACGCCATCGTAGCGTGGCCGGACGGGAACGAGTCGTGATGGGAAAACGGCTTGAAGGCGTACTGGGTGGTGGACTCGTCAGGACGCAGCCGTCCGACGACCACTTTGCCGCCGCCCGTGATCACTCCAGCGAGCACGACGGATGCGAGCACGCGAGCGCCGCTGCGCTCCAAGCCCTTGCCTCCGCTGATGAGTCCAGCGCCCAACATCACGGCGGGAACGCCGAAGACGACTTCAGGTTGGCCCCCGTGGCGGAACCCGCGTGCGAGCGCATCCGAGTGCGACGAGCGGTGGTCCTGAATCCACGTATTCACGCCACGGTCGACCGCGCTGACGGCGCCGATCGCCCCCGTGGCAATCACGACGTGCCACCAGCGCACGCTCGGTGGGGGGGCGGGGCGGGCGGGGGATTGCTGGCCCAGTGCCGTTATGGGCAGCGCGAGGAGCCACGCGACCCCGAGAGCCTTTGGGCTCAGGGGGTCGTTGCGCGTTCCACGGCTTCGACGTCGATCGTAATACGGACGTCGTCGCCCACGATCTGCGCGCCTTCCATGAAGCGATTCAATGAAATGCCGTAATCCTGCCGCTTGACGTTGGTAGTAGCGGAAAACGCGGTGCGGCGGCCGCGCGAGGTCGCGAGCACGCCGCCGACATCGGTTTCGAGGACGACCGGACGCGTGATGCCGCGGATTGTGAGATCGCCGGTGACGCGCAGATGATCGGGTGCGGTGCGCTCGACGCGTGTGCTCTTGAACGTGATCTCGGGGAAGCTGTCCGTGGCGAGATAATTGGTGCGCAGATCGTTGTCGCGCCGGTCGTTGCCGGTCGAAATGGTGGCGGCTTGGATGTGCGCCGTGACGGTCGCCGCCTCCGGCTTCGCGGGATCGTAATTGAGGTCGGCAGTCCACTGTCCGAACGTGCCGTTTACCCAGGTGATGCCGAGGTGGCGCACGCGAAACGCGACCGCGCTGTGCGGGGGGTCGGCAGTCCAGTGATTTGTCGGAACCGGCGGCGGGCCTGCCGGCGCTTGCGACGGCGAGGCTTGTGGGGCTGCGGCTACGAGCAGGGTGAGTATCACGGTTGATCGTGTCATGTCGTTCAAGATAGCATCGCGAACACACCGATGACGGCGATCACGAGGCCAATCGCGATCTTGACGGCGGCGGCCGCCGCGCGTCCCACCAGGGCACCCCAGCCGGCGCGAGTTGCAACGCCGGCATGGCGCGAGTAGGTGAACTCGAACAGGGCCGCGCCCGCGAACGACCCGAGAAACGCGCCGATGACGCTGCCGATGATCGCGATGGGCACGCCGATCATCGCCCCGATGATTCCCCCGATCAGGGCGCCCCAGCCGGAGCGCGTGGATCCCCCGTATCGCTTGGCGTAATAGAAGCCCAGCCACTGATCCATGATTTCACCGAGAAACGCGAGGCCGAGCACGATCGCAATCGTTGCGACGCCGACCGACCGAAACCCCGTGAGCCAGCCGTAAGCGAGAATCCCGGCAACCATGACCCAGAGTCCGGGTAACCCCAGGGGAATCAGGCACAGCCCGATGAGGGCGGCGGCAGCGAGAATCGAGATCGCGAGCAAGTCCATGGAGAAACCTTCTTGACGGTTGCGCCGTTGGTGTGCAGCAATACGCCGTGATAGTCTTTGCGGTTCTACTCCAGATCGCAATTCCGCCTCCCCGCGGGTTTGTCAACGACTTCGCAGGGCTCTTGGACGCCGCCTCCATTCAGCACATGGAAGCCGTCATCAGCGAAGTCCGCGAGAAGACCAAGGGCGAAATCGCCGTCGTCACACTACCCGATATCGACGACCGCGCGCCAAGCGACGTTGCGCTCCAAATCGGCCGGCAGTGGGGCGTCGGCGCGAAAGGAGAGGCTGGCGATCGCCGCAGGAACCTCGGCGTCGTCGTGTTACTCGTCCCGCGCAAGAATCATCAACCCGGCACCGCGCATCTGTTCATCGCGACGGGTCGTGGGGCAGAAGGATTCTTGACGGACGCTGCAACCGGACAGATCGAGGACGCCATGCTCCCAGCCCTCACCCAGGAGCAATATGGTCCGGCGCTTTCCCTCGGCGTCGACCTGATTGCTCAGGCGTTCGCGGCCGAATTCGGCGTTACGCTGACCAATCCCCAGTACGTGCGACCCCCTCCAGCACCGGAGACGCCGGAGATTCCGGTCGGATGGATCATTGCCGTCATCATCTTGCTGATCATTGTGAGTCGCGGCCGCATCTTCCTGTTGCCTTTGTGGCTCGGACGTGGTGGAGGGTGGAGCGGCGGCGGAGGCTGGGGGAGAGGTGGCGGTGGCGGTTTTGGCGGATTCGGTGGCGGCGGTGGGTTCTCCGGTGGCGGTGCCGGGAGGAGCTTCTGATATGGCACGAATAACGCTAGACGACTTTGCGGCGCGAGTGACCGACGGCCTCGGCCCGCGGCTCGCCACCCTGCTGCTCTACGGCTCAGCGGCGAGGGAGGGAGGAGGGAGCAGGGAGCCGAATACGATGAACACGCTCCTAATTGTCGACAGCGTGGATGCCGATCTGTTCACACGCCTGGCGCAGCCGGTGCGCGACTGGATGAGCGGGAAGCATCCACCGCCGCTCGTGCTGACCGACGAGGAGTGGCGGAGCTCCGCGGACGCCTTTCCCATCGAATACGAAGACATCCGCGCGCATCATCGCGTGCTCGCGGGTCGCGACCCCTGGCGCGGCATCACCGTGCAGCGTGAGCACGTGCGACGGCAGCTCGAGCAGGAGTTGATGGGCAAGCTCATGCATCTGCGGCAAGCGTTCGCCGCTTACTGGAACGCGCCCAAACAGCTGGCGGAGGTCGTCCGCGACACGCAGTCGAGTTTTCTGACGATGCTCCGCGCGGTGCTGCGCCTGGCCGGTCGCAGCGTTCCCGCCGCCCCTGATGCGCTGGTACGCGACGCCGCCGCGCTGGTAGGATTCGCTCCTGATAAATTGCCGGAGCCGGCCGCGTATCTCGACGCGGTGACTCGCACGGCGGAGTACGTGAACCGCCTGGAAAGGAACCCTTCGTGAAAGCGTATCTTCCCGTTGCACTCGCACTCCTCGCTGGCTGCGGCTACAACACGATCCAGACGATGGACGAGAGGGTGAACGCGGCTGAATCGCAGATCAAGGTCCAACTGCAGCGGCGTGCGGAGCTGATTCCCAATCTGGTGGAGACCGTGAAGGGGTACGCAAAGCAGGAGCAGACGATCTTTATCCAGGTCGCGGAGGCGCGCGCCAAACTGGCGGGGGCAGTGCAAAGCGGCGATCTGCAACAGATGGCCGCCGCCAACGCGGCCCTCACCGTGCCGCTCGGCCGGCTGATCGCGATCGCGGAGAATTATCCCCAGCTCAAGTCCAACGAGAATTTCCGTGCGTTGCAAGATCAGTTAGAGGGGACGGAGAACCGGATCGCGGTCGCTCGTCAGGATTACAACGAAAGCGTGAACACGTACAACGCGTATATCCGCCGCTTCCCGCAGGTGCTCACGGCGAAGGTGCTCGGGAAAAAACCTCGGGCCTATTTCGAATTGCAAACGCCCGGTGCAGCGGAAGCCCCCAAGGTCGACTTCTCCCGTTAGGGCGGCGTCATGACAGCAGGAGGATGAGCACAAGCCCCAGGACGATGAGTCCTAAGGTCGAAATCGATATCGTGATGCGGTCCGAGGCGGCGGCAGCTGACGATGCGGCGGTTTCCTGCTGCGACGCTTCTGGTTGGTAGCTCCGAAACTCCGGCGTGAGGCGCGGTCCCAGCGCCCGCGGCGCGGCGACGGCCGCTGGCCTTGGGGCGGTGGTGGGCCCCGGCTGCTGAGCTCTCACCGTGGCCATGGGCGATGCCGCGAGGCAGACGAGGGCCGCCGCGAGCTTGATCAGAGGTCGGTTTCCTCTTAAGGAGTCGCGGGCAGCGGTTGGCCCACCACCCACTTCACGATGCGTCCGGGCTCGAGCGGCGTAGTCTCCTCGACCTAGTGTTCAGCGGACGAACTTTCTGCGGTCGCCCTTCGGCGGCGTTTTCTTGTGGGCGTGCGCCGCGATCTGCAGGCGGCTGTGCAAGGCGAGTTTTTCCAGGATGTTGTGCACGTGGCTCTTCACCGTATACGTCGCGATGTTGAGCCGCTGCGCGATTTCCTTGTTGCTCATGCCCTCGGCGATCAGGTCTGTGATCTGCTGCTCGCGCTTGGTCATGCGCACGGACGCCATCATCGGCGTATTGCGCAGCACAGAGGCCTGTTTGGCGATATGCGAGAGGAGCGTGCCGGTGAGCGCAGACGGCACGACGTCGCCACCGTTCGCCACCTGCCGGATGGTGTTCACCAGATCTTCGAGCGCGGCGTCCTTGGCGATGAAGCCGTTGGCGCCGCGCTTGATGAAGTCGATGACGTCTTCCTCTTCCGGCAGCACGTCCATCATGATGATGCGCGCGTGCGGCGCTGCTTCCTTGATGCTCTCGACGAGTCGCTGGCTGCGATTGCGCCCTAATGCGGCGTCGACGAGCACCACGTTCGGCTTGTGATCCTGGAGTCGCTGCAGCGCGGTCGAGCCGCCCTCGGCGGTGGCGACGACTTTGAATTCGGTTTGCGAGTCGAGCAGTCCCGCGAGACCGTCCCGCAGCAGGCGATTGTCTTCAATTACCAGTATCTGAATGCGCTTGGTCATCGCACTGAAGGCCCTCGTTTCGGGAGGATACGTCGTGAGTGCCATAGGTTGACCAATTTTCGTGGTATTAGTCAAGGCGGGCCGGAAGGTTCCGGCCTCATCCTTTGGGATGAGGCGCCCAAAACGGCGTCTAACCCTCCCGCGCTTGCCTTTTTCGGGGGTCCGGAGTGAATGGTGGAACGCCGGGCGGTGAAGCGTGAAAACACGACGGCGCCCCGTGGGGGGCGCCGTCCGATTGCTGGTTCCGTGCGTGGTTAGAGCTTCACGACGTTCTGCGCCGCAGGGCCTTTCTGGGCCTGCACGATTTCGAACTCCACGCGCTGGCCTTCGGCCAGCGACTTGAACCCTTCACCCTGGATCGCGGTGTGATGCACGAAGCAGTCCTTGCCGCCGTTCTCGGGCGTGATGAAGCCGAAGCCCTTGGCGTCGTTGAACCACTTCACGGTACCGGTGATGCGTGCCATCTGTGCGTTACTCCCTAGCGTTTACGGTTCCGGCGGCGAGCTGCCTGGCTCTTGCGGCGCCGTTGAACGGCGGGACTCTCGTAAAAGCGTTTCTTCTTCATATCCTGGAAGAGCCCCGCCTTGGTGATCGCGCGGTGGAATTTCTTCAAGACGACTTCCAGCCGATCGGTCTCGTTCAGCGTGACTTCCATAGGTCCTTCCGGGATGAGAGGCTCGACCCAGAAACGACGCGAGGACCGGCGACAGCCAAGGTCCTCGGTCAGTCCACTGGTGTCCAGCACACGGCACCGTGCCGTGGCCCTTCGCTCGCCCGAAGGATCACAAGCGGGCACGGCGAAGTCAAGCGTCGCGGTTGAACGAACCCGCGCCCGCGTGCAACTTAGTCGCCCTATGCGCCTCTTCCTCATACTGCTCGTCCTCGGTGCCGCCGCCGCATGCCGGCATCCGCGTCCGGGCAATCCGCCCCCGGTCCGCACGTCGCGCGATACCACACGCGTCACGCGGCAACCCGTATTCGTGCGGGACACGGCGCTCGAGCAGCGTGCGGCCCGCCTGGAGCTGAAAGTCCTCGAGCAGGCGGCGCAGGTCGAGGAGCTGCAGCGGCGGCTGGACGATGCCCGGCGCGAGGTGGTGCGGGCGATGGCGAAATTGCAGTCGCTTGCGACACGCGCCGAAGCGGCTTCTGGTATGGCCGAAGCAGAGATCGCGCTGCAGGCGCTCCGTTCGGCGAGCGGAAGCAACTCTCAAGCACCCACGCCGGCCGAATACGGGCAAGGCATGCAGCTCTTGCAGTTGGCGACGACGGAATTCGACCAGCAGAACTATGCGGGCGCGCTCTATCTCGCGACGGAAGCCAAGAATGCCGCCGCGGCGGGGCAGGGGCGTGTGGCAAGCGATGACCGTGGCGGTGGAACCGTGCGCAAAGGCGAGTCGCCTTTCGCGCTGCCGCTCCGGCTGCAGACCACCGGTCGCGCCAATGTGAGAGAGGGGCCAGGCGCCGGCTTCAAGGTGTTGTTCACCCTGGAGACGGGCGTGCCCCTGGTGGCCTACTCGTACGTGGATCAGTGGGTGCGGGTCAAGGACGACAGCGACCGGTCCGGCTGGATCCATCAAACGCTGATCGGCCGGCGGCCCGCCCCGTAACCGCGTTACGTCGCCGAAACTTTGGGACGCGCTGCCGCGATGACGCGGTCGCCCCCGACGCGCTTCGCCAGATAGAGCGCGGCATCCGCCTCCGCGATCAACTGGTCAGGCGAGTCGCCGTGCATAGAGAATGCGGAGACGCCGAAGCTCAGGGTGATCTTGCCGGCCGGCAGCTTTTCCTTCGCCAATTTCTTGCGAATGCGCTCGGCGAACTCGGTTGCGCCTTCGAGCTCCGTCTCGGGCAACATGATCAGGAACTCCTCGCCGCCGTAGCGCGCCACGAAATCCACGTCGCGGCTCGCGTCCCGCATGATGGCGGCCACCCGCTTCAGCACCTCGTCACCCGCGGGATGGCCGTGCTCGTCGTTGTACTTCTTGAACAAGTCCACGTCGGCCATGACGACGGAAAAATGGTGGCGGAGGCGGCGCGAGCGGCGTACTTCGTTCTCGAGCACCTCCATCATCCGCAGCCGATTGAACAGGCCGGTGAGCGGATCGGTGACGGACAGCCGCTCCAGTTCCGTGCGACTGTCGCGCAGCCTCGCGACCATGTCGTTGAAGACTTCGGTCAGGTAGCCGACCTCGCTGCCCGTGGTCACCGGCAGGTCCACATCGAGCTCGCCCTTGGCGACTTTGGCGGCCGCCTGCGTGAGACGGTTGAGCGGCCGCACGATCAGCAGGCTCAGCAGATATGCGAGAGCTCCGACGACGGCGAGCAGCAGGAGCACGATGCCGAGGGTGACGTTGCGCAAACGCGCGACCTGTTGGAACGCTTCGGCCGTCGGAATCTCAGACACGACGATCCAGTCCAGCGACGGGACGACGCGCGCGCTGCCCACAACAGGGTCACCAGTGAAACTGGAGAACTGGACGGCGCGGCCCTCGTGCGCGAGCAGGCCGTTGGTGGCGTCCCGCGAAAAGCCTTGGCGCATCAGCTCGCGCGAGCTGCCCTGCGAGCTGACGATGAGCTGGCCGGTGCGGGTCATCAGGTAGATTTGTCCAGTCTCACCAGGGGCGAAGCGTCGCAGCGTGTCCGCGACCGTGCGCAGGTTCACGCGGGAAGCCAGGGCGCCGACGAGACGGATCCCACCGCCACCGCGACCGGCCCGCCCCACCCGCTCCCCCCCCGATTCGATCGACACGGAGACGAGGATTTCGGGGTGCGCGCCGACCGAGTCCCAGTATGGTGTGCCCAGCGCCCAGTCGTTGCGCGTCAACGACGACGCCCAGTCGGAGGCGAGCGGCACCGGGCGAGGCTGCGACGCGCTCGTGGCAACGACATGTCCGTGAGGATCGAGGACCATGAGCTCGCTGTAGTCGGGGAAGCGGTCGCGCACCGAGTTGAGAAAATCGGTCAGGCGCTTGAAGTAGATGCCCGAATGGACGGGCTCGCCGTTCACGAGCGGGATGCGCTCGAGGTTTTCAGTGACCTCATAGGAGCTCGAGAAGACGAGCAGATCTAAGCGCAGCTCCTTGGTCCAAAGGTCGACTTCGCGCAGTGCCTGCGCGCTCACGCCGAGCAGCTCCTCGGAGGCTTTGGCCTGCAGCGCGCGCTTGTTTTCGATGTAGGAGATCCACACCGTCGTGAGCGACGGCAGCAGCGTCGCGAGGACGGCGAACATCAGCATCTTGGTGCGGATGCTCGAGAACCACGAAAATCGCAGAAAAGTCAGGCTGGTATCCCTCCGTTGGGTTGCCACAAAATTCATCCCGCGCACGTTACCGCAAGGCCTGACATCGGAACCGTGCTTGGAATCACGTCATCTGGCGCACCGGAAGTCACGGAATCAGACTAGGTGACCCCACTAACGGAGGTCTCCGTGACGGTCGGGCTGAGTCGGCGTGCTTTCCTTAAGTACGGTGCTGGCGCGGTTGCCGGATCGATGGTATCGAACCCCACAGGGCATGCTGCGCCCCTCCACACCCGCCAGGCATTTGACCTCGAAGAAGCCACAATCGCGCAGCTCCAGGAGTCTATGCGCAGCGGCGCGCGCACGTCGCGCTCCATTTGCGCCGCGTACCTCACGCGGATCGCGGAGCTCGATCCGAAGCTGCACGCGGTGCTCGAGGCGAATCCCGATGCGCTCGTCGTCGCCGACCGGCTGGATGGCGAGCGCAAGGCGGGTCATGTGCGCGGACCGCTGCACGGGATTCCGGTGCTGGTGAAGGACAACATCGCGACCGTCGACCGCATGATGACGACGGCGGGGTCGCTCGCGCTTGCCGGCGTCACGCCGCCGCGGGACGCGCCCCTCATCGCCCGGCTCCGTGCCGCTGGCGCCGTGATCCTCGGCAAGACGAATCTCTCGGAGTGGGCCAACATCCGCTCCAACCAGTCCTCGAGCGGCTGGAGCGCGCGGGGCGGGCAATGCGCGAACCCGTACGCGCTCGATCGCAATCCATGCGGGTCGAGCTCGGGCACTGGCGCGGCCATCTCCGCCAACTTCGCGGCGGTCGGGATCGGTACGGAGACGGATGGATCGGTTGTCTGCCCGTCGGGCGCCTGCTCGCTCGTTGGAGTGAAGCCGACGCTCGGCCTGATCGACGGCGCGGGAATCATTCCGATCGCGCACAGTCAGGACACGGCGGGACCGATGGCCCGCGCGGTGGCCGACGCGGCCGCGCTCCTGGGTGTGCTCGCGGGGCGGGACTACAGCGCGAGCCTGGATCCGGCCGGTCTGCGCGGCGCGCGCATCGGCGTCGCCCGCAAGAAGTTCTTCGGCTACAGTCCCGAGGCCGATGTGCTCGTCGAAGCCGCGATCGGCGTCCTGAAAGCGCAAGGCGCCGTGATCGTGGATCCGGCCGATATCCCGCACGCCGGCGAGTACGACGACTCCGAGCTCGTCGTGCTGCTGTACGAGCTCAAGGCGGATCTCGGCACCTATCTCGCGACGTGGGCGCCGAACGGACGCGTCAAGTCACTCGCGGACGTGATCGCGTTCAACGAAGCGAACAAGACGCAAGAGATGCCGTACTTCGGGCAGGAGCTGTTCCTGCAGGCTCAGGAAAAGGGACCGCTCACCGATCAGGCGTATCGCGACGCGTTGGCGAAGGACCAGCGCCTCTCGCGGACCGAAGGACTCGACCTCGTCTTTGCGCAGCAGAATCTCGACGCCATCGTGGCGCCGACGGGCAGCCCGCCGTGGCCGACCGATCTCATCAATGGAGATCATTTCCTCGGCGCGAGCTCGACGCCGGCGGCGGTCGCCGGCTATCCCAGCATTGCGGTCCCCGTGGGCTACACGTTCGGGTTGCCGGTGGGAATGTCGTTCATCGGGAAGGCGAACAGCGAGGCTACTCTCCTCCGGCTCGCCTACTCGTATGAACAGGCCGCAAAGCCCAGAAAGCCGCCCCGGTTTCTACCGCAATGGCGCCCCGATTGAGATCCAGCGCGCAAGCAGCGCTCGTTCTTGCTCGGTCATTCCGGTCTTGTTCGCGAGCGGCATCGTCTTGGTCTCGACCGCTCGCACGCGAATCCGCTCCGCGAGCCGGGTGATGCTTTCCGGAGTGTCGAATGTGACACCACCCGGCGCCGGTCCGAAGGTGCGGTCACTCTGATACTGCGAATGACACGGCTGGCAGCGCTGGGTGATCACGGATCGCACCGCGGCGAACGTCGGGACCGAGTCGTTCGAAGCGCCCGGCGTGCGAGCGGCGGCCCGCTTGGGCGTCGAGCAGAACATGGCAGCGGCAAGCGCGAGCGCAGCAGGGAGCAGTGCCCAGCGGGCCGCAGGTCCGCGCCCGATCATGGCGTGCCGCACTAACGCTCCCGCGACGCAGAGCAGCAACAGCACGAGCCAGTTGACCGGGCTCGCATAGGTCGCTGGAAAATGATTCGAGAGCATGATAAAGAGCAGCGGGAACGTCATGTAGCTGTTGTGCACCGATCGCTGCTTCGCCCGCGCGCCGAGCGTGAAGTCCGCCGGTCGGCCGGCACGTGTGGCATCGAGCATCTGCTGCTGGGCGGGAAGAATCCGCATCCAGACATTGGCCACCATGATCGTGCCGAGGAGCGATCCGACATGCATGAAGGCAGCGCGTCCCGAGAGCAGCCGGCAGAACAGCACCGTCACGGCGACAAGGAGGACGACCGTGACCGTCGTGGCGACAGCGGCGGGGAGCTTCGATCGCCACAGCCAATCGTAGACCAGCCAGCCGATCACGAGCAGCCCGATGCCCAGCAGCGTGGCCGCGCCGCGTCCAATCTTGGAGACGCTCGGGTCGAGGAGATAGGCGCCGCTGAGATAGTAGATAAGCACCAGGAGCGAAATGCCGGTGATCCAGGTGAACATCGCCTCCCACTTGAACCAATGCAGCACGGCGGGGACTTCGCCCGGCCCCGGACGGCGCTTCTCGACCTGATAGAAGCCGCCGCTGTGCACCATCCACAGGTCCCCTTCGACCCCGGGCTTCTCGTGTTCGGGTTTGGTCAAGGCGCGGTCCAGCCAGATGAAATAGAAGGAGCTGCCGATCCAGGCGATGCCCGCGATGAAATGTGTCCAGCGCAGCAGGAGATTCGCCCAGTCCCCGAGCCAACTTGTCATGGGGGCAGTAATTTCACCGTGAAACCGTGCCCGGCCAGCCCCCGTCGGGGGGGGGGCATATCCTTTCCGAGGTCTGTTTCATGAACCGTGCGCTCGTTCTCGCCGCCGTCGCGTCGTGCGTTCCCTTGGTCGCGTGCAACAAGGCCGATGCCAATGACGGCTCGAGCCGGCCCTACAAGGTCGGGGTGGTCGATCGTGGCGAGATTCGCGTCATTGTCGAAGAAACCGGTGTCGTGGCGCCCGAACGCAGCATCGTCGTCAAATCTCCGATCTCCGGTGTCGTCCAGCAGCTGTACGTGCGCGAAGGCGATCGCGTACAAGCAGGCCAGGCGCTCGCGCGCATCATGCCCGATATCGCGCAGGCGAACAGTCTGGCACAGCTGCGCAGTGAGATCGCCAGGGCGCGGATCGCACGGGACAACGCGAAACGGGACTTCGATCGCGGCCAGTCGTTGCTGGCGATCGGCGGCATTACCCAGGCCGAGCTCGACCTGCGGCGCGTGACGTACGAGCAGGCGGAGAACCAGTGGCGGACGGCCGAAGATCAGCTACAGCTCGTGCAGCGCTCCGGCGTAACGGCGGGCGACTCGACCGGTGCAACCGCGCAGTGGGCCCGCATCACCGCACCGGCCGCCGGCGTGATCATTGGACGGGGCGTGGAAGAAGGGGAGACCGTCGTGGGCGGCACCAGCGCCTTTGGCGGCGGCACCGAGCTCTTCACGATGGCGGATCTCTCGACGTTGCTGGTGAAGGCGGCGATCAACGAGGTCGACATCGGCAAAGTGAAAAAGGGCGACCACGTCGCGCTCACCGCCGACGCGTTCCCCGGCGACACGGCGCAGGGCATCGTGCGGCTGGTACCGCCGGCTGCCCGGCTGCAGGATCGCGTCCGCGTTTTCGATGTCGAGATCGTGGTCACCGGCGGCGCGAGCGTGCTCCGGCCGGGCATGACCGCGAACGTGCGGATTTCGGGACCCGTGCGCAGTGGAACGCTGCGTGTCCCGGTCGAAGCCGTTCTATTAAAGGAAGGGAAGCCGGTGGTCTATAAGCTCAGCGGGAGCGGACCGCAACCGGTGCCGGTGACCCTCGGTCTCTCCGATCTCTTCTATGTCGAAATCGTCAACGGCCTCGCGGTGGGTGATTCGGTCGCGCTGGAGGACCCCGTCGCCGCGGTCGAGCGGTCGCGGAATCCGGCGCGCCGCCGCTGAGCATGACGCTGATTGTCGCTGAGGGTCTCGAAAAGACGTATCGGCTCGGACAAGTCGACGTGCAGGCGTTGCGCGGGGTCGACGCGCAGATCGTGGCGGGGGAATACGTCGCGATCACCGGCCCGTCGGGATCCGGGAAAAGCACGCTGATGCACATCCTCGGCTGCCTCGACTCTCCCACCGCCGGCACCTATCGACTCGACGGCGAGGACGTCGCCAGTCTCTCCGGTAAACGGCTCGCGCACGTACGCAATCGCAAGGTCGGCTTCGTATTTCAGACGTTCAACCTGATGCCGCGCCTCACTGTCGAGGAAAACGTCGCACTGCCGCTCAAGTACCGGGGCGGCGTGCCGCGGGGCGAACGGCGGGCGCGCGCGCTCCGGCTGCTCGAACGGCTCGGGTTGTCGCATCGCGTCGGGCACCGGCCCGACGAGCTGTCGGGCGGCGAGCGCCAACGCGTCGCCATCGCCCGCGCGCTCGTCGGTGAGCCGGCCATTCTCATGGCGGACGAGCCGACTGGGAATCTCGACTCGAAATCGGGCAGCGAAGTGCTGGCGACCTTCGCCGAGTTGCACGCGGCGGGACATACCATCGTGCTCGTGACGCACGACCCCGGCGTAGCGGCCCACGCCAATCGCACGCTTCAGATGAGCGACGGCCGGGTGGTGTGAATCTCCTTGAGTCGCTGCTCACCGGGCTCGATGAAGCGCGCCGGCACTGGGGGCAGACGCTGCTGTCCCTGCTCGGGCTGATCCTGGGCACGGGCAGCATTGTGACGGTGCTGGCGCTGTTCGGCGGCCAGACGGCGTTGACCGAGCAGTTTCTCAATGAAGTCGGCGGCCGCGGCACGATCGTCGTGTCGGATCGCGAAGGCTCGGCGCATCCCGCCGCCCGCGAGCTGGCTTCGAAGCGCCTGACGTTTCGCGATGCGCAGTACTTGCGGGACCGCGCGACCGCGCTGGCGGCGGTCAGTCCGGGTTGGGCGAAGCAGCTTTCGTATCGGGCGAGCAAAACGAGCTTCGACGGGCAGGTCATCGGCACCGTGCCCGACTACATGGCCATCAACGACATCAAGCCCCTGGTCGGCCGGTATCTCAGCGATCTCGATGTCCAGCACCAGGCCCGCGTGGCGGTACTGGGCTGGAAATACGCCGATTCGCTGTTCGGTCGCGCCACTGCCGCCCTCGGTCAGATCGTCAGTATCGGTCAGAAGAGCTACCGCGTGGTAGGCGTGCTCGAGCGCGAGGAGTTCTATTTTGCCGCCTGGGAGAACAACGCGCTGGAGTATCGGAACGAGCGCGCCTATATCCCGATTTCGACGGCGATCACCCAGTACAGCGCGGACGACCATCTCGACTTCTTGACCCTCAAGGCGCGTCCTGCCGTCGGCGGCATCGGGGCGCAGGCGCAAGTGCGCAGCCTGCTCTATGCCCGGCACGGCGTGGAAGACTTCGACATTCGCGCCTCGGGGCAGGGCGCCGGCCAGCAAGCCGGGCAGTTTCTCTTGTTGTTCAATTTCATTTTCCTGGTCGTCGGCGTGGTCTCTCTCGTCACGGGCGGGATCGTCATTGCGAACATCCTGCTTGCCTCGGTGGTGGAACGCGTGCGCGAGTTCGGCACCCGCATGGCCCTCGGTGCCACGGCGGGTGGGATCTTTGCCCATGTGCTGGCCGAAGTCCTGGTGGTTACGGTAATCGGCGGACTCCTGGGCCTCGGCCTGGGCACGGCGCTGACCGGTGTCGTCGCGCATTTCATGCAGATGCCGGCCGTGGTGAGCCCGTTCATTGCGACCGTTTCCCTGGCGACCGCCGTGAGCGTCGGACTCATTGCCGGTCTCTTCCCGGCACTGCGCGCCTCGCGCCTCGAGCCGGTGGAAGCGCTGCGCTATGCGTGATTTCGCCGAGCTGATCGTGGACGCGCTGCGCGAGATTCGCGGCCACAAGCTGCGGTCACTGCTCACCCTTTCGGGCATCGTCTTCGGAGCGGCGTCGGTCGTCTCCATGACGTCGCTTGCCACGGCGATGAAGACGCTCGTTTACGACGACCTGATCGCGATGGGCTTGTCGCGCAGTTTCTTCATGGACGACCGGGGACCACGTTCCGACGCCAAAGGCGCGGCTGCGTTGCGCCACACCGGCATGCGCGTCACCGACCTCGAGGCGCTGCGCGCGCTGCCAGGGGTGGCGAGCGTGCACGGCCGGAACTGGGGGGACGAGCGGGTCGTCAATGCGCCCGCCGACCGGCGACGCGTCCGCATTGACGGTGTCGATGCCGGCTATCTCGAGCTGCGCAATTGGCGGATCGTGGCGGGCCGCAGCATCCGGCCGCTCGACGTCGAGAACCGGTCCCGCGTTGCCGTGATCGGTGAGGAAATGTCGCACAACTTGTTTGGCAATGCACCGCCGATCGGACAGACCATTACCATCGACGGCGTGCGGTTCGGCGTGATCGGTCTCGTCGCGCCGATCGAGTTCGACATCATTCCGGCCGACTTCAGCTTCGTCGGTCGCCGCATCTACATCCCCTACACCTACATGACGCGTTACTCGAAGGGGGAAGGGCGTGTGGATGAAGCCCTCGTGACCGCGGATTCGTCGGTCGAGTTCGGCGACGTGTTGCGGCGCGGCATGGCCCTCGTGCGGCGGCGTCATGGCGGGACTGAGGACTTTATGATCGACAACCAGGCCGCCGAAGTGCTCTCGAATCTGGCCATGGCGGATAACATCCTTGGGGGCTGGAACGCGGTGATGTTCACCATCGCCGGCGTCACGCTGATCGTCGGCGGCATTGGACTGTTCAGCGTGCTGCTGATCTCGGTGCGGGAGCGGGTGCGCGAAATTGGTATCCGCAAAGCACTGGGTGCCGATGACGGCGCGATCGTCCGCCTGTTTCTGGCGGAGTCCTTGACGCTGGCCTTTCTGGGTGCTCTCCTCGGCATCGCCGGCGGCGCGGGCCTGACCGTCATTACCGAGTTTATCGGCCGCCAGTTCGGCAAGCCCTTCGTCATTCCGGTGAACATCCCGGGCGTCATCCTCGCCGTGATCTTCGCACTGGTGGTGGGGCTCTTGTTCGGGTGGTATCCCGCGCGCCGGGCGGCCAAGCTCGATCCGATCGAGGCGATTAGCTTTTAGGCGATGCTCGCCCTACTCCTCTCCGCCGTCCTTGTCCCGGCGGATACGGTCACCGGCCGGGTCGTCGACAACGGCGGCCAAGCAGTCCCGCAGGCCATCGTCGAGATCACCGAACTCGGCCGGAGTGTCACCGCGACGGACGCCGGTGCGTTTCGGATCGAGCTTGCGCCCGGACGCTACACGCTCGCCGTCCGGCGGCACGGCTTCGCGCCCGCGGTGCGGGAAATTTCTGTCGGCGCCGGCCAAGCGCCCCCGGTGCTCGAGATCGTGCTGGTGCCGAGCGCATTTCGACTGGAGCCGGTCACCGTGACGGCGACGCGGCAGGCGCTTGCGTCGGAGAATTCGCCCCTGCCTGCTTCGGCCCTGGCCGGCGACGAACTGCGCCAAACGGAGGGCGTGTCGCTTGCTCAGGTCGTCGAGGCGCTGCCCGGTGCTCGCACGATCAGCACCGGCGCCCAAATCGGAAAGCCGGTGATCCGAGGATTCTCCGGCCCCCGCGTGCTCGTGCTGGAGAACGGCAGCCGCCTCGAGGACTACTCATGGAGCGACGAAGACGGTCCATCCGTGGAAACGGCCTTCGTGCGGCGCGTCGAGTTGATTCGCGGTCCCGCGAGCGTGCTGTACGGGTCGGACGCGCTGGGGGGCGTCATCAATGTGATCCCCGACCAGCTCCCCGACGCCGCCGGTGAACCGGGGTTCGTGCGCACCGGGTTCACGCTATCCGGGGCCAGCAACAACATCGAAGTCGAGGCAGGTGCGCGCATCGAAGGAGCGCGCGGCAACATGGGCTGGCGTGTCAATGCGATCGGGCGCGGGTCAGGCAACCTCCACACGCCGGCGGGCGAGCTCGACAACACCGGATTCGGCGCATTCAACGGCGAAGCAGCCGCCGGCTGGCGCTGGCCGTCGGGCAGCAGCCTCGGCGTTCGCGTTGTGCATTACGGCGGCGAGTTCAAGCTGCTGGAGGCGAATGCGCTTCCGGAAGAGCAGGGCGGGCCTGAGCGCAAAGCCGGGGACGAGCGCGTCCAAATCACCGGCCAGCGTCCGTGGGCCGACTGGCGGCTGGAAGCCAAGGCCCAGGTACAGCGTCACTCGCTGATCGAGCTGGCAGACGACACGACCGGCACCGAATCCGAAGCCTTCAATCTGCTGCTCCAGACAGCCTCACTCGACGTGCTGCTGCATCGGCGTGGCCTGACGTTCGGCGTTACCACGATCGGACAGACAAACGCCGCGAGTGGGCGCGAGCCGATCGTCCCCGACGCCAATACGATCTCCGGGGCTGCGTTCGCGTTCGAGCAGTGGACCCCGGGAGCAG
This sequence comes from Gemmatimonadales bacterium, assembly GCA_036390255.1. Classification (GTDB taxonomy): domain Bacteria; phylum Gemmatimonadota; class Gemmatimonadetes; order Gemmatimonadales; family GWC2-71-9; genus 20CM-2-65-7. The sequence goes on along the minus strand of DASWCE010000299.1, from coordinate 20,900 downwards.
GACGCTGGACGTTGCTGGCGGGGCTGCGCGCCGATGCGCGCCGCCTCAGCGCCGAGCGCGATGATTCACTCGGCGTGGTCGCGCAGGATCGAAACTCACAGGCGTGGTCCGGGAACGCGGGGCTGGTGTTCACACCCGCCGCGGGACTATCGCTCAGCTTGAATCTCGGGAGAGCATGGCGGGCGCCTACACTTTTCGAACTTTTCGCGAATGGTCCCCATATCGGCGAGGCGCGCTACGAGCTGGGTGATTCGACCCTGAAGCCCGAAGTGAGCCGCGGCATCGATCTGGGGGTGCGCTGGAGCGGCCGCCACGCGCGCCTAGAGTTGGCCGCCTACCACAACCGGATGTCCGACTACATCTACATCACGCCCACGGCCGCGTTCATCGATTCGTTGCGCGTCTATCAGTACGGGCAGGCGGAGGCCGAGATGCTCGGCGCTGAAGCGCTGGTCGAAGCGGAAATCGCGCGAGACCTGGTCGCGCGCGGTCGCGTCGAGGCGGTACGCGGGACCAATCTGACGGCGCACGAACCGCTGCCGTTGTTGCCGCCGCGCCGCGCGACGTTCGGCTTGGGGTGGCGTGATCGATTCAACATCGATGTGGACGCGTATGCGCGTCCCGACAGGCTCAACCCACTCGACGTTCCGACGGCAGGCTATGCGCTGCTGCATATGAGCGGAGGGACGGATGTGCGCCTGTTCGGCCGGGCGATGCGCCTCGACATCGCGCTGCGCAATGCGCTGAATCAACGCTACAAGAGCTTCCTGAGCCGGTATAAGGAGTTCGCGTTCGATCCTGGACGGAATCTGATCGTCCGGCTGTCGAGCGGATTTGTGGACTAGGGTTTCGCGCCGGCCGCGCCCGTCGCCGCGTCGAGAATCGACCAGATCCGATCCACCCACTCGCGGTGCTCCGGCTTCATCAAGACGGAGCGCAGACAGATGATCGTGTCGTGGTCGCGCTGCATGTCCTGGACGTCGATCAGATCGACCGGCAGCGTCACGATGGCGAGATGCAGCTGGCGCTGCGCCGCATCGGCGAAGATCCGCCGCGACAGATTGGATGCGTCGCTGATGCGTTTCGCGCGTGGCGCCCAGACGAGGATGTCGAGCTCCGGCGGACTGCCGGTCACGAAGCGGCCGTCCTGCCGCAGCCGCTCGTACAGATCGAGCGCAGCCGCCCGACCGGCGGCCAACCCCTTTGGAAACTCTCCGCCACGCTCGAGCGGGAACATCCGTTGTGTCGCCCAGAGTGCGACCGCCGCGGCCCCGGGGCGCGAACACTCGAGCGCGATTTCACCGAGGTGCATCTCGTCGGACGTGTAATAGGTGTAGGGCGAGTCGTGCCGGTACAGCCGAGCCACTGACGGATCGCGAAACAGCACGCACCCGCACCCGTATGGCTGCAATCCATGCTTGTGCGGATCGATGACAGCCGAAGCCGCTTCGCGGATGCACTCGAAAGCCAGCTTCGTGTCGTCTTCGAGGTTGTCGGCCAACAGAAAGTAGCCGCCGTAAGCGGCATCCGCGTGGATTCGAAACTCGTAGCGACGGCGCAGATCGACGATGTCGGCGAGCGGATCCACGGCGCCGGTCGCGGTCGTGCCCATCGTGGCGACGACTGTCCCGACGCCGCCGGCCGCGAGCCGGTGTTCCAGCGCATGGATATCCATGCGGCCGCGATGATCACACGGGATCGCTTCGAACGGCAGCCCGAGCACACCGGCAATGCGCTGGTGGGTGTAATGCGCCTGGGTCGAGGCGAGGATTGTCTTGCCCCGATGGACCTGCCCCGCGATCCACAACGCCTCGAGGTTCGCCATCGTGCCGCCGCCGCAGAGGTGACCGAGGTGCGTGTCCCAGCCGATCATCCGCGCGAGCGCGGCGACCGCTTCCTTCTCCATCGCTGAGCTGGCTCGGCCGCCGTCGAGCGCGTGATTGTTCGGATTGATCCACAGCGCCAGTTCGTAGGCAAGCCGCGCCACTGGGTGCGGCGGCTTCAGCATCTGGCCCGCGTACAGCGGATGGAAGTACGGGTAGTTGTCGTGAAGGCGGTCAGCGACTTCGTTTAAGACTCGAGCGAGTGCAGCGCGATCAACGTGGTGGTCCGCCGCCGGCAAGCCCGCAAATCCTGCCCACAGCCGTTCGAGCGCTGCTTCACGCTCCTTCAAAGGCCCTCAGGTAGGTGCGGTCCCAGGCGGCGGGGATGCTCTCGCGCGGCGAATACGGACCGGGCGCGTACACGCGCGAGCTGATACCGAGCTGGCTCTGCTCACAGATGTGCCAGTCCTGCCGGTTCGTGCGATCCCAGAATTCTTCGGCATCCTGGACGTTGTAGCCGGCCGCATCCGGCGCGTCGGGATGGACCATCCATTCGCAGACCACGCGCGACTGCGTCGCCGACACCGGCCAGACCTTATAAAACACCGCGTAATCCGGATGCAGGCTCAGCATCATCGTCGGAAAGAGTGCGTAGTAGAACGCCCGGCGCTGATCTTCGGGAGCCAAGGTGCCGAGCGGCAGCGCGCAGGCCCGACCGGTCATGGTCGCGCTCTCGTTCGGCGCTTTGATCTCCATGTACCCGCCGAGGAACGGACCCTCGATGAGATCGTTGGCGCCGCTCGTGTATGGCAGCTTGGTCGAGAGCTCGGGATGAATCGTGGGGCAGTGCAGGCACTCGTTGTAGTTCTGTAGGATCAGCTTCCAGTTGGCGCGCACGTCGTATTCGATGCGCCGCACCGTGCGCAGCCGCGGCAGGTTGTACCGCGTGAATCGATGCTTCAGGGGCGCGAACCACTGCGCGGCGGGCGTCGCGGCGGGGTCGAGATTGAGGAACAGGAATCCTTCCCACTCATGCAGCGGCACGGTGTGGAGCGGATACGCCTTCTTGTCGAATCCTTCCACTTCGTGCATGTGCGGCGCGCCAATCAAGCGGCCATCGAGTGCGTATGTCCACGCGTGATACGGGCACTGGATCGTTTCGGAGAGCCGTCCCTGTGGTGCTTCGCACAGCCGCGTCCCGCGATGTCGGCACACGTTGTAATACGCGCGCCGCTCGCCCGACTGATCGCGCAGCACGATGATGCTTTCCCCGGCGATCTCCACGACGAAGTAGTCTCCCGACGCGGCGAGCCTGGCATCGCGGCCGATGCAGATCCAGTGACGCCGGAAGATCCGCTCTTGCTCGTCGGCAAAGACCTCCGGTGACGTGTAGTAGCGTCCCGGAAGGGTCCGCGCACCTTGGCGATAACTCTCGACGGTCTTGAGGAATGTCATAGGATCTCACGCGCCGCGTTGCGGCCGGCTGCTCCGGGGATGCCGCCGCCCGGGTGCGTGCCGGAGCCGCATAAGTACAGCCCATCGATGGGTGTCCGGTAGCGGCTCCAACCGGGCACGGGACGCATGAACAGAATCTGGTCGAGCGTAAGCTCTCCGTGGTAGAGGTGGCCCTCGGTCAGCTCCGGCTCGTCGGGTAACGTCAGGCGGAGTCGCTCCGCGGCGGTCCTGATCTCGGGGGCATGCGGCGCCGCCACCCCGACGACCGCCGCCTTCAAAGCGCGGCGGCGGTCGTCATGCAAACCGCCACCCGTGAACGGCACGTACTGAACATGCACGTGGATCCGGCCCCCCCCGTCCCCCTCCCCCTCCTCGGCACGCAGCTCGACATAGGGGCGTTCGGAGTCGCGGCCATACTTGGCGGCGTCATACGCGCGTTCCAGATATTCGAGCGATGGCGCGATGCAGAGTTGCTTAAAGCTGGTTGGGCCCTGCCACTCCAGCGTGCCGGTGGCAACGACGCCACGGCACTTGATGTTGTCGACAGCGCGCACGAACTCCGGATCGAGGTCCTGCTTCAAGTGCTCGAATGTCGCGCGGGGATCGGCACTGGAGACGACGACAGGCGCGTCGATCGTGTCGCCGCTCGGTCCGAGCACGACGCCCCTGAGACGTCCGTCGGGACCATGCACCGTCATCGCTTTCTGCCCCCGGCGTATCTCTACGCCTGGCATGCTCAGGAGCACGGCAGTGATGTTCGAGAGCGGCGGGCGAAACACGCCCAACGGGCTGCCGACGTGATGGTGAAGAAAATTGAACGCGGTCCCCCCGGACCGGGGCCCCTGTTTCAAGTGCCAGACGCCAAGAGCGCCGAGCACACCCTTCAACGCGTCGCTCTCAAACCAGTCATCCAATAGCTCAGCGATGGACATCGGAAGCACGCGGGCGAGATCGATGATCGCCTGTTTGCCGAGCCGTCGCGCGTACAGACCGAGGCCTGCGATGCGCGCCAGCTCCCGAGGATTACGCGATTCGACATCGGGAGGCGGAGCGACGTAGAGTCGCTCCAGGATTGTCGCCAGTGTGTGGATGCGAGCGCAGAAGTCGGGCCATCTGCTCGCGTCAGCCGGACTGATCCGACGGATGGCCTCCACCGATCGCGCCATGTCAGACCACAGCTCGAGGGTGCCGCCACCTGCCAGTGGCGCGGCGATCCAGGGATCGGGACGCGAGACACGCAGTCCCTGCTGATCGAGGTTCAGCTCGCGCACGACCTGCGACGGCACCCAACCGATGTCGAGCGCCGGATCCGGCTTTTCCTCACGCTCGACCACCAGCACGCGCTTGCCCGCACGCGCGAGGGAGTGCGCCGTGACCAGGCCATTCGCGCCCGCGCCGATGATAATCGCGTCGTAACTCATTAGCCGTTCTTCAAGACGGTCATCGCCCCGAGGCGTCCCGACGCGCCCATGATGCCGCCGCCGGGATGCGTGCCGGAGCCGCACTGATAGAAACCGCGCACCGGCGTCGCGAACTTTGCCCAGCCGGGCGCGGGACGCAGGAAGAATAGTTGATGCAGCGCCAGCTCCCCGGCGAAGATGTTGCCTTCGGAGAGGCCCGTGATGCGCTCGATGTCGAGCGGCGTAATGACTTGCCGGTGCAGGATGAGTGACTTGAATCCGGGCGCGAAATTCTCGACCGTGTTCACCACCGCGTCGCCGAACGCTTCGCGTTTCGCGTCGGTCCAGCCGCCGTTGACGTTGTAGGGCGCGTACTGCACGAAGATCGACATCACGTGCTTCCCGGGCGGGGCCATCCCCGGATCGATCATCGAGGGGAACACGATGTCCATGTACGGGCGGCGCGAGAACTCGCCGTATTTGGCGTCGTCGTACGCACGCTCGACATAGTCCAGGCTGGGACTGATCGAGACGGCGCCGCGATGTAGGCGACTTCCTGTGCTGCCCCCATCGGGCATGCAGGTGAACGTTGGCAGCGCATCGAGCGCCAGGTTCACTTTGCCGGACGAGCCGCGGAATTTGAAGCGCTTGATGTCCGAGACGAAGTCGGACGGCAGATCTTTGGCTTCGAGCAGCTGCAGGAATGTGCGCCGGGGGTCGAGACTCGACACGACGATGTCCGCGCGCAGCTCATCGCCATGCTCCAGCGCTACTCCGCTCACGCGGCCGTGCTTGACGATCACCCGCGCGACCGGCGCGTCGCAGCGGATCTCCGCGCCGAAGGAACGCGCGGCGGACGCGATCGCTTCGCTGACGGCGCCCGTCCCGCCTTTCGCGAAGCCCCAGGCCCGGAACACCCCGTCCAGCTCCCCCATGTAATGATGCAGGAGAACGTAGGCGGTCCCCGGCGAGCGCGGTCCCAGAAACGTGCCGATGATCCCGCTCGCCGACTTGGTCGCCTTGAGGACATCGGTCTCGAACCACTCGTCCAGAAAATCCGCCGAGCTCATTGTCATCAGCTTCACGAGCGCGTGCAACCGCTCGGCGCCGAGGCCGCGGAAATGCTTCCCGAGCTTCAGCAGGCCGGCGAGGTCGCCAGGCGCAAATGACGTCGGATCCGGCGGCACCATACTGAGGATCGGCTTCACCGCTTGCGCCATGAAGTGCATCAGGCGGCCGTACTCGTCATACGCTTCCGCGTCGCGCGGCGAGTGGCGATAGAGCTCGCGACGGGTCTCGTCGTGGTCGGCCCAAGCGGCCAAGTGGTCGCCGTTCTCCATCGGCGTGACGGTGCTCTCCAGTGGCAGGATGTGGAGCCCATGACGCGGGAGGTCGAGGTCACGAATGATTTCAGGCCTGAGCAGGCTCACGACATAGGAGAACATCGAGAACTTGAAGCCGGGGAAGATCTCTTCAGTGACCGCGGCGCCTCCCACCCGCGGGCGGCGCTCCAGCACCAGCACGGACCTGCCGGCGAGCGCGAGGTAGGCCGCGGCCACCAGCCCGTTGTGGCCTCCGCCGATCACGATGACGTCGTACTGTTTCATGTGCGCTTGCGCTCGGGATTGAAGAAAGGCAGCGGTGTCACGTGCGCCGTCGCTTGCTTACGGCGATGCTCGACGGTGACTTCGATGCGCACTTCGGTCCCCGATTTTGCGTGCTCGCTGCCGAGGTGCGCGAGTGCCATGTAGCGTTTGAGCAGCGGCGACCATCCTCCGCTGGTCGCGTAGCCCAACTGTCGGTGCCCACCCCGGTTATAGATCGGCACGCTCGTGCGCCACGCTTGGGTCGGCACTCGTGGCGGCAGGCCGACCTCGGCGTACAGCCGCTCGAGCGAGTCCCAGTCCACCGTGAGGCCGGTAAACTGCCATGACGGCCCCTGCTGCCGCTCGGCAGCGAGCGCCGCCTGTCCGTTGTAGCGCTCCTTATCGGTCGCGACCGTCCACGCAAGTCCCAGCTCGAGCGGCGAGGACTTCTGCGCTTCTATCAACGCGTGCCGCGAGGAGAAGTAGTCGACCTCGATCAGCAACAGACCCGCTTCGATGCGGGCGACGTCGAGCGCCAGCATTCCTGCCGGCGTGATGCCATACGGCGTTCCGGTTTCGATCAGCGCATCCCACAGCGGCACCGCCTGCGCGGCATCGACCCACACTTCGTAGCCGAGGTCGCCGGTGTAGCCGGTGCGCGAAATGGTGACCGGAATCCCGCGGATCTGTGCAGGAGTCAGGCGGAAGAACTTCAGTCCCGAAAGATCGCGTTCGGCGGCAACCTGGAGGATGGCCCGCGAGCTCGGGCCCTGCAGCGAGAGCGCCGCGGTGGTCTCGGACACGTCTTCGATCTTTACGTCCAGGCTGGACGCGTTTAGATGCAGCCACCGCAGCGTCGGATCCGCCGACGTCATGCGGTACGTCTGTTCGCCCAGCACGGAGATCGTCCCGTCGTCGATCTGCTTTCCTGCGTTGTCGCACCAGGGCGTGTACAGCACCTGACCGACTTTCGCCTTGCCGACATTGCGCGTGACGACGTGGTCGAGCAGTCGAGCCGCGTCGCGGCCGGTGATCAGGTACTTGTAGAGGGGCGACACGTCGAACAGCGCCGCGGCGTTCCGAATCGCGTGGTATTCGCGGTCGTGCGAAAGTTCGTAGGAGCTCGCGACGACGTAACCGGCCCAGCGCCGCCAGGCCTGACCTTCGGATAGTGGACCCGTGCGGGGATGAAACGGCGTGGTGCGGAGGCTCACGTAACGCGAAATGTAACTTTGCGCTGATGCGACTGCATCTCGTCGAAATCCACGACCTGGCGTCTTGCCCCCAGTCGTTGCGCGACGCCCTGACCGATTTCCTGGCGTTCACCGTGAACCTCGGCGGCGCGTACGATCCCGCCGGCCCGCTCCTGCGCCGCGCGATCGAGCGGACGAATGCACGCCGGATCGTGGACTTGTGCTCCGGCGCTGGAGGGCCATGGAGCAGGCTGGCCGGGCAGGTTGGTGTCCCGGTCCTCCTGACGGACCTGTATCCACATCGTGGCGGCGCGCGTGACCTGCCCTTCTATCCTCAGTCCGTGGATGCGCGCGCGGTCCCGGAGCAGCTCGATGGATTCCGGACCATCTTCACGGCGTTCCACCATTTCCGACCGGCCGAAGCGCGCGCCATCCTCGAAGATGCGGTGCTGCATGGCGAGGGCATCGGTGTGTTCGAGATCGCGCGCCGCGCGCCCCTCGAGATGGCGGTCATCGCGTTCACGTGGCTGGGGACCCTGGTGCTCGCCCCGTTCATCCGGCCGTGGCGCTGGTCCCGATTGCTGTGGACCTATCTGCCCCCGGTGTTGCCGCTCGTCGGCACATTTGACGGGATCGTCTCGTGCCTGCGGACCTACTCCCTGGCCGAGCTCGCGGACCTCGTGCGGGGATTCGACACGTACAGTTGGGACTTCGGGACCTTTCGGGGTCCCCGGTCTCCGCTCCGCGGCACCTACCTGATCGGCGTCCCAAAAACCGCACTGGCCTAAGACGGTACCGCGCGTTTGTTTTTAGACGTCCCCCCTTCTTTCGTTGACCCTCGCGGAGGCTCTATGCGTTCCGTGTTTCTGGCCGCCCTGCTCGTCGTTCCATCCGTTGTTCGTAGTCAAGAAACCGCATCCGACACCCTGCTCACCGTCAACCACTATCTCGACTGGGAACAGGTTGCCGAGCCGCAGATCTCTCCCGACGGCTTGCGGATTGTCTACACGCGCCGCTGGGTGAACAAGATCGACGACCGTTGGGATGCGGGTCTCTGGATCATGAATGCCGACGGCTCGAAGAACAGGTTTCTGGTGAAGGGCTCCAACGCGCGCTGGTCGCCCGATGGCTCACGCATCGCCTTTTTCGCCGATGGCGAGCCGAAGGGGACGCAGGTTTTCGTGCGCTGGATGGATGCCGAGGGCGCGACGTCACAGGTCACGCACGTCAGCGAAACGCCGGCCAACCTGAGCTGGTCGCCCGACGGCCGCTCGCTCGCTTTCACGATGCTCGTGAAGAGCGAGACGCCCTGGAAGATCAGCATGCCCGCCGCACCTGAAGGCGCGAAGTGGACGCCGGCACCGCGGGTCATCGATCGGCTCCATTACCGCCGCGACCGCACCGGTTTCGTGGAGCAGGGCACGACCCAGATCTTCCTCGTGCCGGCCGAAGGGGGCACGCCCCGGCAGCTCACGACCGGTGACTTCGCGACCGCGGAGCTCGGCGGCTTCAATGCACCGAATTACGACTGGACGCCCGACGGCCGCACGATCGTGTTCGACGGACTCCGCGAATCCGACGCCGACTATCGCTATCGCGAATCGTACCTCTACACGGTCGACGTGCAGAGCGGTGCGATCAAGCAAATCGTCAGCAAGAAGGGCGGCTGGACGAATCCGGTCGTCTCGCCCGATGGCCGGAGTGTGGCCTTCACTGGTCACGACTACGGCACCTTCTCCTATCGCGCCGACGAAGTCTGGACCGCCGGCATCGATGGCACCGCGATGCGGTCCCTCACGAGCTACGACCGCGACCCCAGCGCCGTGCGGTGGAGTCCCGATGGCAGCGGCGTGTTCTTCGCGCTCGCAGAGCAGGGGACGAGCAACGTGTACTTCGCAGGCCTGCGCGGCGGCAATCGCAAAGTGACGGACGGCGACCAGATGCTGTCGCTGTCGTCGATCGCGCGTGATCTCACCGGAGTCGGCGTCCGCTCCGACGCCGCGAATCCGCCCGACATCGCCCGGTTCAGCTTGAAGGCTGCTCGCGCGCCGGTAACTCGGCTCACGAACGTGAACGACGACGTCCTGGGTCGCATGCGGCTCGGATCAACGGAAACCGTGTGGTATGCCTCGACGGGCGGCGCCCGCGTGGAAGGTTGGATCATCAAGCCGCCCGGGTTCGATCGAAGCAAGAAGTACCCGCTCATCATGGAGATCCACGGCGGGCCGCACGGCATGTATAACGGCGCGTTCAGCTATCAGCTCCAGAACTTCGCCGCGGACGGCTACGTCGTCCTGATCACCAATCCGCGCGGTAGCACGGGGTACGGCAGCGCGTTCGGGAACGCGATCGAGCGCGCGTACCCGAGTGTGGACTATGACGATCTCATGGCGGGCGTCGATACGGTCGTAAACCGCGGCTACATCGACACGCAGCGGCTGTACGTCGGCGGCTGCTCGGGCGGCGGCGTGCTGTCGAGCTGGGTCATCGGCCACACGACGCGGTTTGCGGCGGCGGCGGTGCGGTGCCCGGTGATCGATTGGATGAGCATGGCGGGAGAGACCGACGTCCCGCTGTTCACCTATGGCTTCTTCGACGCGCCGTTCTGGGAGAAGCCCGAACAGTGGATCAAGCAGTCGTCGCTCGCGTACGTGGGGAACGTGAAGACCCCGACGCTCCTCATGACCGGCGAGCTCGACCTGCGCACGCCGATCCCCCAAACCGAGGAGTACTACTCGGCGCTGAAGATGCTGAAGGTGCCGGTCGTGATGCTGCGCTTCAACGGCGAATATCACGGCACCAGCTCCAAGCCGTCCAATTTCCTGAGGACGCAGCTCTACATGCTGAGCTGGTATAAGGATCACCGGCTCGGACCCGAGACGACGGCAACCGTGGGAGGTGCGCGGCAGCCTTAGGGCCGTCGCAGTCGCTCGACGTCTATTCGGTGTATGTCTCGATCGCGAAGCCTGTCGTAGTTTACTGGGTCGCGGCGCGCTCTATGTCTGCCCACGGCACCACCACACCGTGCCCACCCGCGACGCGGTCGACGGTAATCCCGTGGGCCTTCACGAACCTGACCAGCTCGGCGCTCCCTGCGGCGGGCGGGCTTGGCGGCACAGTCGCGGTCGGGTTGGCTGGATTGACGGTTACGACATCGCTCTGAAACAGGATCCTGGCGGAGGGGACGTAGACCGCGAGCATCCCCTCGACGTGGGCCGTGGGCAAGCGGTACGCGACGACCTGCCCGTCACCCCTGCCCACGACCAGGCTGTCTTCCACCGCGCTTATCGCTGGGAGCGGGGGGCGGGCGGGGCCGAGGCGCCGGGACAGCACGTCGGGCCGAATCGTTTTCCGCGCGACAGCGATGGACCGCACGAAGGTCACGTTCCGCGCATGGGTTACGACAGGCACACCGGCGGCAAGGACGGCCCGCAACCCACCAGAATGGTCCCAGTGGTGATGTGTGTTGATCACGATGCCGACCGGCTTGGTGGGAAACCGGGCGCGCAACGTGTCGAGCAACGCCTCCGAACGCTGGGCGCTCAAAGGCGCCTCGACCACTACCAGGCGCGTTCCCTGGTCGACCACAAGCGAATGGTGGGACCCGCCCTCGGCGCGCCAGACATTCGGGGCGAGCTCCACGAGCGTGACGAGGACCGGTGGCGGCGTTGGGTTACTGCGCTGGGCGTGAGAGGCGATCGAGTCGGGAATCACGAACAGCGTGTCGGACAGCACGGGGTTCGTGCTGACCGCCGTGAGCACGGTATTCGTTTGCAGCCGATTATTCACCTCGACATCGATTTGCCGGGAGTACAGCACTCCGCCGGCGTCCTGCCAACGCGTGAACGCGGTGCGCGTGACGCGATCGCCGAGGATCGGATCGTCGGTCAACGTCTCGGTGAGGACGAGCAGTCCCGAGCGGCGGTCGAAATAGAGATCGAGCGTGTCGAGGCCCGCGGCGCAGCGGATGCCGTCGAATGTCTCGTCGCGCCAACGACGCACCGGGAGGGGCCGCAGGGCGGCGGGGTTATCCAGCGCCGTGAGCAGCAGTCGCTCGGGCGTGCGCCGGATAGACCGTTCGGCGGTCGCCACTTGCCCCGGATTGTCGGGTGCCGGCACGCCGTTGGTCTCGAGCATCCCGATGCTGTTCGCGATCACGCGTCGAGACTTCGTGACGGCTCCGGTCGGGTTGCGAGCCTCGGTGGTGATCACCGCCCGATTGCCCGAGTAATCCGTGACCTGTTGGCCGATCGTCAGGTTGGCTCGCGCGGGTGACGCTGGCGTTTCTTCCTGTCCGAGCGTGAACGTGACCTGGTAAAAGTCGATCGCCGAGCCACGCAACCCACGCAAGGCGGACTCTCCGCCCATCGCCGTGACGGCGCGCGCGACGAGGTCGTGCGGGGCAGGGGCAGGCGTTTGGGCGAGTGTCGACAGCAGGATCAGCGGGACGGCCAGCGCGATCATAAAGCCTCCGGAAATGCCATATTAGAGTGCGATCCGGAATTCCAGGCCATGCTCGACCAACTCGACGCTATCAAGCGGGACGGAGAAGCGGTAGCCTCCCGTTTCGAACCGCCTAGCCCCGCTTGACAAGAAGACCCCCAGTGCTACTTTCTTAGCATCTAATGCTAATTTTTTAGCATCCAACGGTTGGGGGGTTGGCAATGTCCAAAGAAACGAACACGCAGCTCAGCCGTCGGGAACGCGAGATCATGGACGTGATCTATCGCATGGGTCGCGCGACCGCAGCCGAGGTGCTCGATCAGCTCGCCGATCCGCCCAGCTATTCTGCGGTCCGCGCGCTGCTGCGCGTCCTCGAGGACAAGGGGCATCTCCGCCACGAAGAGGATGGCCAGCGATACGTGTTCCTGCCCACCGTGCCCCTGGAGCGCGCGCGCCAATCGGCGCTGCGCCAGCTGCTGCACACCTTCTTCGATGGTTCCACGGAGCAGGCCGTAGCGGCGCTGCTCGATCTCTCTTCGACACGCCTGTCCGATGCCGAGCTCGAACGCTTGAGCCGGCTCATTGCCGACGCGCGGAAGGAGGGCCGCTGACATGATCGCCCTCCTCGCTGACGCCTTCGTGAAGGCGACCGTTCTCCTGCTGCTTGCCGCGGGTGGGACGCTGCTGCTGCGCCGCGGGCCGGCGTCGTTGCGACATCTCGTCTGGACGCTTGCCTGTGGCGGGGTCCTCGCGCTGCCGCTCGCCTCCGCGTTGCTGCCGAATTGGCGCCTCGCCGGTTGGCCGCGCCTCGACGTGCCCGTGGCGTTCGATCTCAACCAGACGTCGACGGCGCGTGACGTCATTGCGACATCCACGCCGAAGACAGCGCCCTCCGCCGCGGCGCGCGTCGTTCGAGCCCCCGACTCCGACCCCTCAGAGACAACCGACGCGGGTCCGGTGCGCTGGCGCATCACGACCAACTGGACCGTCTGGGTTGTCCCCGTGTGGCTGAGTGGGGTCGCGGCCGTTCTGATTCTGCTCGCGGTCGGCCTGGCGCGGATCGCCTGGCTCGATCGCACGACCACGCGCGTGCGCGACGAGCGCTGGCTGCTGCTCGTCGAAGATTTGTCGCTCGAGCTGGGTCTCACCCGGCACGTTCGTCTGCTGCAGTCCAAGGGACCGGCGATGCCGATGACGTGGGGGATTCGCCGGCCGACGATCCTGCTTCCGGCTGAAGCCGACTCATGGAATGCCGAGCGCCGCCGCGACGTGTTGCTCCACGAGCTGGCGCACGTGAAACGACATGACTTTCTCACTCAGCTGGTCGCGCGCATCGCCTGCGCGGTCTACTGGTTCCACCCGCTCGTGTGGCTGGCTGCCACGCGGCTGCGGGAAGAGCGCGAGCGCGCGTGTGACGATCATGTGTTGCGCGCGGGCGCGACGCCATCCGTCTACGCCACGCATCTCCTCGAAATCGCGCGCGACTTGCGCGCGGCGCGCGCGACTGCGCTCGCCAGCGTCGCGATGGCCCGGCCAGCTCAGCTGGCGACCAGGCTGCTCGACGTGCTGGACACGCGCCGTCGCCGCGACACGCTCTCCGCCCGGTCCGCGTTGCCCGCGTGGATCGCGGCCATCGTCGTCGTCGTTCCGCTCGCGGCCGCGGCGCCGCGGATCGCGGAGCCGAGAGAGACCGCCGCCGCCAAGTCGATCGACACGATCCCGCGGCTGCCGGCACCGCAGCGGCGCTCGCGGACCGTTCAGCGCACGCCCGGTGACAGCCTGAAGGGCTGTTCCGGCAAGACGGAGCACACCAGCTCGAGCATGACCGAGGAAAACGAAAACCTGCTGATCTTCACGAATCTCGGCGGATGCAGCATCCGGTTTTCCGCGACCGGAAAGTTCACTTTCAACGACGATTTCACCGACATCGCGACCGTGGGGTCCGGTGTTCAGGTGAAGATCGAGGTGGATTACGGCGCCCACGACCGGCGCGTGACCATCCGACGCGGAGACGGAGGCGCCCTGGAACGGATCTACAAGGTAGACGGGGACGTCAAACCCTTCGACGCCGAAGCGCAGACCTGGCTCCGTGAGACGATCACGTTCCTGTTGCGGCGTAGCGGGTTCAAGGCCCAGGAGCGCGCCCGCTCGATCCTGAACACCCGTGGCATCGACGGGCTGATTGAGGAATTCGGGGAGCTCTCGGGCGACTACACTCGCCGCATCTACTATCAGGCGGCCGTCGAGAGCGGCAAGCTCGACGCGGCCGGTTATGAGCGCCTCGTGACACTCGCGGGACAAACGATCTCCAGCGATTACGAGCTCGCGGAGCTATTGATCGCGATTTCCAAGGCGCAGCCGTTAACCGAGAAGATGCAGGCGGGCTTCGTCAGCGCGGCGAAGTCGATCAGCTCGGACTACGAGCGCCATCGCGTCCTGAAGGTCGCGCTGACGCGGCCCGGTCTCACGACGGCGTCGCAGACGGGGATGCTCGAGGCGGCCGCCGAGATGAATTCAGATTATGAGCTGGCCGAGCTGTTGATCGAGCTGAACACGGCACGGCCGATCGATGAGGCGGTGCGGCCGGCCTTCTTCAAGGCGGCGAACAAGCTGCGGTCCGATTACGAGCATCGTCGCGTGCTCGACGCGGTCGTGAAACGGTCTGGCACCACTCCCGCGATGCTGCTCGACGTACTCACGTCGGCGAAGACCATCAACTCGGATTACGAGCTGGCGGAGCTGCTGACGGAAATCGGCGGGTCGTACCTGCTCGACGACGCGCTGCGCCCGGGGTTTTTCACGGCTGCGGATAAGATCAACTCCGACTACGAGCACGGCCGCACGCTGCTCAGCGTGGTACAGCGTGGCGAGATGCCACGTCCGGTGACACTCGCCGTGCTGGAATCGGCGAAGAACCTCTCGTCCGACCACGAGCTCTCGGAGCTGCTCATCGCGGTGATCCAGCGGGCGCGCATGGACGACACGATTCGCGCCGCGATTCGTGCGGACGCGCGGTCCATCGGCTCGCAGTACGATCGCGGCCGGGTGTTCGAGGCGCTGGAACGCGATTGATCATCCGCACGGCAGCGCTGCTCGGAGCGCTCGCATCTTCCGCAGCGGCGCAGGCGAGTGACGTCCCGCCGGCGAAGCAGATACGCGCCGTCCGCCTGGCACGAGGCACGAGCGTAAACGTAGACGGGAAGCTGGAAGAGGCCGTGTGGGCGCAGGCCACGTGGATCCGCGACTTCGTGCAACGACTGCCGCACGAGGGCGCGCCACCCTCCGACAGCATGCGCCTCGCGATCCTCTACGACGACGACGCGCTGTATGTCGGCGCGCGCATGTTCAGCCGCGATCCTTCCAAGATTCAAGCGCCGCTGTCACGCCGCGATAACCCCTACCAGGCCGAGCACCTCTGGGTGTCGTTCGACAGCTACCACGATCGGCGCACCGCGTACTCCTTCGGCGTCACCGCGTCCGGTGTGCGGTTCGATTGGTATCACGCTTCCGACAACCAGGACGTCGTAGATCGGGGGTTCGACCCCGTGTGGGAGGCAAAAGCCACCATCGACGGGCTCGGCTGGACAGCGGAAATGCGGATCCCGTTTTCCCAGCTGCGCTTTACGGACCAGCCGGTCCAAGTGTGGGGCTTCAATGTTGATCACTGGAATCCCGCGACGAGCGAG
The DNA here is from genome assembly GCA_036390255.1 of Gemmatimonadales bacterium. Classification (GTDB taxonomy): domain Bacteria; phylum Gemmatimonadota; class Gemmatimonadetes; order Gemmatimonadales; family GWC2-71-9; genus 20CM-2-65-7. The sequence goes on along the minus strand of DASWCE010000299.1, from coordinate 5,314 downwards.
GATGTGTTCTGGATTGCAGTCCCCAGGAACCGCACGGGGTGGTCGTCGTTCATGGGCGAGCTGGTTGGGATTGAGGGGATCAAGCCGACGCGCCGCCTCGAGCTGATGCCCTATGCCGCCGCCGATAGCCGCCTGGAGAGCGACGTGGCGGCAGCCGATCCCTTCAATGGCGGCGCGAATCTCGGCGGCCGCGTGGGCGCCGACCTCAAAATGGGCCTCGGTCCCAACATCACCCTCGATGGCACGGTGAATCCCGACTTCGGCCAGGTCGAGGCCGATCCCGCGGTCGTCAATCTGTCGGCGTTCGAGGTCTTCTTTGATGAGAAGCGGCCCTTCTTTACCGAGGGCAGCCAGCTGCTGCGCGGCAGCGGGCCGAGCTACTTCTATTCGCGGCGCATCGGGGCCAGTCCAGCGTGTAATGCCGAGGGCGATTTCGTGGACTGCCCGCACAACGCCACGATCCTGGGCGCGGCCAAGGTGACGGGGCGGCTGGCGACGGGGATGTCGCTGGGAGCGCTCGCGGCCGTCACCTCACGTGAATCCGCGCGGACCTACGATACGGCGACCAGTGCGTTCGGTCGGGTCGAGGTGGCGCCGCCTGCGGGCTACGGCGTGGTGCGCCTGCAACAGGAGTTCGGCGCGTCGAAATCCGTCGTAGGCGTGACCCTCACGACCGTCCAGCGTGATCTCGACAGCCTGCTGGTGCCGACCTATTCACGCCATGCGTATGCGGGCGGAGCCGACTGGGTGTTGCGCTGGGACCGCGGCGGGTACGAGCTGCGCGGCTGGTTGGGCTTCAGTCAGCTGCGCGGCGACACGAGCGACATCAATCGCGTGCAGCAATCGTCCGTGCATTACTTCCAGCGCCCGGACGCGCACGACCTGACCTACGATCCGGCGCGTACTACGCTCACCGGATCGGTTGGATCGATGTGGTTCCGCAAGACGAAGGGCAACTGGTTGTACGATCTCCAATACGCCTGGGAATCGCCGGCCTACGACCCCAACGATGCGGGACGACTCGGTAATGCCGACGGCCGCAATGTGTTCGCGGGGCTGATCTATCGTCAGACGAAGCCGCGGGCCTGGTTCCAGAATTACAACGCGGCGCTCAGCGCGTTCACCGAGTACGACTTCGGTGGCGATCGCCAGGTGCTGTTCACCGAGTTGTACGGCGAAGTGGTGTTGAAGAATTTCTGGGACCTGAGCTCGTACTTCGATTACCAACCGCGAGCGTTCGATCATTCCGCGACGCGCGGGGGGCCGGAGATGGCGACGCCCGAGCGGTGGAACTGGGTCGTGCGTCTCGCGAGCAAGTTCGGCGCGAAGAACTCATGGGTTGGGCGGGTCTATTACGGCGAGGACGAGCTCGACGGTCAAACCTACCGCCTGAGTGGGGAGATCTCGCTGCGTCCGTCGACGCGATTCCAGTTCTCGGCTACTCCGAACTATCTGCGGGCAATCTCGCCGCGTCAGTACCTGACGACATTCACTGGTGGCGGCCCCGCGGCGACCTATGGATCGCGCTACGTCTTCGCGCGCATCGACCAGAGCACGTTCCTGATGCAGCTCCGGGCCAACTACACGATCGGCCCAGACCTGACGCTCGAGGTGTACGGCGAGCCGTTCGCGGCGAGCGGGCGTTATTACGGCCTGGGTGAGCTCGCGGCGGCGCGCACCTTCCGGCTGCGCGAGTACGGCGCGAGCGGGGGGGGCACCACGCTCGCGCGCGACTCCGCCGGGGACTACACGATCACCGACAACGGCGGAGCGGACACGCTGCGGATCGCGAATCCCGACTTCAACATTCTGTCATTCCGCACCAATGCGGTGCTGCGCTGGGAATGGAGACCGGGGAGCACGCTCTACCTTGTCTGGGCACAGAACAAATTCGGGTATCAACCGATGGCAAGGTTGGTCGGATTCGGTGATCTTGCCGACTCATTTGGCGCGCGAGGGGACAATTTCTTCGCGGTGAAAGTCAGTTACTGGATACCGGTGCACTAAGCGTTCTTTTCCATCTCCAGCAGCGTTTTCTTTCTCTCCAGTCCCCACCGGTAACCATCCACCTTGCCGTCGGCCCGCACGACCCGGTGGCAGGGGATCACCAGCGCAGCCGGGTTTGTCGCGCATGCCCTGGCCACTGCTCTCGTTGCCTGCGGCTGTCCGATGGCCTTCGCGACCTCGGCGTACGTGCGCGTCTCGCCGAACGGGATGTGCCGGAGCTCCTGCCAGACACGCCGCTGGAACGCCGTGGCGCGAATGTCGAGCGGCAGATCGAGATGCGGCTCGGTGCCTTCCAGGTACGACAGAATTGCTGCGACGTACCCCTCGAGCTTGCCGCCTTTTTCCTCGCGCACGTGCGCCGCGTCGAATTCGGCGCGGAGATCGGCCTCGAGCTTCGCGGCGTCGTCGCCGAGCATGACGCGGCAGACGCCCCGGTCGGTCGCGGCCACGAGCAGACGCCCCAGCGCCGTCGGCACCGTGACGAAGACGACTTCTAAGCCGGCGCCGCCGCGCGCGTACGTGGCGGGCGTCATGCCGAGCTGCTCGTGGGTGCGCTCATAGACGCGGCTCGTAGAGCCGTAACCGGCTTCGTACAGTGCGGGACTCACCTGTTTCCTCCGTTTCAGTTCTTGCTTGAAGCGAGCCACCCGCCGCGCTTCGGCGTAGGCGCGCGGCGTGATGCCCAAAATCCGCTTGAATGCCCGCGCGAGCCGGCGCGGATCGCCCGGTGGTACCTGGCCAGCGGCGATTGCCCGACATGCCTCGCGTACCAGCGCGACAGTGGGATCGCTCCCGTTCGCAGCGGCGGGATGGCAGCGGCGGCAGGCGCGAAAGCCCTCGCGCTCGGCGGCTTCGGGGATGGGGAAGAACGACACCTGAGTGCGCCGCGGCTTGCGGCTGCCGCAGGAGGGACGGCAATAGATGCCGGTGGAGCGGACGGCGTACACGAACGCCCCGTCGAACCGGCGGTCCCTTGCCATCACCGCCTGCCAGCGCTCAGTGGGACTCATGGCGGAAAACTTAGTACGAGTACCCACCCGAGTTCTATCCGGTTTTTGCGCTCAAATCCTCACTGCCACGGCTCATCCTTGGACGGGCCGTAGATCGATGGAACCTTGCCTCCTGCCATGCGCAGGTACACGGAGAACTGCCCGCGATGGTGGATCATGTCGTTCAGCATCATCCAGAGGAAGTCCTGTCGGCGCACGTCGCCCATCTGCTTGGGTGCCGTATAGAACTTGATCGTCGAACTCAACTGCCGATCATCCACTTTGCGCACCGTGTCTGCCATCTTTTTGAAGACGCGCTCCACTTCGCCCACGGTGCCCTGCCACGTATCGGGCATCGCCGGCATGTTGGACGGCGGAAACTTAAACTCGCCCTGCAGCGCCTGCGTGGCGGCGACGCCTTCGAATGCAAACGTCCACGCCAGCTCCTGCGCGCTGCGGCACGTGGCGTGGGGCTTCATGGTTTCCTTCCCACCGGGGTAGGCGCGCAGGACCTTCACCGTGGTGGCTGTCTCCCGTTCCCAGGCGTCCAGAAACGCTTGTTTCTCGCTCATACGCTCTCCTCGTTGAGTCGTGCTGAAATCTGCCTTTGCCGGCCACGCTTGCGAGCCCCCGGGAAGTGTATTACTGTACCAATACACTGGAACTGCGACGGGACGGTGTTTCACGATATCGATGCCCGCAGCCCCATTCCTCTATACGTGCAGATCGCGGAGCGCATCCGTCTCGCGATCGCCACCGGTACGCTTGGCAGTGCCGCGCCCTTGCCGTCGGTGCGGCAGCTCGCGGCGGAGCTCCGTGTCAATCCTGCCACCATTATCCAGGCCTATCGCGATCTCGAAGCCCAGGGGTTTGTGGAAATTCGCCATGGCGCCGGCACGTTCGTGCGCGAGCTCGCGCCGGGACGGCGCGCCCGGGAACGCTCCCAGCAGGCCAGCGCGCTCGTCCGTAAGCTCGTCGCCGACGCGCGGCGTTCCGGCGTTTCGCTCGCCGAATTGCATCGCGCCCTCGAGGCGGAACTGGGGGTAAAGACTCCATGACCTATGCCATCGAAACCGAACAGCTCCGCTACCGGGTCGGCAAGGCGTTCGAGATCCCCGCGCTCGATTTGCGCGTACCGACCGGATCGATCTACGGCTTCCTTGGGCCGAACGGTTCCGGGAAGACCACCACGATTCGACTCATCCTCGGCCTGCTCCAGCCGTTGAGTGGCCGCATCACCGTCCTGGGGCGTCCGATGCCGGCGCAATACGCTCGCATTCTCCGCCACGTCGGCTATGTCCCGGAGCAGCCGCATCTCGACGCGACCATGACGGTGCGTGAGCTGATCGATTTCCAGGCGGCCTTCTACGCGCAGTGGGATCGGGCGCGGGCGGAGGAGCTCGTCAAGCGCTTCGAGCTCGATGCCGACCGTCTTTTCGGCCGTCTGTCCAAAGGCCAGAAGGCGAAGGTCATGATTCTGCTCGCGCTCGCGCAACGTGGGGATCTGCTGGTGCTGGATGAGCCGACCGACGGACTGGATCCTGTCGTGCGGCGCGACATCCTTAGCGCGCTGGTCACGTACGTCTCCGAGCGCGGCGCAACGATTTTCATCTCGAGCCATCTCGTGCACGAGCTGGAGCGCGTGTGTGATTGGATCGCGGTGATGGACAACGGAAGGCTGATCACCGAGTCGCCAATGGAAAAACTCAAGCACGGGACCAAGCGGCTTGTGGTGACTGGTGCCCCTGCCGAGATCGTCAATCCACCGTTCCAGCTGCTCACGCGCGAGTCAGCGAATGGCGCGGGCGAGTACTGGGTCGTCGGCAATTGGGAGCCGGACATGACGACGTACGTCGAGAGCCTGGGCGCGTCCATTCGCGACGTGATCGATCTGGATCTCGAGGACGGGTTCGTCGAACTGCTGCGGGGATTCCGCGCAAAGGGAAGGGCGGTGCGCGTATGAGGGGGATGTTCCGTGCTGTGCTCTATGCGCAATGGAAATGGTCTCGTCTCATCGTGGTTCTCGGGACCGTGGCCGGATTTGCGATCCCGCTGTTGTCGTTGCAGGGCGCCGCGCGGCCGGATCGCGGCGCGCTGCAGACACAGGAGCTGTTGCGCGCGGTGCAGTCCTGGGGGTCGGTGTATCCACTACTCGCGGCGGCCCTCGGTCTACTCACCGCCATCGCGGCGTGGGCCGCGGATCACCGGGGCCGTCACATTCATGCCCTGACGTTGCCGCTGCCGCGCTGGCAATACGTGGCGTTGCGGTTCGGCGCGGGACTGGCGCTCCTGACGGCCCCCATTGCCGCGGTGCTGAT
>DASWCE010000298.1:0-8168 GCA_036390255.1 Gemmatimonadales bacterium | reverse complement strand
ATGACCACAAGCCATTTCGTGCAAGACTTTGAAGGCTGGTTGAAGGGGTCACCCGAATTTGAAGTGCACATGCTGGGGCAGAAGGGCACGACGGACTCGCTCTACGACTATCAGTGCGCCGGTGAGCACGCCGGCGGGCCTTACACCTTCGATCAAAACGATCTCGATTGGTCCGGAAATGTGCTGCTGTTTTCGAAGACGCAGCTCGATCAGTACAACGCGGCACATCCGAACCAGAATCTGCGGGTGTTCGTGGTCGAGGACGACGATACCGCGTGTCAGATCAAGACCGATGTGGGACGCGCCGAACGAGTTTTTCAGGTCGTGGACAGCTTGTACGGTCAGCTCACGGCCGGCAACGATTCCAGTGGTCCGATCCAGAAGGCGTATAAGTACGCCAAAGCTGGTAAGAGTCTCTGGGAGGCCATTGCTTCGTTCTTCAAAACCAATGACGACCTGGTCGGTACGGCCGTCGAAGATGATATCGTCGGAACAACGTACCCGGGTTACAACTGGTTCGTCAAAGGCGACAACAACATCACGAACGGGTGGATCAACCTTGTCATGTATTGAGGACCAACATTATGCGTGGTGGCTTTTTGTTACTGGCTCTCGTGGCCGTCTCAGCGCCTCCCGCAGACGCGCAGTGGGACGTTGGATTCGAGATCAGCACCACCCATTATCGTGGATCGTCGCGCGCTGCGACTGACAGCGGCGGGCCAACGACACTCCGGCCGGGGAACGCAACCACGTTCGGAGTACGTATGGACCGCGCCGTCGGGCGGGTACGCCTTGGCGTGCAGGCATCATACGCGCGCGTGGGGCTGACAGCGGCAGCTCCCCACTTGACGCTCACTGACAATTCTGTTGGGCAGCTGGTGGAGGGACAATTGCTCGTGAACTTCCAGGTGGTGGGGATAGGGTCGAGCGGAGCGATACGAGCGGAACTGGGACCCTCCCTCCACCTCTGGAAGAGCGATCAGGAAATGCGTTCGCGAGCTGGTGCATTGGGAGCCGTGGCGTACGAGTGGCTGGTCGCGCGCCGGTTGTCAGGCGCGATCCGAGTTGAGGGGATCCTTTCGAAATCGTGGTTCGACCCAGGTGACTTGCCGTCCGAATTGGAACGGCGAGTCACCTGGCGCTACGGCGTGGGGTTGGGACTGCGCTATCGGCTATAAGACGACTCACCGCAGGATGATCGCCGGGACGTCGCTCTCCTTCACGAGCCGGTTGAACGCCGGAATGTCGGCGTCGAGCACGGCTTTCAGCCTATCGAGCTGCCCCTGCAGCGCCGCCGACAGCTCGTCGAACACCTGAACCGACTGCGCCGTCGGCGCGGCTTCGGCGCCCCCCACCACTCCCGCCAGCGACGCGATCTTGTTGTTCAACCGGATCGGGTAGTTGAGCGGATCCTGACTCGAGCGGTTCTTCACCTGATAGATCTGCTCCTCGACGGCGGCGAGCCGCCCTTTGATCGAGTCGGCCTGTTGCGCAATCCGGCGACCGGCATCTCCCGGAAGACCGCGGGCGCGCGTGGCCGCGCCATCGAGCTGCTCGCGTACCTCGCGGATCCGCCGCACCGCGTCGTTCGCGGCGCTCACGCGGCCCGAGATGCGCAAGAGCAGGTCGAACTGGCGTTGATATTCCTCCTGCGTCGTCTTCACGCGTGGGTCGGGCCGCACCGTGAACTCGCGCGTCTGTGACCAGTCACCCACGGTGAGTCGGACCTTGTACGTCCCCGGCACCGCCACCGGCCCCGCCGTCCCCCCCGCCCAGTAGATCATGCCCTGGAAGCGACTGGCGTCGGGGTACCGCAGGTTCCACACGAACCGGTTCATCCCAGCGTGGACTTTGAGCGAGTCGGTGGGCGCCCGCGGCTTCGGCGTGAAGCGCCGCACGACCGAATCGCGGCTGTCCAGGAGGTCGAGCCGGACGTCCGTCGTGGAGTCAGGCGCGGTCTTGAGAAAGAAGAAGACCGCCGCACCACCCGGCGCGTTGCGGCCGACGCCGGTCGGTCCTCCCCCACCACCACCGCCGAAGCCGCCACCCAGACCCATGCGGTACGCCGTGCGCGGCGTATAGAGGAAACGGGTCGCGCCCGAGACGGAGTCGGCCAGCTGCTGCAACGGCGTCAGGTCATCGAGGATCCAGAACGAGCGGCCGTGCGTCGCCGCGACGAGATCGTTGTCCTTGATCACGAGGTCGTGAATCGGCACGACGGGGAGATTGCGCTGCAACGACTGCCAATGGCCTCCGTCGTCGAACGACACGTATACGCCGAACTCGCCGCCGGCGTAGAGCAGGCCCCCCCCTCGTCGCGCGGGATCCTCGCGCACGACGCGGATAAAGTGATTGGCCGGGATCCCGCCGGTGATGCTGCGCCACGTTTTGCCGTAGTCGGTCGTCTTGAGGATGTACGGTTTGAAGTCGTCGAGTTTGTAGCGCGTTGCCGCGACGTAGGCGGTCCCGGCGTCGTGCGGCGACGGCTCGATCGACGAAATCAACGACCATTCAGGCAGCGCGCCCGCCGGTGGCGTCACGTTGGTCCACGTCTTGCCGCCGTCGCGCGTCACGTGCACCAGGCCGTCGTCGCTCCCGGCCCAGATCAACCCCGAATCCTTGGGGCTGGGCGCGATCACGAACACGGTGTTGTAGTACTCGACGCTCGTATTGTCCTTGGTGATCGGCCCGCCGGAGGGGCCTTCCTTCGACTTGTCGTTGCGCGTCAGGTCGCCGGAGATCGCGTCCCAGCTCTGCCCCTCGTTCGTCGTGCGGAAGATGACGTTCGCCCCGGCATACAACACGTTGGGATTGAACGGCGACAGCACGACAGGGAACGTCCACTGGAAGCGGTACTTCAGGTCCGCGGCGCCCCACCCCATCGGGTTGTCGGGCCACGGGAAGATGTTGCGCTGCTGGCCCGTGCGGACGTCGAGCCGCGAGAGGTAGCTGTAGCTGCCGGCGTAGACGATGTCGGGATCATCGGCACGCGCCGCGATCCAACCGCTCTCACCACCCCCCACCTCGTACCAGTCCTTTTCACCGATCGTCCCGCCGTCCGTCCGGCTCGCGATGCAGACCGTGCTGTTGTCCTGCTGGGAGCCGCAGACCTTGTAGGGGACGTGCGTGGTGGCGATCACGTGATAGAACTGCGCCGTCGGCTGGTTGTCCTGCCCCGTCCACGTCGCACCGCCGTTGTAGCTGATATTCGCGCCGCCGTCGTTGCTGTTGATCATGCGGGCGGGGTCGTTGGGCGCGATCCACAGCCCATGGTGGTCGCCATGGGGCGCGCGCAGCTGCGTGAATGTCCTGCCGCCATCCACCGATCGATACATCCCGGTATTGAGCACATAGACGGTCTCGGGATCCTTGGGATCCGCGTGGATGTGGGAGTAGTACCAGGCGCGTTGCCGCAGATTGCGCTCGTCGTTGGTCCGCCGCCACGTGTCGCCGCCGTCGTCGGAGCGGAACACACCGCCCGAGTCGGCCTCGACGATCGCCCACACGCGATCGTGGTTGGCGGACACGGTCACACCAATCTTTCCGATCACGCCCTTGGGCAGGCCGTCGTTGCGCGTGATCTCCTTCCACGTGTCGCCGCCGTCGGTGGACTTGAAGAGCCCGGAGCCCGACCCGCCGCTCGACATGTACCAGGGCCCGCGGCGCGCCTGCCAGATCGCGGCGTACAGAATACGCGGATTGGCGGGGTCCATCGCGAGATCGATGGCGCCGGCGGAGTCCGACCGGAACAGGATCTTCTCCCACGTGCGGCCACCGTCTTTGGAGCGGAACAGACCCCGGTCGGGATTGGGGCCGAACGCGTGGCCCAGCACGGCAACGTACACGAGGTCGGCATTGGCCGGATGCACGCGGATCGCGCCGATCTGTCCCGCGTTGGCGAGTCCGACGTGCGTCCAGGTCTTGCCCGCGTCCGTTGACTTGTAGACGCCGTTTCCCGGCGACACGTTGCCGCGGATCGGCGATTCGCCGGTCCCGACGTAGACCACATTGGGATCGGACGGCGCGACCGCGATCGCGCCGATCGAGCCGGCGCGGAAATCCTTATCCGAAGTTGGCGTCCACGTCAGCCCGCCATCCGTGGTCTTCCACACACCGCCCGTTCCGCCGAAGTAGAACGTCAGCGGCTGGTCCGCGTGGCCCGCTACCGCGGTGACCCGCCCGCCCCGGAACGGCCCGATCTCGCGCCATTCGAGCGCATTGTAGAGCGTTGTATCAAAAGCGGGAGCGGGGACGGGGGAGGCGGGAGCAGTGCGGCGTTGGGCTGTGGCCGGGTTCGCGAGTATGAGAAGACAACCGACGACAAACAGACGGCGGGGGGCGAACATAGACTGCGGCTCTCCGATTCGAGTGAGCCGCTATTATATCCGACCCCCGCCGGACGGTAAGCCTTACGGCGTCTGCGGCGTTGGCGTCCTCGGCGGCACGATGGCCTGGCCGATTGTGTTGTTATCGGTCCCGAACCAGATGGCCTTCGTTGCGGGATCGTAGAACATGTGCCGCACCACGCCCCCGCCGCTCGGCACCGGCGTTTCCGCCGAGAACTGCAGCGTGCGCGAATCGAACGACACGAAGCGATTGGGTCGCGACGTCTCGACCACCCACACGCGATCCTCATCGTCGCGCACCATCGCGTACGGCCGCGCATCCGCGCCGCCGGGCAGCTGCCACTCGTCGACCTTGCCGGTGACCGGATCGTACCGGCCGAGCATGCCGCCGGCGTAGTCGCCGTACCAGATCTTGTCGTCGGACGTGATCTCCATCCGTCGCGGGCGGGTCTCCGGCCGCGGGAGCGTGATCTCGCGCAGCTGCATCGTCGCGGGATCGACCGTCGCGATCTTGTTCGTGCCGAACTCCATGAACCAGGGATGCCCCTTCGAGTCCATCTTGATGCCGTAAGGACGCGCGTTGTCGGTCGGCACCTTGATCAGGCGGATCGTTCCGGTCGCGACGGTCAGATGCCCCACCACGTTGCCGCCCTGCGCCGTGAACCAGATGTCGCCGTTCTTGTCGAATACCAGCGTGTGGGGATCGCGCACCATCCGGTCGGGGATCGGATACTGCTTGATGCTGCCGTCTTTCGGATCGAGCCGTCCGATGTAACCGGCGAGGTTGCCCGAATACCACACCATTCCCGACTTGGCGACGATCAGGTTGTGCGGGCCGCTGCCGGGCGGCAGGTCGTACTTCTTGAACTCGCCAGTCGTCGGCACGAAGTAGGCGATGTAGTTGCCCGCCTGGCCGCAGAACCAGATGCGATTCGTCGTCGGATCGAGGAACGGATCGCGCGGGCGCGTATCCGCCCACGGCACGGGCCATTCTTTGATGACGGGCGGTTTGTCAGTAACTACGGCTAGTGAGGCGAGAATGAGGAACGGCAGAGTCTTCATAGTCACTCCCCTGTAAGCATTCTCCGTTGCAAAGCCGTGAGACGCCGGCGCACCGAGCCGTCGAAGATGCGGTCGCCGACCCGTACCACTACCCCGCCGAGGATCTTCGGATCGGCGCGGAAGTAGGCCCGCACCTCCCGCCCCAGCGCCTTGGCAAGCCGCTCCACCACCTGCTTCTGCGTGCGCGCGTCGGGCTCGTTCGCGAGTGTCACGCCGGCGTGCACGCGGTTCAGCTTTTGATCTAAGAGGACTTGATATGCTTGCGCAATCTCGGAGAGAAGGCCCTGGCGCCCGCGCCGCACCACGGCTTGCAGGAATCTGACGAACTCGCGCGGCGCCTCGCCTTTGAGAGCGCGTTCGAGGATCTGGCTCTTCGCCGCCTTGGAGACGCGCGGCGATTCCAGCACCGCAGCGATGCGCGGATCCGCCTGGATCGCGCCGGCCACCGCGTCCAGCACCTCGCCGAACTTGGCGCCGGCGGCGAACAACGCTTCCGCGTAATTGCGCGCCACCGTGACGCTTTTCACCGCTGCTTCGTCTCTCCCCTGCTGAGGCTCTCGAGGAACTCCGTCACGAGCCGGCGATTGGCTTCCGTGTCGAGATTCGCCTCGATGACGCGCGAGGCCGCGGCGATGGACAGCTCCACCGCCTCGCGCCGCAGCGCCAGAATCGCCTTCTCTTTCTCGGCATCGATGTCTTTACGCGCGCGCGCCAAGAGCGCGTCGTACTCCTCGCGGGCTTTGGCGAGCAACGTCTCCCGCTCTTTCTGGGAGACCGCTTTCGCCTTGGCCAGAATATCCTGCGCTTCGTTGCGCGCCGCCGCGATCTGTTTCCGGTGCTCCTCCAGCAGCCGCTGCGCCTCGGCGTTCGCCTTCTCGGCGTCGTCGAGCTGCTTCTGGATGCGCCGCTCGCGCTCCTCGACCATCCGGAGCAGCGCGGGATACCCCAGGCGCCACAGCAGCGCCAGGAGGATCGCGAAGATCACGACGGTCCAGATGATCACGCCGCCGTTGATATCGAACGGACTGGCGACCTGACCGCCGGCTTCTTCCTGCAGCAGCGCGAGCAGCGCGCTCATTTAATGAGCTTGAACAGCAACGCGAACACGAGCGCCGCCAGCGTGGCGCCTTCGATGAGCGCCGCCGTCAGGATCATCGCGCCGCGGATGTCGGCCGAGGCTTCGGGCTGCCGCGCGATCGCCTCGACGGCCTGGCCGCCGATGCGCCCGATGCCGATCCCGGCGCCGATCAGCGCGAGGCCCATCCCGATGCCGGCGCCGAGCAGGGCGTTGTTGTTGAGCGCTGACTTGACGACATCGGATACGGGTTGCTGGAGCAGCAGGAGGAGCATGTGCATGTGTTTCCCTCTAGTGTTCGTGTTGCATGAGTCCGATGAAGACGGACGTGAGGAGCGCAAAGATATAAGCCTGCAGGAAGGCGACCAGCAGCTCGAGACACATCATGAACAGCACGAACGCGACCGTGCCGCCTGCGATGAACCAGTTGGCGAACAGGAAGATGAGGCCGAGCAGCGATAGGATCACGAAATGACCCGCGGTCATGTTCGCGAACAACCGCAGGCAGAGCGCGAACGGCTTTACGATTTTGCCGATCAGCTCGACCGGCGTCATGATCACCGCCATGATCACGGCGCCGACGCCAGTCATACCGGCAGGCACCAGGACGATCGTCTTCAGGTAGCCCTTGGGCCCGAGGGCCTGGAATCCGGAGATCTCGATCACCAGGAACGCGATCAGCGCCAGCCCGCCCGTGACGGCGAGATTGCCGGTCGGCGTGGCCCCCCACGGCAAGAGGCCCAGCAGGTTGCAGTACAGAATGAAGAAAAAGAGCGTCTCGATGAGCGGGACGAACTTCTCGCCGCCGTGACCGATACTGGCCAATGCGACGTCGTCCCTGACGAAGAGCACCATCGCTTCGACCGCGGCCCCGAAACCGCGGGGCCCTTTCCCCTCCCGCTCGCGCCGCTGGACCTGTCGTCCGGCGATCCAGATGGTCAGGAAGACGAGCACGGCGGCAAACGCCATGAACACGACGTGCTTCGTCGGGGAGATATCGATGTGCGTGCCGGGGATGTACCAGGGGCCCGGCAGATGCCATTCGCCGAACGGCAGCTCGATCACATGGCTATCCGCCGTGTGCTCGAGGATCACCTTGCCGATGTCGGGCGATTGCATCATCGCAGAAACCTCGTCTCCAAGAACAAGAGCGGCAACAGCACCCCGACATAGCTGAGCAGCGCCGGCAACGTGCGCGAGACGATCAGGACGACGCCCAGCCCCAACAACCGGATCCCCATCCCGCCGAGCCAGCGGGCTATGAACTCGGGGTTCGGCGCGCGCATCTTGGGTCGGAGCAGAGCGACAGCCCAGAGCTGCGCGATCACTGCGACCCCACCACCGATTGCGGCCGGCTTACCACCGAGCATCGTCGCCACGACAACCAACCCGACTCCGAGGGCGGCGAGCAATCCGAGTGCTTTCATGGTCGCGCCCCCTTACCGCCCTTTCCCGCCTCCTACCGCCCTTTACCGCCCTTACTCTCCGTGTCCTTCTTCACCCGATAGTAGATGCTCATGAACCCCGCGAACCCACCGACGAAAGCGCCGACGATGGTGAACAGCGGTTGTGTGTGCACCCACCCATCGAGAAACCAGCCACCTGCCCCAAACAGCAGGATCGCGATCGTGAAGTTGAGCGCCAGCCCGAAGTACTTGTAGCCCTGGCCGTAGCCCTTGGCCTCG
>DASWCE010000297.1:0-2492 GCA_036390255.1 Gemmatimonadales bacterium | reverse complement strand
CGATTCCGGCGTCGACTCCGGCCCAGCGAGTCGCTCCCAAGCCGGCGCGCGTGCCGACGCCGCCAGTGCCGAGCTGGATGAAAAAGCGCGGTTATCGTGATCATTCGGATGACTGAGGATCATCGGCGGTATTGCTCGTCGGCCCCGCATAGCGGGGCCGAGTTTGGAGACCGGTGCTCTACCAATTGAGCTACGGACCTACGCCGCGACCGCAATCTAACCGGCCACCGCGCTAGGGCTCAACCGCACCAGCTACATTACAGGCCGATGTCGACTCCCCTGCCCCCGCTGTCCGAGCTTTCGATCGACCGTGAGCGCGCCGTTGCGCTCCTCACCCGCCACTTCGCCAACGACGCGCTCACCGAGGCAGACTTCGAAGCTCGCCTGCAGATTGCCTATTCGGCGACATCGTTGCGCGAGCTCGAGGCCATCACCGCCGACCTGCCGTCCCAGGTTCCAAGCGGCCAGATCACGGCGTTCTTTTCGGGGCAAGAGCGCAAGCTCGCCGGCGCGGTTCCACGCGATCTCACGATCCGCTCGCGCCTGGGTTACGTGGAGCTCGACCTCACGGGCGCGACGTTCAAGACCGGTGTCACCACGATCGCCGCCAGCACGTTCATGGGATACGTGCAGATCCGGCTGCCCTCCGGCGTGCGCGTGGACAGCGCGGGGCGCGCGCTCTTCGGATACTTCTCCCTCAAGGGCGCATCGACTGATTCGGGCCCCGTCGTGCGCATCGTCGGCCGTCCGATCTTCGGGTTCGTGGAAGCGATCATCGGCGAGGACAGCTCGGACGAGGATTAACCCGCGAGCGCCACTACCCGGTTCCCTTCCCTTACTTTCTCAATCACAAAGAGACGCGCGTGTCATCCTGAGCGGAGCGCGCGGTACGCGCGCGTAGCGAAGGAACTGCTTTTCGGAGGCTAGGCTACACCTCAATCTTCGAGAATCGCCACGCGCCCGCAGCCACGAATAAGGCGCCGACTGCCACTAGGACGCCGACGTCCAGCGCGACTCCGAAATGCGACGTGCCGAGCATGACGCCACGGACGCCATCGACCCCATACGTCAGCGGGTCGACTCGCGTCAGCACCGCCAGGGCCGGGGGGAGTCCTTGCAACGGGTAGAGCGCACCCGACAAGAACCACAATGGCATGACGAAGAAATTCATCACCATCTGAAATCCCTGCATTTCCTTCAGGCTCGAGCCGATCGCCGTGGCGAGCGCGGCGAAGACGATCGCGATCAGCGCGATGACGAGAAACGCCACGGGGATCGCCAGGAGGCTCACGGGCCGGAATCCGGCCACGAGCGTCGCGGCAAAGATCAGGGCTCCCTGCAACACTGCGACGGTCGCGCCGCCGAGCGTGCGGCCGATCATGATCTGCAAGCGCGGCACGGGCGCAACCAGCGTCTCCTTGAGAAAGCCGAACTGCCGGTCCCACAGCATCGCGATCCCCGAGAACATCGCCGTGAACAGCACCGTCATGCCGATGACGCCCGGCGCCATAAACTGGAGATAGCTCCCCTCCCCCGCGCGCCGAAACACCGGCCCGAGGCCGAACCCCAGCACGCCGAGGTACATGAGGGGTGCACCCAGCGACGCCACGATCTGCACGCGCGAGCGCAGATACTTCTTGAGCTCTCTCAGCCACAGGATGTACACGACGCCCACGGCTATCTCCTCACGAATCGCGCGAACTGGCGCATTTGGTCGGTGGCACTAAACGCCTCGTCGCGAATCGTCGTGCCGGTGAGCTTGAGGAATGCTGCTTCGAGCGAATCGGCGCCGGTCTGCTGCTTGAGCTCCGCGGACGAGCCCGTCGCGACGATACGGCCGTGATCGATGACTGCGATCCGGTCGGCCACGCGATCGGCTTCGTCCATGTAGTGCGTGGTGAGAAAAACCGTCACGCCTTCTGTCGCATTCAGGTTCTTGACGATCGTCCACATCTGATTGCGACTCTGCGGATCGAGCCCTAACGTCGGCTCGTCCAGAAACAACACCTTGGGCGTGTGCAAGAGCCCCCGCGCAATCTCGAGCCGGCGTCTCATCCCGCCGGAAAATGTCTTGACGAGATCGTTCCGCCGGTCCCAGAGCTCGAACAACCTGAGCAGCGCCTCGCCGCGGTCGCGCCGGACTCGGCGCGGCACGTGATAGAGCACGCCGTGAAGGTCCACGTTCTCCCAGGCGGTCAGCTCGCTGTCCAAGCTCGGATCTTGAAACACGACGCCGAGTCGCTTCCGGACCTCCGTCGATTGCGTAACAGGATCCAGGCCGTCGAGCTCGAGTGTGCCGCTCGTCGGGCGGAGCACGGTCGTGAGCATCTTGATCGTCGTGGTCTTGCCGGCGCCGTTGGGACCGAGGAACGCGAACGTTTCGCCTCGGCGCACGTCGAACGTGACGTCGTTGACGGCCGTCACGCTGCCAAACGACCGCACGAGGTGCTGCACACGGATTATCGGATGATTGTCGCTCAGAGGACCTCTGA
>DASWCE010000296.1:0-5746 GCA_036390255.1 Gemmatimonadales bacterium | reverse complement strand
TGCATCCCACACCTCGGCTACCTGCACTCGGGGTTCGAAAAGCTCGGCGAGTACCGCCATTACAACCAGATCATCCCGCTGACCGACCGCACCGACTACCTGTCGCCGATGGCGAACAACGTCGGCTTCGCGCTCGCGGCCGAAAAGCTGATGGGGATCGAGATCACGCCGCGGTGCACAGTGCTGCGCGTCATCGCCTGTGAGATGAGCCGCATCATCTCCCACATGGTGTGGCTGGGGACGACTTCGATCGATCTCGGGGCCTTTACGCCGTTCCTGTGGGCATTCCAGGAGCGTGAGAGGATCTACGATCTGCAGGAGATGTGGACCGGTGCGCGCCTGACGACGAGTGTGACGCGCGTCGGTGGGCTGATGGCCGACATTCCAGATGGATTCGTTGAAAAACTGCGTGAATTCACCCGCACATTCCCAAAGACTCTGGCGGAGATTGATCGGGTCC
The DNA here is from genome assembly GCA_036390255.1 of Gemmatimonadales bacterium. Classification (GTDB taxonomy): domain Bacteria; phylum Gemmatimonadota; class Gemmatimonadetes; order Gemmatimonadales; family GWC2-71-9; genus 20CM-2-65-7. The sequence continues at coordinate 5,286 of DASWCE010000296.1, read as the reverse complement.
TGACGCGCAATGCGGTCTGGGCCGGGCGCACGCAGGGAGTCGGCGCGCTCACGGCTGAAGAGGCGATCAACCATTCGCTCTCGGGTCCGATGCTCCGCGCGAGCGGCGTCCCCTATGACGTCCGCAAGGACAAGCCGTACCTCGGTTATGAGACGTACGACTTCGATGTCGTGGTCGGCGAGCACGGCGACGTCTACGATCGCTACCTGGTGCGCCTCGAGGAGTGTTATCAGTCGAACCGGATTCTCGAGCAGACGCTCGACCGGCTGCCCGACGGGCCGATCAACGTCGACGACCCCCGCGTCATCCTGCCCTCCAAGACGCGCGCGATGACCGACATGGAAGCGATGATCTTCCATTTCAAGCAGGTGATGGAAGGGGTGAAGGCCCCGGTAGGAGAAGCCTATGTCGGCATCGAGAATCCCAAAGGCGAGCTGGGCAACTATCTCGTCTCCGACGGCACGGCCAAGCCGGTGCGCTGGCGCATTCGGCCCCCCTCGTTCATCAACCTGTCGGCGCTGCCGAAGATGGCTGAGGGCCACCTGTTGTCCGATCTGATCGCGATCAATGCCTCGGTGGACATCGTCATGGGCGAGGTCGATCGATGACCCACAGCGTGAGCCATGCTGAGGACTACCAGGCGGTGTTCACCGGCAAGGTCTTGGAAGAGCTGCAGGCCGTGCTCCAGCGCTACCCCACCAAGCAGGCCGCGCTGTTGCCCACGCTGTGGATCGCGCAGCGCGAGCATGGCTGGATTTCCGACCGGATCATGGCGGAGGTCGCGGAGGTGCTGGGGCTGACGCCGGCGTACGTGAAGGGTGTCGTGACGTTCTACACGATGTATCACCAGCACCCAGTCGGGAAAAACTTCGTGCAGGTGTGCACGACATCGCCCTGCAACATCTGCGGGGCCGAAGCGGTGCTGAAGGCGCTGCTGGAACAAACCGGTGCTGGAGATGCCGGCGCAACGAGCCCGGACGGCAAATGGACGATCGTCGAGGTCGAGTGTCTGGGCGCCTGCGGGTTCGCGACGCCCGTCTTGGTGAATGACGACTTCATCGAGAGCGTGACGCCCGAGAAGGTTCCGGACATTGTGAGGAAGTACCGGTAATGGGCTTTCCCCACAAACCCCATCCCAAAGAAACGGTTGTGCTGTCTCAGTACTTCGGCGATGCCGAGGCGCGCACCCATAAGGGATGGGTGAAGCGCGGCGGCTACGAAGCACTGTCGCAGGTGCTGAAGATGGAGCCGGCGGCGGTCACCGACATCGTGAAGGAGTCGGGGTTGCGGGGCAGGGGCGGCGCCGGATTTCCCACCGGACTCAAGTGGTCGTTCATGCCGAAGGACAAAAAGCGTCCTCACTACCTGTGTGTAAATGCTGATGAATCAGAACCGGGGACGTTCAAGGACCGCGAGATAATGCGGTGGACCCCGCACGCGCTACTCGAGGGCACGGCGATCGCGGCGCACGCGATCCGCGCGGAAGTCGCCTACATCTATATCCGCGGCGAGTTCACCGAGCCGTGGACGATCATGGATCAAGCGCTCGCGGACGCCAACGCCGCGGGCGTGTTCGGCAAGATCAAGGTCTACCTGCATCGCGGCGCGGGCGCGTACATCTGCGGCGAAGAAACCGCGCTCATGAATTCGATCGAGGGCAAGCGCGGCAATCCACGCATCAAACCGCCGTTCCCGGCCGCCGCCGGCTTGTTCGGCATGCCGACGACGATCAACAACGTCGAGACGCTCGCCGCGGTGCCGCACATCATCAAGCGCGGCGCCGCGTGGTACAAGGGCCTCTGCCTGTCGAATCCGAAGAGCACCGGGACGAAGCTCTTTTCGGTCTGCGGCCACGTCCAACGCCCCGGCAACTATGAAGTCACGATGGGGTTCCCGCTCAAGGACCTGATCTATGATATGTGCGGCGGGCCGCCTGCCGGCCGCACGCTGAAGGCATGCATTCCGGGCGGTTCGTCCGTTCCAATTCTGACGCGGGAAGAGACCGAAGCCTGTCTCCTGGACTATGAGGGCGTCGTCGAGAAGGGGTCCATGCTCGGCTCGGGCGGCGTGATCGTGTTCGACGACTCCGCCGACATGGTCTATCAAATCATGCGGCTCACCAAGTTCTATGCCCACGAGTCGTGCGCACAGTGCACGCAGTGCCGCGAAGGCACGGCGTGGACCACGAAGATCCTCGAACGCCTCCTCGGGGGGCAGGGAAAGACGAATGACCTGGATCTCCTGCTCGATCTCGCCGAAAACATGACCGGCAAGACGATCTGTGTGCTGTCGGACTCCTGTGCCGCGCCGGTCGTGAGCGGCATCAAGAAATTCCGCGGCGAATTCGAAGCGTATCTCGCAGGCAAGCGCCAACCAGTCATGGTCGGCTGAGGGCAGACGCTGATGGCAGACGGCATGATCAACCTGACCATTGATGGTGCGCCGGTATCGGTCCCGGCGGGCACGCTCGTCATCGAGGCTGCGAAGCAGGCGGGCGTGCTCGTACCACATTACTGCTATCACCCGGGCCTGCCGGTTGCGGGCGTTTGCCGCATGTGCCTGGTCGAGATCGAAAAAGCCCCGAAGCTGCAGATCGCGTGCGCGACGACCGTGACCGAGGGGATGGTGGTCAAGACGCAAACCCCGCAGGCAAAAGACGCGCGCCAGAGTGTGCTCGAGTTTCTGCTCATCAATCACCCGCTCGATTGCCCGATTTGCGATCAGGCGGGGGAGTGTGAGCTGCAAGATTTCGTGTTTCAGGAAGGCCAGGCGCGCACGCGCTACGCCGAGTACGCCAAGCGGTTCAATCCCGTCGAAGACTTCGGCCCCGACGTCCTCTACGTCCCGAACCGCTGTATTCTGTGCACGCGCTGCGTGCGTTTCATGGAAGACGTCGCGCAGGAGCCGGTCCTGAACGTCTCGGAACGCGGCGATCGGGCGTTCATCGGCATTCACCCGGAGGCGCGGCTCGACCACCCGTGGGCGGGCAATGTGGTGGATCTCTGTCCCGTGGGATCGCTGCTCTCCAAAGACTTCCTGCACAAGGCGCGCGCCTGGGAGCTCGACAAGACCGCGTCGATCTGCACCGGCTGCTCGCAGGGCTGCAATATCACGCTCGACACGCGCGATGAAGTCGTGGTGCGCGTGCGGCCGAGGTCCAACCTCGAGGTCAACCGCTACTTCATCTGCGACCACGGTCGCATGCACTACAAGTGGATGAATCGCGGCGATCGGATCGAGGCGCCCCTCGTGCGTCGCGACGGCGAGCTGAAGGCGAGCGATTGGGATGAGGCGCTCGACCGCATCCTGCGCATTCTGCGCGGCGCGGAAGGAAGGACCGCGGTGGCGCTCGTCTCGCCCGGGGCTTCGTCCGAGGCGCTGGCGCTCGCCAAGCGCGTGTTCACCGGATTCAACTGGACCGGTGCATTCCAGGTCGTCATGGGCGAAGAGGCGCCGCTCGCGGGTGTCCCAAATCTCGCGCTCCGCGCCGAGCGCGCGCCCAACGCGAAGGGCGCGGAGAATCTCGGCTATACGCGGGACTACGCGCGGGCGCTCGCGGCGGCGAAGCCGGCGGCCGTGGTACTCGTGCTCGATGATCCCGACTGTCCCGTTCAAACTGATGGAGCATTGATCTATCTCGGCACCGTGCTCGGCGCGGATGCGCCGTGCCGGCATGCCGACGTCGTGCTGCCCATCGCCAACGTCGCGGAGGAGGAAGGCACCTTCACGAACCGCGATGGACGCACGCAGCGCTATTACCAGGCCAAGCCGGCGCCGGGGATGGCGCAGCCGGCGGCGTGGGTACTCAGTCAGCTGGTCGGCGCGCTCGGCTTGGCGGAAGCGCCGCGATGACGTTCTTCATCGTCTCATCCGCCATCAAGGTGTTCGTGGTCTTCAACCTGATTATGGTTGGGGTCGCGCTGCTCACGCTCCTCGAGCGACGCGTCTGCGCCTGGATGCAGGACCGGCTGGGACCGAATCGCGTGGGCCCGCAGGGCATTTTGCAGCCAGCGGCGGATGGGCTGAAGAACCTCCTCAAGGAAGAGACCTCGCCCGCGATGGCGGACAAGACGCTCTTCACGCTCGCGCCGATCGTGTCCTTCGTGCCCGCGCTCCTGACGTTTGGCGTGATTCCGTTCGCCGCGCCGCTGCCGACCCGGTGGGGCGTCGTCCCGATGGTGGTGGCGGATCTGCCCGTCGGCTTCCTCTATATCCTTGCCATCAGCTCGCTCGGCGTGTACGGGATCGTGCTCGCCGGCTGGTCGTCGAACAACAAGTACGCGTTGCTGGGTGGCCTGCGCGCGTCGGCGCAGATGATCTCGTACGAAATCGCGCTCGGCATGAGTACAGTCGCCGTATTGCTGCTCGCGGGCAACGTCACGCTGTCGCAGGTCATCGCACAGCAACAGCAGGGGCTGTGGTTCGTGGTTCCGCTGACACTCGCGTTCATCATCTTCTTCATCAGCGCGCTCGCCGAAACGAACCGCCTGCCGTTCGATTTGCCCGAGGCCGAGGGCGAGCTGATCGCCGGCTATCACACCGAGTACAGCTCCATGAAGTTCTCGATGTTCTATATCGCCGAGTACTCGAACATGGTCACGGCGTCGGCGCTGATGGCGACGCTGTTCTTCGGCGGCTGGGACATTCCGTTGACGAGTTGGGATTCGACCGGCGATCCCAGCGTGTGGAAGACGGTGGCGACGCTGGCCGTTTTTGGCCTCAAGACGTTCATCTTCCTCTTCACGTACATCTGGGTCCGCTGGACGCTGCCGCGCTTCCGCTACGACCAGCTCATGGCGCTGGGATGGAAGGTCCTGCTCCCGTTGTCGCTCGTGTACATCACCGTGATCGCGGCAGCGATCTGGTACTTCCGCATCCAGCTGGGCTGGGCGTACGGTCGCGGTTTGGCCGCGGCGCTGGGCGGTCTGAATCTCGTCATGCTCGTCGTGGTCGTGTGGTGGCTCGACCGCGGCCGCATCGTGTCCGGTTCTATGCCGCAGGAGGCCGCGTAATGGCGATCGGCGTGAAGGTGATGAAACGGCCGACCAAGCAGACGTCCTATCTCCGGGCGACGCTCAAGGGCATGGCGCTGACGTTCAGCCACCTGCTGCGCCCCAAGGTGACGATGCAGTATCCCGAGGAAAAGTCCTCGAAGGACTGGACGCTCTCCTCGCGCTGGCGCGGCACGCATCGCATGCTCACGGACGAGCAGGGGCGCGCCAAGTGCGTCGCCTGCGGCCTTTGCCCGCAGATCTGTCCCGCGAACTGCATCAAGCTGGTGCCGGG
>DASWCE010000295.1:0-1717 GCA_036390255.1 Gemmatimonadales bacterium | reverse complement strand
GGGACTGACGCCCCGCAGCGCCACGTATGCGCCCTGGGCATCGACCAGGCTCGTGACACTCTGCAGGGTGTAGCGGAGCAGCAGCTCGCGCTCCGGCGCCGCCAAAAGCCAGCGGGACAGCTCCACCAGGAACGTGCCAAGCCGGCGCTCGCGCTCGAGCCCGCTGCGACGCGCCACCATCACGGCCAGGTGCGTCGCGATCTCGATGGTCGAGCGCAGCACCTCGCCGGGAAAGCCAGCCGGCAGTCCCTCGAAGCGCGCGCTCACATGGCGGCCCTCGGCGTCGTGGTAGTCCGTCAGGAACGTCTCGCCGTCCGTGCCGGCTGCACCCGCGTCGAGGGTCCCGGATTCGCTCAATCCCTTGTAGGTGAGTTCGACCCGCGCGCCCCCTGCGTACTCGCTGAGGATCTCGGTAACGGTCTGCCAGAAGGCGCGGGTTTGTTTGGCTTTGCCGGCTTCGGTGAGGAGGCGGCGGATCGGGTCTAACATGAGAAACGTGGAGGAACGACGTGGAGGGACGACGTGGAGGAAAAACGTGGAGAGGCCGCGTAAAACGGGTACGACGAAGACTCTTGCGACCTTGCATAATCGGCCATGGTTCTACGTGCCAGTGCGGGTTCGCTGCTAGTGCACGACATCGCCTCGTCGATAGCCACGGACGTCATTGGGCAAGTGCGCACCTTCGGTTCATCGGAACGCTTCACACTCGGCGACCAGCTCATCCGAGCTGCGGTGTCCGTGCCCGCTAATATTGCCGAAGGATGTGGCCGTGGCACAATCACGGACTTTCGTCGCTTCCTGCTCTATGCGCGCGGCTCTGCACAGGAAGTGTTATCGCTCTTGCAGGTTGCGCGGCGATCCAGGCTGGGCCGCCGCGAAACGATCGTCGCCCTCGAAAACCGAAGCGCGCTCGTTCTCAAGATGATCGTCAGATTGTACGACCATCCGCCGCCCGATCGCTGAGGCGATACGCCGTCCCTCCACGCCTATCCTCCACGTCTCCCCTCCACGAATTTCTTCTCACGCCTTATGGGTTAGTCGGTCTGATGTCGACTTCGCTGATCATCGCCCGGTCAGAAACCGTGAGGGTCGCGACCACCGCATGCGCCACATCCTCGGCAGAGAGGGCGCGGTCGGGGGCGGGGCGCACGCGCTCCCGCTTATCCATGAACGGCGTCGCCACGGAGCCCGGGCAGATGGCCACGACGCGGAGGCCGCGCTTGCGCACCTCGAGCATCAGGCTCTTGGAGAAGCCCAGCACGGCGTGCTTCGACGCACAGTACGCCGTGCCACCCTCCACGCCGTTCTTCCCCGCGAGCGAGGCGATGTTCACGATGGTGCCGATACCCTCGTCCAGCATGGACTTGAGGAACGCTCGCGTGACGAGATAGAGGGAGCGGACGTTGACCCGCATCGTCGCGTCCCAGTCCTCGAGCGAGAGCTCCACGAGGGGCCGGAACCGCCCGATCCCGGCGTTGTTCACGAGCACCTGCGGCACGCCGCGTTCCCGGGTCACGAACGCGGCGAACGCATCCACGCAGGCGGGATCGGACACGTCGCACGGCATGCCGATGCAGTCGATGCCCTCCGCCTTCAGGTCGCGTACTGTGGCGTGTACATTGGCTTCGGTGCGCGCGCAGATAGCGACTCGCGACCCCGCCCGCCCCAGTGCCTGTGCCGTGGCGCGCCCGATTCCCTCGGTTGCGCCGGTCACGAC
>DASWCE010000294.1:0-2245 GCA_036390255.1 Gemmatimonadales bacterium | reverse complement strand
CGTTTAGGAGCCGCTCGGTGGGTCTACTCAGGACGTCCCGCCGCGATCGACACTGGTGAACTACGCAGGACAGCAAAAAGCCGGGCGCGGGATCCGGCTCAGGACGGGTTAGGCCAACTGTTGTCCGTGGACATTCAGGCTATCGCGCCACGAAAGCGTGGAAGAGGAGGAACGTTCATGAGCACGTGAAACCTCTCAATGGAATCCAGCTGGTGCAAATCCAGCCCGGTCAACGCCGTAGCGGGCAGGCCGGTAGCGAGTCTTGCACCTGCGTCGGGCGACCGGCGAGGTGAAGCGTAGACAGCGAGGGAGCGGGCCGCGCGGATTCAGCTCCGAAATCTAATTCTCGTTGCGGATGCCGACGTCGTTAGCCTCACGGAAGGCTGCATCGCGAGAACCGACAGGCGAGGGTCTCGTCGAACCGCCGGAGTCCCTAGCCCGGGGCACGCTCTCAGAGGGATTCCCCACGAACGTGGGAGACCTCCTCGTCTCCGCCGTCACAAGCGGTAACCGCGTGGTCAAGGGAGACCGAAGACCGCCGGGACGGGCGAGGAGGGGACTTATGAGCCCGTAGTACCGAAGAAGGTGGGGAACTGGCGCGGCCGGAACCCACTGGAGGGAAGGGGCGAACATCAGGGCGTTCCGAGTAGGGGATACATGACGACACGCCGAGGTCGAGCATCATGTCCACAGAACTTAGTCGGTTATCCGAACTGGCCAAGGCAGACAAGACGACGCGATTTCTCTCGATTGCCCACCGACTCACGCCGACCGCGTTGATGGCAGCCTTTGAGGGTCTGCGGAAAGACGCGAGCGCGGGCGTGGACGAGGTCACGTACCGGGAGTACGAGCAGGACGTGTGGGTGAACATTCCAACGCTCCACCATCGCCTCGTGAGCCATCAGTACCGTGCGCATCCGCTGCGGCGCGTCTACATCCCCAAGGAGAACGGAAACGAGCGACCGATCTCGATTCCGAGTCTTGAGGACAAGATCGTCCAACGGGCCACGGTTACGGTGCTCAACGCGATCTACGAGCAGGACTTTCTCCCGTGCTCCTACGGCTTCCGACCGGGCCGCAGTCCGCACGACGCGCTCGATGCCATCGGCCGCACGATGTGTCGCGGCCCGATGGCGTATGTACTCGAAGCCGACATTCAGAGCTACTTTGACAACATCGTGCGGAGCCAGCTCATGGCGTTCGTCGAGAGACGGATTGGCGACGGCAGCATCCTCCGCCTGATTCAGAAATGGATTCATGTCGGCGTCATCGAAAACGGCCGGCTCCTGGTCACCGAGACTGGGACCGGACAAGGGCAGGTCATCAGCCCCTTGCTGGCCAATATTTACCTGCACTACGTGCTCGATGAGTGGTTCGAGCACGAGGTGAAGCCGCGCTTGCGCGGCACGGCCGCCGAAATTCGGTACGCGGATGATTTCATTCTCTGTTTTCAGTATCGCGAGGATGCGGAACGTGTCCTGGAGGTTCTTCCCAAGCGATTCGCGAAGTTTGGCTTGACGCTTCACCCCGAGAAGACGCGGCTGCTGGCGTTCGGACGCTCGGCGCTCCCGAGCAGCCCGGCGGCGCCCCAGCCGGCGACCTTCGACTTCCTCGGCTTCACGCATGTGTGTGCGCGCAGCCGACGGGGGCGGTTCACGATTCACGTTCGGACGATTCGCAAACGCCTTCGGCGCAGCGTGAAGGCGGTGGCGGAATGGTGCCAGCAGCATCGGCACGACCCGGTCGAGAATCAGGCCGCGGCGCTCAATGCCAAACTCCGGGGCCACTACCAGTACTACGGGCGGCCGACGAACTACCGCAGCCTGTGGCGGTTTTATCGGCTCGTCCGTCGGCTCTGGCACAAGTGGCTGAACCGGCGCACGCGGGGGAAGCGGCTTACCTGGGACAGCTTCCAGCAGCTGCTCAATCGTCATCCGCTGCTTGTGCCGCGCATCTGTCATGCCTGGGCCAGCACGGGGAGTCCTGCGTGAGGAACCGAGTGCGTCAATCGCGCACGCTCGGGTCTGTGAGGGGAGGGGACGGCGCGGCTATGGTGCCCCTAAACGGGCACGCAGCCGGAAACGGCGGACACGGCCAAGGGAAGCCTACGGCCGCGGCCGGTCCTCTCCTACTCGGAGACCTGACAGGCCGCGCCTACGCGCAAGCACTGAAGTTTGGTGCCCAGGTGATGGTCGCGAAAGGCGCGACGCGGTTGGCGTGCGACGGGCAGCGATACACCGTGGAA
>DASWCE010000293.1:0-9388 GCA_036390255.1 Gemmatimonadales bacterium | reverse complement strand
ATCGAGACTTCGATGGCGGATCCCGGCCCATATTTTCAAAACAACTTGGTCCGTGGCATCTCGCTGCTGGATGCGATGTTGAAGCATGGTTGCCGGTCGCTCGTCTTCTCCTCCACTGCAGCATTGTTCGGCGAGCCGGTTCGAACGCCCATCGACGAAGACCATCCCGCCCAGCCCATCAACCCGTACGGCCAATCCAAGTTGATGTTCGAGCAGGTACTCGACTGGTACCATCGCTGCTATGGCTTGCGCTTCACTGCGTTGCGGTATTTCAACGCCGCGGGTGCGAGCCAGCTGCTTGGAGAGGACCACAGGCCGGAGAGTCATCTCCTCCCTTTGCTGTGTGATGCGGCGTTGGGGAGACGCGATAGCGTCAAGATCTTTGGGCGGGATTATGCCACGCCCGACGGTACCTGTCTCCGCGATTACATCCATGTCCTGGACTTGGCGGACGCGCACATCCTTGCGCTCCGGCATCTGGACGTGCACCCGAACGGCAAATTCAATCTTGGGGCAGGCCGCGCCGTATCGAACCTGGAGTTACTGCGCATGGTGGAGAAGGTGTCGGGCGCGAAGATCGAAGTCGCGTTCGGCCCCCGACGCGCCGGAGATCCTGGGGCGCTGGTCGCCTCGCCACGGCGAGCTGTGGAACGGCTTGGCTGGAGTCCTGGGCACAGCACCCTGGAGACGATCGTGCAGAGCACACTGGACTGGCGGGCCCTACACCCCCAGGGGTACGGTAGCGGCGCCGCATCCGTAGTCGAGCGCGCCGGCGCCCTGTGAGAGCGGCGCTGCAAGAGATTCGTCCAATGTGCGACGCTGCGATCGGACGTGAAGCGCACGCGGGCCTGCACAGGAGTGCGCGGAGCCTCGGAAAGCGCCTCATGGACATAGGAGTAACCCTGGTACTCTTGGTCGCGACGGCGCCGATTCTTGCACTTGCAGCCCTGGCGATCGGTGTGTCTTCAGGCGTTCCGATCATCTATCGTAGGCGTGTCGTGGGCCTACGAGGAAAGCTGTTCGACGCTTTCAAGCTACGGACCATGGTGCCCAACGCGGACCGCGAACTTCAGCGCTCTCCGATCCTGCGCGCAGCATTCGAGCAGAACTACAAGCTGCACGCGGATCCTCGAGTGACGCCTGTGGGAGCCGTGCTGCGCAGGTGGTCAATCGACGAGCTTCCACAGCTGGTGAACGTCCTGCGGGGTCAGATGAGCCTTGTAGGTCCTCGAATGGTTGCCCCGGAGGAACTTGCGAAGTATGGCTCCTACGCCGACGAGTTAATCCACGCGCGACCGGGGCTCTCGGGTATCTGGCAGGTGTCGGGCCGGCAAGCCTTGGATTACCAGAGTCGAGTGGCGCTCGATATGAACTACCTGGGCACGTGGTCGCTCGGGAAGGATCTGAAGATCGCGCTGCTCACGCCCTGGGCCGTGGTCACGCGGAAGGGTGCCTTGTGACGTTCGTGAGCGGGGTGGCGGCCCCTAACGGTCACGGTGCGATCTTGGGCTCGAACTTCTGGCCCGAGGCCGCTGGGTCCAGTCAGACGGTGACCGAGTTCGCGGAATACTTGGCTCGCAGAGGTCACGAACTGCGTGTGGCTACGTCGATGCCCTATTTCCCCAGTGGGAGATCTGGCGAGAGTAAAGCCTACTAAAGAGACAGTACGCCATCCGTGGTTTCGATAGTTGCGCTGACCATCGTCACACTCTCCTTGTGTTGGCTGAGTTATACGTACGGCCTATATCCCTACGGCGTGAGATTGATGGCCAGATGGTTCGGCCAACCGGTGGTACATGGAGATGCCTGCCCCTCCGTGGTGATGATTATTTCGGCATTCAACGAAGCGCAGGTCATCGAGAGGAAGCTCGCAAACGCCTTGGAGCTAGACTATCCCAAGGACCGGATCGATATCTGGGTTTCATCCGACGGATCCGCGGACGACACCAACGAGATCGTCGGTCGCTTCGCCCGCGCGTGCCCTCGCGTCCATCTTGTTGCGTATTCCGTGAACAGGGGGAAGACCGCGGCATTGATGGAGACAGTGCGCACCGTGCCTGGCTCCGTGGGGGTGGTGGTATTTTCTGATGCAAACTCAATGTACCGACGTGATGCTCTTCGAAAGCTCATCCGCAATTTTGCTGATCCCACGGTTGGCTGCGTCGCTGGCGAGTTGGCATACAACGGTCCTTCGGGCGAGGCAACCTATCGGCGATACGAAAATCGCATAAAGCTCGCGCAGAGTAGGCTCGGAGCGCCGCTGACGGCCGAGGGTTCGATCTTCGCAGTGCGGCGCTCGTTGGTCCCTGAAGTCGAAGCGACGTTGCTAGAGGATATGATCATACCTCTGCGCGTGGCCGCGAGCGGGTACCGAGTTATTTATGAGCCGGAAGCCGTGTCGATCGAAGATTTTCGATTGGATGCTCAGGCACAGTGGCAGCGCCGAGCACGGATTGTGAACCGTGCCGTCAGATCGCTAAGAGCTGTTCCTGAAGTGTGGAATCCGTTTCGCGGCGGACTGAGAGTCGTTCACTTCGTGTCTCACCGGGTAATGCGATGGCTGGCGCCATTTTTCCTACTCGCGGGCTACGTCGCAAGTCTTCCCTTGCTCGGGCAGCACTGGCCCGTGAAGCTCGTGGGGGTCATGGGACTCATAGGACTGGTGTGGGTTTCTGCGGGGTGGGCCGCGCTTCGCGCAGGCACACGGACCCTGTGGCTTACGCTCCCGTTCACATTCTGCCTAGCAAACCTAGCGGCGGCGGTGGGGGTGCTTACAGCGCTAGTAGGAGTCAAGCGCATACGGTGGACTCCGGTCAGGTAAGAGGACTGAGGCTTTGCCGCCCCGTCTTGTGTTGCCTACACGCCACATACCCGAGGGTGGGCGGCTATACGGCGGTAGGCGCCCCCCCCCGCCGGATCCCGAGGCGCGGCCTTCCTCTTGCTGAATACTCTCGCATGTGTGGTATCGTCGGAATCGTACACGCAGACCCAGCCCGGCCCGCCTCCCCTGCTGCGATTCGGCGGATGTGCGACGCGATCCGGCATCGGGGGCCGGACGACGAGGGCGTTTATGTGGAGGGCGCCGTCGGTCTCGGGATGCGACGGCTCAGCATCATCGATCTCCCGGGCGGGCGACAGCCGATCTTCAACGAGGATCGCTCGAAAGTCATCGTCTTCAACGGTGAGATCTACAACTATCGGGAGCTCCGCGGCAGGCTCCTGGCCCGCGGACACACGTTCGCGACCCAGAGCGACACCGAGACCATTCTCCATCTCTATGAGGAGCATGGCCCCGATTGCGTGCAGCAGTTACGCGGCATGTTCGCGTTCGCCATCTGGGATCGGACGGCGCAGACGCTGCTGCTCGCGCGTGACCGGTTCGGCATCAAGCCGCTGTACGTCGCCGTCTTCCCGTGGGGCATCGCGTTCGCGTCGGAGCTGAAAGCCCTCCATAGCGCCGACCTCACCAGTCGGACACTCGACTGGGAGGCGCTCGACATGTACTTCCAGCTCGGCTACATCCCGGCGCCCGCGACGCCCTTCCGGGACGTCCGCAAGCTCGAGCCGGGCCACCGCGCCGTCTGGCACCGGGCACGCGGCCTCTCGATTCAACAATACTGGGATCTTCCGCGAGAGCGCGAGCCGGCACCTCGCGACGTGGAGGCGCGGATCGTGGATTGGCTCGACGAGTCCGTGCAGGCCCACCTCGTGAGCGACGTGCCGGTCGCGGCCTTCTTGAGCGGGGGGCTCGACTCGTCCGCGGTCGTGGCGAGCTGGGCGCTGGCGGGCGACGCGCCGCACGCGTTTACCGCCCGGTACTTCGGCTCCGGCGCCGCGAGCGTCGACGAAACGGATCTCGCCCGACGGCTCGCCGCCCGGTACGGCGTGAAACTGACGGAGGTGTACATTCGTCCCGAGATCCGCGACCTGCTCGAGCCGATGACGCACGCGCTGGACGAGCCCCACGCCGACGCGTCCGCGGTGCCCACCTGGCTCTTGTCGCAGGCGGTCGGCGCGTCGTACAAGGTCGCCCTCACCGGAATCGGGGGCGACGAGCTGTTCGCGGGATACCGACGTCACATCGGGTTCCTGATCGGCGAGCAGTACGCGCGCCTGCCCCACGCCGTGCAGCGCGGCGTGAGCGCGCTCGCCAACCTGCTGTGGGACCCGCGAGGCGGCTCACTCACCGTCGACCAGATGAAGCGATTCCTACGGCCCGGCAACGGGGGGGGGAGGAGAGCCGCACCCGACCGGTTTCTCGGCTACCTGACGCGATTCCCCGACCCGGCTCGGCAGGGGCTCTATGCGCTCGAGTTGCGCCACCACCTCAGCGGCACCGCTGCGAGCGCCCACTTGCGCGAGCTGCACCAGGGTCACGGTGCCCCCGCCGGACTCTCGGCGGCGTTGTATCTGGACTACAAGACGTTCCTCGCAGACGACATCCTCGCGCTGAGCGACCGCATAGCGATGGCGCACTCGCTGGAGATCCGGGTGCCGCTCGTGGACCACGAGCTGGTGGAGCGGGTGTTCCCGCTCCCGGATCGTGTCAAGATCGGCCTGTGGCGGAACAAGCGGCTGCTGAAGCGGGCGCTGCGGCGACGCCTGCCCGAGCCGCATCTGCGCGCACCGAAGCGAGGCTTCGTGGGCCCGACCGCCGAGTGGCTGCGGTACGAGCTGCGCGGCGTGATCGAGGACGAGCTCGCGCCCGGGCGGTTGCGGCGCCTGGGCTACTTCGATCCGACCATGGTCCGCCGTCTGCTGGACGACCACTTCTCCCGGCGCCACAATCGCGCGGGCATCCTGTGGGCGTTGTTGTGCTTCTCGGTTTGGCACCGTGGGTACGTCGAGGCCGCGCGTGTCGCCCCGCTCGAGAACGACGTGAACGTCGCTGACGCCGAGGCAGTGCGGTGAACGCACGGCCTCGCTTACTCTTCCTGTGCCACACGCTGCCGTATCCTCCCGATTCGGGAGTGGCCATCCGCAGCTTCCATCTCTTGCGGTTGTTGGCGCGAGCGTTCGACGTGACGGCGTTGTGCTTTTCCCGTCGCAAGGGTGGGGCGGTTCCCCAACACGACCTCGCGCAACGATTGACCGCCGTGCGGCAACTGGCGGACGCCGAAGCGTTCCCGGTACCGCAGGAGCAAAGCGTGTGGCGCCTGGCGTGGGATCACCTGCGCAGCGTGGGCCTGAACCGGGTGTATACGGCGTTCGTCTTCGACTCCCCGACCGTCGTGCGTCGAATCCGCGGCCTGCTCCAGACGCGTCGCTTCGACCTCATACACGTCGATTCCGTCATGTTGTCCCGCTACCTGCCCCTACTCGACCGCGCGCCGTTGGTCTGCGGCCATCACAACGTGGAGTCCGTACTGCTGCAACGCCGGGCGCTCGCGGAGCGAACGCCGTGGCGGCGGGCCTACCTGCGACACCAGGCACGCCTAATGGCGCGCGAGGAGCGGCGCTGGTGTGAGCGTTGCGATCTGAACATCGTGGTGTCGGACGCGGACCGCGTGACGCTCCAGCGCAGCGTTCCCGGGGCGACCTGCGCAGTCGTCCCCAACGGCGTCGACGTCGAGACCTTCCGCCCGAGCCCTGGCCGGGACGAGGGGATTGTGTTCGTCGGAGAAGCGACGTGGTTCCCGAATCGTGACGGCTGGCAATACTTCTGCGACGAGATCCTGCCCAGGATCCGTGCGGCCGCCCAGATGACGCCGGTCCGCTGGGTGGGTCGTGCGCCGGACGCGCTGCGTCGGCACTACCGTGATCGCTACGCCGTCGAGCTCACCGGCTACGTGGCCGACGTGCGCCCCTACGTCCGTGACGCCGCTTGCTACGTCGTGCCGCTGCGCGTTGGCGGGGGCACCCGGTTGAAGATCCTCGACGCATGGGCGATGGGAAAGGCGGTGGTAAGCACGTCGGTCGGCTGCGAGGGGCTGGCTGCCGAGGATGGCCGCAACATCCTGATTCGGGACGATCCCGAAAGCTTCGCTCAGGCCGTGCGCACCGTGCTGCGAGACGCCCCACTACGCCTGCGGCTCGGCGTGGAAGGGCGTCGCACCGTTGAGCGACAGTACAGTTGGGAGCGGATTGGCGAGTCCATGTTGGGGTTGTATAGCTCGCTGCTGCAGTCCAAGGGCGGCCGTCGCTCACCCCATCCGAAATCAGCCGCAGCCGTCCTTGGTCTCGTGTAATGCAATAAATATTGCATTACACAGTAGCAATTATGGTTAAAAATTTGTGAAGTTGCATGTTCTAGGGGTTTTCTAACTCCTTCACTCCCGCTTTGACTCCTCGCCAGTGCTGCGCATCCGGCACGACTGTTGCGCAACCGCGACAATGAGCTAGACGCTGCTCAGAGCAAAACCGCCGAAAGACGGTGACGCAGAGCTACGGGACTACGGCGAGCTGACGCTCGCGACGTCCGCCGGGCCGCCAGCGAATCGACACCGAGTCGACGCTGGGGGACCCTATGCCATTCACCTTCAAGCTGTCGAAGCGCCTGGCGCTCATGAAGGCGTCGCTCGCCGCTGCCGCCGCGGCGCTGGCGGCGTGCAAGCCCATACCGACCACCGCTCCACAGGTGCCAAGCACTTCCGTAGTGCAGGTCGTCACCGCTCCCGACACTCTCACACTGAATCCGTACGAGACGCGACAATTTGTCGCGTACGGTCGCACGCAAGCCGGCGACAGCGTCGCCGTCGCCGTGCGCTGGACCGCGTCAGGAGGGGCGATCGCCGCGGACGGTTTGTACACCGCCGACACGATCCCCGGCGACTACCTCGTGACCGCGACCGCTCAACCGACGTCCGCGGCGCCCTTTACAGCAGCCTCAGCAACTTCACCAGTCTCGGGAAGTTCCCGGGTCAAGAACCGGGGCCAGCTGGCGCAGGTCATCGAGACTCCGAGCACGGCTTCGCTACTGATCGGGCGAGCGGTGCAGTTCAGCGTTTACGGAAAGACGAAGAACGGTGACAGCGTTGCCGTCATCGCCACGTGGTCGAGCAGCAATAGCGCTATTGCGACCGTCAGCGCCAGCGGCTTAGTTACGGGCGCGGCAGCCGGTTCAGCGACGATTACCGCGGCGAGCGGGGGGAAGAGTGCAGCAGCTACGGTCACCGTCTCCAACGTGCGGGTGGCGTCGGTGGTGATCAGTCCCGCCACTGCCGGCCTGCTCGTGAGCGCGACGCTGCAGCTCTCGGCGGTGACCAAGGACTCAGCGGGGAACACGCTTACCGGACGGGCTGTCACGTGGTCGAGCGGCAACCCTGCGGTCGCCACAGTGAACGGCAGCGGCCTACTGGCGGGCATCGCCGTCGGCACGGCGACCATCACCGCGACGAGCGAAGGAGCCGCGGGCACCGCGGCGACGGCGGTGACGGCCGCGACGCCCGGCACGGTGACGGACCTGGCGGTCGTGGGCGTCACGGACACGGGGGCGACCGTGGCGTTCACCGAGGTGAACGACGGCACCGGTCTGCCGGCGAGCTACGACGTGCGCTACCAGGTGGGCACGATTACCTGGGGCATCACGGCGACGAGCGTGACCCGCGGGACCTGCGCCACCCCGCTCGCGGGGACAGTGATCGGGGCCAAGCGCACCTGCACCGTGCTCGGCCTCACGCCAGCCACCGCCTATCAGTTCCAGCTGACGGAGTTCCGGGGCACCCTGAACCTGAACGCCATCTTCGGGGGGCTGTCGAACATCGCCGGCGCCACCACCACACCGTCCTCGACGGGCAGCGGAGCCCCGCAGCCGGGGCCGGCGGACCCGATCATCCTGCAAGATGGCTTTGAGAGCGGCGACTTGAGCCAGTGGAGCTTTCAGTCGGATGCTGGAAGCAGCCGCTACAGCATCGCGACGGATCCGACGCGGGTGCATTCCGGTACGCGGTCCCTGCAAGTGCTCTTCACCCCGACGAACGCCTACGGCATGATCACCCGCTGGTTCATGCCGGGCTACGATGAAGTGTACGTCAAGTTCTTCGTGCTGTTCGAGGAAGGGTTTCAGAATATCCGCCCGGATGGCGCTGGCATGCACTTTTTTGTGTTGGCGGGCAACAACATCAACGACCAGTATTCCTCCTGGGGTAAACCGGCAATCGTGCCGAACGGCACGGACTATTTCTATGCCGGCCTTGATCCTGAAGAGGTGTCGCTGCCGACGCTCCAGCCGCTCTCGTATTACACGTATTGGCCCGACATGAGCTGCTGCTATGGAAACGTCCTGTTCCAGCAAGCGCCGAAGGTCCCGCTGATCGCTGGCCAATGGCAGGAGGTCGTCTTCCATGTCAAGCTGAATACGCCAGGCCAATCGGACGGGAGCCAAACCGTCTGGCTGAACGGCGTCAAGAAGCTGGATATGCAGAATATGCGCTGGCGCACCACGACGGATCTCCGGCTCAACGAGATCCGGTTCGACAACTACATGAACGCCGCGCCCCAGATCGAGCATGTCTGGGTGGATGATGTTACGGTCTGGCGGCCATAGGGAAAGAGAGACTTGGACTGTGCCGTTCACCTTTAAGCTCTCGAAGCGCCTGGCCCTCATGAAGGCGTCGCTCGCGGCGTGCGAGATTCAAGGGACACGTGTCACCGATCCCACCCCGCCAGGCCATCCCGTCGTGCAGATCATCACCGTTCCCGATGCTGTGACGCTCGATCCGTACAACGTGAAGACCGTGAAGACACGGTAATCCTACGGGCCGCCGGCCACCGACCGAGTGGTCGAAGACGGCGGCGGCGTCCCGTTAAGTAAAGGAGCAATCCGACTATGCCTTTCACGTTCAAGCTGTCCAAGCGGCTGGCGCTGATGAAAACGTCGCTTGCCGCCAGCGCCGTGCTGACGCTGGCGTGCACGAGCGATCTCACCGATCCCCAGCCGCACCGCAACTCTCTGACACCAGTTGCCATTTCTGCTGATCTCACCCCGCTCGCTGCGACCGGAGTCGTCGCGAGCGGGTATCAGGACCCCAACGTCCCCCAGAACACGCTCGACAACAACCTCGCCACCCGCTGGTCGGCAAACGGCGATGGCCAGTGGATCCGCTACGACCTCGGCGCGGTGATGGCCGTCGGTGCCGTGGACATTGCGTGGTACCAAGGGACGGCCTGGGCCTCCGCCTTCGAGATCCAGGTGTCGCTCGACACCCTCACCTGGACCCCAGTCTTCAGCGGTCGGAGCAGCGGGCAGACCCTGCAGCCCGAGCGCTACGATTTCTCGACCGTCACGGGCCGCTACATCCAGATCGTCGGCCACGGCCAGTGGAGCGGCACCACGCTGCTCAGCCTCTGGAACAGCATCACGGAAGTCGCCATCTACGCAAGCCCGGCGGCCCCGGTAAGTTCCGTACCGGTGGCTGCGGTCGTCGCGAGCGGGTATCAGGACCCCAAC
>DASWCE010000292.1:0-24529 GCA_036390255.1 Gemmatimonadales bacterium | reverse complement strand
GGTGTGGCGGCGAGAGCGCTCGGAGCGAGACCACGAGCGCAGCTCGGTGATGCCGGAGAGCTCGCGCAACTAGAACTCGCGCTTCTTCATCTCCGAAAAGAAGTCGCGACGCTCGACCAGATGATCTATCACACGACGATGGTACGGCGCGGCACCGAGCGCGCCATGGTCGTCTGCGACATGCCGTTCCTCAGCTATCAGGTGTCGCCGGAAGACGCGCTCCGCAATTGCGGCCGGGCCATGAAGGAAACAGGCTGTCACGCCGTGAAGATCGAAGGCGGGCAGCCGATGGCCGCCACGGTGCGCCGGCTCGTCGACATCGGCATTCCCGTCATGGGCCACATCGGGCTCACGCCGCAGTCGGTGCACGCGTTGGGCGGCCATCGCGTGCAGGGACGCGACGAGGCGAGCGCCGAGCGGCTGAAAGCTGATGCGACAGCGCTCGAGGACGCCGGGGCGTTCGCCGTCGTGCTCGAGCTGGTGCCCGCGCCGCTCGCATCGCAGATCACCAAGTCGCTCACGATCCCGACCATTGGGATCGGCGCCGGTCCGGCGTGCGACGGCCAGGTCCTCGTGCTGCACGACATGCTCGGCTTGAACGATCAATTCTCGGCGAAATTCGTCAAGAAATACGCGGCGCTGGCGGAAGATGTCCGGGAAGCCGCCCGCGTGTTCGCCGCCGAAGTGCGCGAGGGGCGGTATCCGGGACCGGAGCACTCGTTCGGCAAGTGATATTAAATTGCACTCGCCCACTTTTCCTGAGAGAACGGCACGATGTCGAAGACTGACGACGAAAAGCTTGCGAAGCTGATCAAGAAGAACATGGCCAAGGCCGCGAAGGCGAAGCCCAAGGCGCGGAAGCGCTACGATCCCACGCTGCCGCCCGAGACCACCGACGACGACATCGAGCGTCGCGACTTCTTTTCGGAGATGAAGAAGCGCGAGTTCTAGTTGCGCGAGCTCTCCGGCATCACCGAGCTGCGCTCGTGGTCTCGCTCCGAGCGCTCTCGCCGCCACACCATCGGCTTCGTTCCCACTATGGGCTATCTCCACGAGGGGCACCTCCGCCTCGTGGACCGCGCGCGCGAGCTTGCCGAGCGCGTCGTCATCAGCATCTTCGTCAACCCGCACCAGTTCGGTCCACTCGAGGACCTCGCACGGTATCCGCGTGACCTGCCGCGCGACCGCCAGCTCGCACTCGCGCGAGACGTCGACTGTTTGTTCGTGCCCGATGCAGCGACGATGTATCCGGGGGGGGAAGAGCCCCTGGCGCGCGTGATTCCGGGGCCCGTTGCCGACACACTCGAGGGCGCTGCCCGGCCGGGTCACTTCACCGGCGTGTTGACCGTCGTTGCCAAGCTCTTCCACATCGTCGAGCCCGACGTGGCGGTATTCGGGCGCAAGGACTTCCAGCAGGCGATGCTGGTGAAGCGTCTCGTGAAGGACCTCGATTTTCCGATCACGATCGACGTCGCGCCGACGGTGCGCGAGCTGGACGGGCTCGCCCTCTCGTCCCGCAATACCTACCTGAATCCCGATGAGCGGCGATCCGCGCTCGCACTCCCGCGCGCGTTGCGCACGCTCGAGCAAACGTGGCGCGGGGGCGAGGCCGATCCCGCGAAGGTGCAGCGCGTCGGCCTCGAGGCGATGCGGGTGCCCGACGTCACACCGGAGTACTGTGCGCTGATTGATGAGAATCTGCAGCCCGTGAGTCGCGTGACTGCCCATACGGTCGCCGTGGTGGCAGCCCGCGTCGGCAAGACGCGATTGCTCGATAACGTCGTGCTGGGCGAGGGTATCGGTGCCGATCCGCGAGTCACGCCGTGAGCTTGCCGGCGTGGGCGCAAGTGTCGCCGGAGCGGCGCGCCCACATCGAGCGCGTGGTGACGTTGCTGGGGAATTGGGCCGACGCCATGCGCGTCAACCCAAAAGAGCGGGAACGCTGGCTGCGGGCCGGGTGGCTGCACGACGCGCTGCGCGACGCGCCGCTCGGAGATCCGCTGGCGCACGGTCCATTGGCCGCCGCCCGCGCGGCGACGGATGGTGAAAGCGATCGCGGCGTCCTCGATGCGGTCCGCTACCACACGATCGGTTTTGCGGGTTGGGACCAGGTCGGCAAGATGCTGTATCTCGCCGATTTTCTGGAGCCGGCACGAAAACCAACCGCACCGACTGCCGATCACCCGCAGCTGACCCAACGCGTTCCCAAGGAGTGCGCTGCGGTGCTACGGGAAGTTGCCTGCCGCCGCATCGAATGGATGCTGCGGTCGGGGTGGATGCTTCCGGACGAGACCGTGGCATTCTGGAACTCGCTCGTCGGTCGCTCATGAGGATTCCGCTCCTCGTTTTGGTCCTTGTCGGTTGTGGCGGGAGCGCCCCGCAGTCACATCCCATCCCCGGCGACAAGGGTGCCGCTATAACGGTCGAGGTGCTGAACGCCAGTGGCCGGTCCGGTGAAGCCCGCGTCGGCACGCGCTTGCTGCGCCACGCCGGCATCGATGTCGTGTACTTCGGCAATGCAGCGGAAAGCGGGCTGGATTCGACGCGCATCATCGTGCGGCGCGGGACGACGCAGGCGGCCGAGCGCGTCCGGGCGGCGCTGGGGCAGGGACGCATCGAAGTGGACCTCGACAGCGCCAAACTACTCGATGTGAGCGTGCTCCTCGGCGCGGACTTTGCGACGACCGCGCATCGCTCCGTCGACTTCCACCCGTAGCTGTCCACAGGCCGCGCTGATGTCGAGACCGCGACTCCGTCGCAGCACGGCCTCGACGCCGTGCTGCTTCACCCGCCGCGCGAACGCGAGCATTTGCGCGCGGCTGCTCGGCGTGAGATCGGGCGCGCCACCGGGGTGCAGCGGCAGCAGATTCACCAGTGCCTCGAGCGGTTGCGCGAGCCGCGCCAGCTGATCGGCTGCGTCGAGCGAGTCGTTCTTCCCGCCGATCAGCACATACTCGAGCGTTGTGCGGCGCCGAAACTGTTTCAACGCGTTCAGCAACTCCGGAAGTGCGTACTTTTTCTCGATGGGCATCAGCTCGCGCCGCAGGGCGGGGCTGGGCGCGTGTAGGGACACGGCCAATCGGAATTGCTCGGGACGCTGCGCAAATTTGGCGAGATTGGGCAGAATCCCGACGGTGGAAAGCGTGATATGGCGAGCACCGATGCCGAGCCCCCCTCCGGCCGCCTGATTCAGAATCGTGAGTGCGGCGTCCACGGCGTCCCAGTTGAGCAGCGGCTCGCCCATCCCCATGAACACGATGTTCGTCGGTTTCAGCGCGGGTTCGCGCATGATCAGCTCGCGCACTTGCCCGGCGATTTCCGCGGCCGAGAGATTGCGCCGAAATCCCATGCGCCCGGTCGCACAGAAAGTGCAGCCCAGGGCGCAGCCCGCCTGCGACGAGATGCAGAGCGTGCGACGTTTCCCTTCGGGGATCAGCACCGATTCGATCGCTTCGCCGTCGTCCAGCGACCAGAGAAATTTCTCGGTTCCGTCCCGCGACTGCTGATGCAAGCGAAGCGTCAGTCGCCGCAACGGCAACGCCTCATCGAGCGCGCCACGGAGCGGCGCGGGAAGGTCTGTGGCATCGGCCCAGCGCGCCACGGGACGCTGCCACAACCGGGGAAACACTTGCCGCACGCGATACGGCGCTTCGCCGCGTTGCGCGAGCCACTGCTGGAGGGCCGCCCGCGCGGCGTCAGGAGTAAGACTCAGGAGGTCGATGCTCACCGGAACCGCGCGTCCACACCGACGCGATACGCCGAGCCGAGGTCATTCACGCCGGCGTCGCGCGCAAGCGTGATGCGGTACTTCCCGATGGCGACCCGCAGCCCGCCCACGGGTCGCCAGCGCACGCCATTGCCATAGCCTCCCTCGCGCGCCAGCATCAGGTCGAGCGCCACCGTTTTCGCGAATTCGGCACCCGCGCCGAACTGATGGTCCGCCGCGAACCCGTGCGCGAACGAAATCCCATATCGCCCCCGAACAACTACGCGATCACCGGACAGCGGACCGCTCCAGATCCGCCCCTCGATGCCGGCATAGACGTCCTGCGACGGATCGTTCGACTTGAGGGAAGAGAAAAAGTGTGTGGCGGCGGCTAGGCGCAGCCGGTCGTTCCCAATGGTGCGGCTTGCGCCGACATCCATCGTCCAACGATCGGCGCGGCTGTTGTCAAGGCGCGTCTCATGAAAGGCCAACGTCGCGCCGACGCTGGTCCTTGCGACCAGGCGCGACCACGTCACGCCGCCCGCGAACGTGTAAACCGGAATCACAGCGCCGGTGGGATCGGGACTATCGATGGTCTGCGAGATGTCGCTCAACCCCATGCGCCCGAACAGCACGCCGACTTGCCCGACGGAGCCGGCCGGCACGCGCACGGTGGCGATGACGCCGCTGGCGTCCACAGCGGAGGGCGTCTGAATGGCCTCCACGCCGAACTGCAATCGGGCGCCGTCCTCCGTTTGGGCGGGATTCCAAAGTGCTGCCGCGGGGCCGACGGCGAGGGCGGGCGGCGTGGCCAGTGTCGTCGCGGCGACGCGCCAGAGCGTCGTTCCGGTCGCCTGCTGTGCCGTCGCTCGCGAGCCGCCGAGCACGAGCAGTCCAACAACCAGCAGGCCAATGCGTTGCATGCCGAACGTTTACCGTGGCATGTGGCGCTGTCAACTCAAGTCAACTATCTTCAATCGGTTACGGCACTTGGACATACTCCATTGCGGCTCTCCGAACTGCTGACGCCCGACCGCATCCGGGTCCCGATTCGGGCCCAGAGCAAGGAGGGCGTGCTGCGGGAGTTGGTGGAACTCCTGGTCGGGAGCAATGGAGCCGCTCCGGACGTGCTGCAGGCGGTCATGGAGCGAGAGCGGCAGTTCCCGACGGGCATCGGATACGGAGTCGCGGTTCCACACGGCAAGACCCCAGCCCTCGCCAATCTCATCGCGGTGGCAGGCACCGCGCGGACCCCTGTGCCATATGAAACCGTCGATGGGGAGCCGGTGCGGCTGTTTTTCCTGCTCGCCGGCCCAGAGTCGCAAGCCGGGGCGCACGTGAAGGCACTGAGCCGGATCTCGCGGCTCGTCCGGCGCGAGCCGATTCGCGCGCGCCTGCTGGCGGCCAGTGACGCACAAGAGTTCTACCGCATTCTCGTCGAGGCCGAGGCGGGGGGGGGAGGGTGACTCGGACATCAATGCGAACGCATCGCTGCGGCCAGCTGCGAAACGAGCATGCCGGTCAGCGGGTGCGGTTGGGGGGCTGGGTTCACCGAAGCCGCGACCTGGGGGGCATCGTCTTCATCGATCTGCGGGATCGGGACGGCATCGTCCAGGTCTGCGTGGGACCGGCGTGGGCGTCGGCCGAGCTCATCGCGCAAGCGCACACACTCAAGAGCGAATCCGTGATTACGATCGAGGGTGAGGTCGTGGTGCGCCCGCCGCAGGGAAGGAACGCCGAGCTGACGACCGGCGACGTCGAGGTCCACGCCACGTCGCTGCGCGTCGTTGGTCCCGCCGAGACACCGGCGATCCAGGTCGCGCGCACCAAAGGAGACGAGCTCGCGGCCGAAGAGTTGCGGCTCAAATACCGCCACCTCGATCTGCGCCGGCCGGAGCTTCAGGCCAACCTGATCCTGCGCCACCGGCTGCTCCAGCGCGCGCGCCGCGCGCTCAGCGAGCTCGACTTTCTCGAGATCGAAACGCCGATCCTCACGAAGCCCACGCCGGAAGGCGCGCGCGACTATCTCGTGCCGTCGCGCGTGCATCCGGGCGAGTTCTACGCGTTGCCGCAGTCGCCGCAGATCTACAAGCAGCTCCTCATGGTCTCGGGGTTCGACCGGTATTTCCAGATCGCGCGCTGCTTCCGCGACGAGGATCTGCGCTACGATCGCCAGCCCGAGTTCTCCCAGATCGATATCGAGGCATCGTTCGTGGGACAGGAGGACGTGATCGGCTTCGTCGAACACGTGCTCGTCGCCCTGTGGGACGAGGCCGGGCACAAGATCGAGCGCCCGTTCCCGCGACTCGCGTGGCGCGAAGCGATGGAGCGCTATGGGACCGACAAGCCCGACCTGCGCTACGATCTGCCGATCGCCGACTGGACGTCGCACGTTCAGCCGCTCGCTGTCCCGTTCTTCCAGGGTGCGACCAACGGATCCCGCGTGCGCGGCATTGCGGTGCGCGGTGGCGGGACCCTCTCGCGCAAGGACGTTGACCAGCTCACGGAAACGGCGAAGACGCACGGCGCGCCGGGCCTGGCATGGGTCAAGCGCCAGGGCGAGCAACTCTCCGGCTCGGTGGGCAAGCACTTCACCGCGGAAGCTCTGGGCAAGATCGGCGTCGGCGATGGGGACGTGGCGCTCATGACCGTCGGACCCGATCGCGTCACCTCGCCCGCGCTGGACAAGGTCCGTCAGGAAGTGATCCGGCGGCTCGCGCCGCAGCCCAAAGTCGCACACGCCTTCTGCTGGGTCGTCGACTTTCCGCTCTTCGAGCCCGATCCGGAGACCGGCAAGCCGGTGTTCGCGCATCACCCGTTCACGTCGCCGCATCCGGACGACGTGAACAAGCTCGACAGCCAGCCGTTCGCGTGCCGCGCGCTGCACTACGACGCGGTGTACAACGGGAACGAGCTCGGCTCGGGCTCGATCCGGATCACCGATCCTCGGGTCCAGCGCAAGGTGTTCGCGCATCTCGGCCTGTCGCCGCAGGAGATCGAGGCCCGCTTCGGCTTTTTGCTGACGGCGCTCGCGGCCGGCGCGCCGCCCCACGGCGGCTTCGCCGTCGGCTTCGACCGGACGGCGATGCTGCTCGCCGGTGCCGCCTCGCTACGCGACGTGATCGCGTTTCCCAAGACGACCGCGGCTCGAGCGTTGTTCGAAGGTGCGCCGACACCGGCGCGGCCCGAGGATCTCGCGGCCCTACACATCAAGGTGGTGCCTCCGCATGAGTGACGACGTCGTCCACCGGCTGTCCGTTGAAGGCGTGGATCCGCTGGCGTTGGCCGGCGTGAACGATGCCAATCTCCTCGAGCTCGCCAAGCGGCTCGGCGTGCGCGTCTCCTTGCGGGGCGACAGCCTCTCGCTCGCCGGACCGGCAGCTGCCATCGAACGGGCGGGGCAGGTCGCGCAAGCGCTGATCGACCTCGCGCGCATGGGAGAGACTGTCGACGTCCACGATGTCGAGCGGCTGATATCCGATGAAGCGCACGGCGAGCTCGGGCGCGAGGGGGCGACCGCCGATCCGGTGAGGATCATCCTTCCCGGGCTGCGTCGCGTCATCCAACCGAAGACCACCGGGCAGCGCGAGTATCTCCGGTCCATCGCGGAGCACGACATCGTCATCGGCATCGGCCCGGCCGGTACCGGCAAGACCTATCTCGCCGTTGCCGCGGCCGTGGATGCCCTCGCGCGCAAACGCGTCCGGCGGATCATTCTCGCTCGGCCCGCCGTCGAAGCCGGCGAGAACCTCGGCTTCCTGCCGGGCGATCTGCAGGAGAAAGTCGATCCCTATCTGCGACCGCTGTATGACGCGCTCGAGGACATGATGCCGCGCGAGCGCGTGCAGAAGGCGCTCGAGACGCGCACGATCGAAATCGCGCCCCTCGCCTACATGCGCGGCCGCACCTTGAGCGATGCCTTCGTGATCCTCGATGAGGCCCAGAACGCGACCGGCATGCAGATGAAGATGTTTCTCACGCGCCTGGGCGTGAATTCGCGCGCGGTGATCACGGGCGACAAGACCCAAATCGATCTCCCGAACCGCGAGGACTCCGGCCTGCTCCAGGTCGAGCGGATCCTGCCCGGCATCGAAGGGATCGGCTTCGTCTATCTGGGCGACGCGGATGTCGTACGCCACCGGCTGGTGCGCGATATCATCCGCGCCTACGCCGAGGACGCGCAGGGTTGAGATGAAGCTCCCGTCGCAGGACAAGGTGCGCTACCACCTCGTGCGCTGGGTGTGGGTCCCGGCGCTCGCGCTGGTCGTGCACGTCGCGTTCCCCTCGGGCAGCGCCGACGTAGCACCGTTGCTCGAGCCGGGTGCCCGGTCCGACAAGGACATCGTCGCGCCGTTCAACTTTGTGGTGAATAAGTCGGAAGATGAACTGCAGCGCGAAGCCGAAGAGCTCGCCGCGACCGCCAAACCGATCTACGAGTTCCGGCAGCGTGCGTACGACAGCTCCGCGACGACAATGGCGGCGTTCTTCAGCGCGATCGATGCAGTCAGCGATCGGGGTCCACAGGCCATCATTCATGCCGCGGGGGACTACGGCGTTCCGCTCACGCCGCAGGAAGCCGGATATCTCAGCAAGGGCGGCAAGCGGCGCGCGTTCGAGCAGGCGCTCGAAAGGCTGTTCGACCGCACTCTGGCGCAGGGCGTCACGGGGCCCGGTGTGCTTCAGGGCGAGCAGTCGCGGGAGCTGATCGTGCGCCGCGGCTCAACCGAGTCGTCGGTGCAGCGGGATCAGGTGCTGACCTTCGCGCAGTACTTGAACCGCGCCAAGCAGTTGCACCCGGACGCCGGCTCGAGCGTGGGGGACGTGCTGTACCTCAAGCTCGTGCGCCAGTTCTTCCGGCCGACCTTGATCCCCAAACCGCTGGAAACAGAGCGGCGCCGCAACGAGCTGCGCGGCAGCGTCGATCCCAGCAAGTACATCGTGCGCGCCGGCGATCGGATCGTGGGCGCGAACGAGGTCGTGACGAACGAGGCGCACGAGCGGCTGGTGACGCTGCATCAGGAATTGCTGCGCCGCGGTGCCGCGACGACGTACTCGATCCGCGGTGTCGTCGGTCCGCTGCTGCGCGATTCGCTGATCATCTCGATCTTCTGGGTGCTGATGGTGTTCTACCGCCGCGAGACCTACGGCGACGTGCGGCAAGTCCTCCTGCTCGGTGCGCTGTTCGCGATTTTGCTGACCCAGGCAGGGATGGTCGCGCGGTTCTACCCAGCGCACCCCGAGATCATCTTCATGCCGTTCCTCGCGATGATGATGACGGTGCTGTTCAACGGGCGTGTCTCGATGATCGCGGCGATGATCCTGGCGGTCGTCGTGGGCCTGCAACCGGTCTTCCACGACGAGCCCGCGACGTTCCTCTGCGTGGTGGGTGGCGTCACCGCCGCGCTGTCGGTCAAGACCCTTCGCAGCCGCAGCAATTTCTACGCGCCGGTGCTCATCATCGTCGCGGGATACCTCGCCGGTGCGCTGGCCCTCGGCCTCGCCAGTGGCTGGCCGATCGAAGAGATCGGGCTGCGCGGCCTCTGGGGCGCGCTGAACGGGCTGGTGTCGGCCGGTCTGACCTTCTTCCTGCTCCCGGTCGCCGAGTCGGTCACGCACATCACGACCGATCTCACGCTGCTCGAGCTGTCCGACCCGAGCCGGCCGCTGCTCCGGCGGCTGTCGGTCGAGGCGCCGGGCACCTACGCGCACAGCGTCGCCATGGCGAACCTGGTCGAAGCGGCCTGCAACCGCATCGGGGCGAATGGGCTCCTGGGCCGTGTCGGGTGCTATTACCACGACATCGGGAAGGTCAAGAACCCGCAGTATTTCGTGGAGAATCAGATTCCGGGCAACAACCCGCACGACCGGCTGAAGCCGCTGCAGTCGGCGCAGATCATCAAGGCGCACGTGACCGACGGCCTGGCGCTCGCCGCGGGGGCGCAGTTGCCTGACGCGGTTGCCGCATTCATCCCCGAACATCACGGGACGACCGAGATCACATACTTTCTCGACAAGGCGAAGAAGATCGACGGCAACCAGTCACGTAACCTCGGCGACTTCACCTATCCGGGGCCCAAGCCGCGCTCGATGGAGACCGCGATCTCCATGATTGCCGATTCGGTGGAGGCAGCGCTGCGCGTCTTGGAGGACCTGACGCCGCAAAAGATCGAGGAAGCGATCGATCACATCGTGCGCACGAAGGTCAACGCCGGCCAGCTGGACGAAGCCCCGCTCACGCTACAGCAGATCGAGCAGGTGAAGTCGGCGTTCCTCGTCGTGCTGAGCGGGATGTACCACAATCGCATCGATTATCCGGAGTCGAGTGGCGGCATCAGTGCGGCGTGGCAGCCCGAAACCGCGCGAAGCTCGCGCTGACCAGCTGATGCGTATCGCGCGGCGCGTGCTGGCGTGGGAGCGGGCGCCCGAGCGATCGCACGTCGACATTACGCTGGTGTCTGCCGCGGCCATGCGCCGGGCGAACCGCCGCGCCACCGGCCGCCGCGGCCTCACCGACGTGCTCGCCTACTCGCTGCCGCAACCGGACGGCCGCGTGGTGGGCGATGTCTACATCTGCCCGGCTGCCGCGGCGCTGGCCGTCCGCAACGGGGGAAGCATTGGTTCCGGGCTGCGCGCAGAGTTCGTCCGCCTGGCCGTGCACGGCACGCTCCACGTGCTGGGATACGACCACCCCGAGGGAGCAGGCCGCACACGCTCGCGGATGTGGCGGCTGCAGGAACGTTACGTCAAACGAATCCTCGGCTGATGCTCACGGAAGCGGCGTTGCGACTCATCGGGCTTGTCGTAGCCATCAGCGCGGGCGTCTGGGCGGCGCTGCTCGCCCTGGGCGAGGAAGCGGCGGTCGGCGAAGCGCTGCACACGCTGGGTGACGCGCCACCTATCGCGGCCGAACGTCGCGTGCCGCTGCATCGCGCGCTGCACGTCGCGCGCCTTGCGCTTCTCGTGCTCGGTGCCGTTGCCAGCGCGAACGCTGTGGCGTGGTGGACGAGGGGGTGGGCGGAGGCGCTCGCGACACTGATCGTCGGCACACTCCTGCTGTTCATCATCGGCGACGCGTTGCCGCGCAGTGTGGCGCGCATTGCCCCCGAACTGTCGGACGCCGCTCTTCCCCTCGCGCGCCGCACACTGGCGCCGTTTGGCCCGCTGCTCTGGCTCCTCGCCTGGGTGGACCGCGGCCTGCATGCCGTGGTGCATACGCCGCGCCCCCTGCAGCCCGACCTCGGCACCGCCCAGCGCGATATGCTTCTCGGCGTGTTCACGCTCGCGGACACGACCGTCGACGAAGTAATGACGTCGCGCCTCGACATGACCGGTATCGATATCTCCGCATCCACCGAGGAAGTGCTCGAAACGTTCCGGCAGAGCCAGCACACGCGCTTGCCCGTGCTCGACGGGACACCAGACAACATCGCAGGGGTGGTGTTCGCGAAGGACCTCGTCCCGATCGCGATGGGCCTCGCCGAGCCCGGCACACGCTGGCAATCGCTCGTGCGACCCGCTTCGTTCGTGCCGGAGACGAAGACCCTCGACAATCAGCTGCGCGACTTTCAGGGCACGCCGGCGCACATCGCGATCGTCGTCGATGAGTTTGGCGGGACCTCCGGGCTGATCACCCGGGAAGACATCCTCGAGGAGATCGTCGGCGAGATCCGGGACGAGCACGACACCGAGACCGCTCCGGCGATTCGGCAGGACGGCGGCCGCTTCTGGGTGGACGGACGCACCAGCCTCGATGATTTGTCGGCGGCGCTCGGGACGACGATCGCGCACGCCGAGGTCTCGACGGTCGGGGGGCTCGTGTATTCGGTCCTGGGGCGCGTCCCGCGACCGGGAGACGAGCTGACGCTCGACGGCTATCGCGTAGTGGTGGAGCGGGTGGAGCAACGCCGGGTGACCCAAGTCTCGTTCGAGAAGCGATGACTGTCGCCCTCGTCGTGCTGTTCATCGGACTCGTGCTCGCCGGTGTCGCGGCGGCCATCGGCGTCGCCGCCGCAACCGTGAGCCAGCACGAGCTGACTCGCTGGGTGGCGTACAAGCTGCGTGGCTCGGCCGCAACGGCCGGGGTCCTCCAGAACCCCGGGCCCACGATCGCGGCCGCGAACATGCTCACCACGCTCGGCGTGCTTCTCGCGGCGGGCGCGACGCCCGCATTGCTGGCGGCGACGACGCCGACGTTCCTGGGAATCTTCACGGTTATGGTCGGCGTGCCGCTGTTCATTAGCGCGTCCTACCTCGTGCCGCGGGTCGTCGGGCGGCGCTGGGCCGAGGCACTCGTCGCGCGCGCCGTGCCCTGGATGGACCGCCTGGGCGTGCTGCTGTCACCCTTTATTCCGCGCCGCGAGCGTTCCACGCGCACGACGCTCGCGGCACTGCTGTCGTCGGCGGACACGGAAACGTTGGCGGCGACCGACGAAATGGCGGTCGTCTCCGGCGTCCTGGCGTTCTCCGACCGGCCAGTCCGCGAGCTGATGACGCCGCGAACCGCGATCGTCGCGTTCCCGGAAGGCATCCTGACCGCGGAAGCGGCCCACGTGCTCCAACAGTCGGGATACAGCCGCTACCCGGTCTACCGTGGCTCGCTCGACGAAGTGGTCGGCGTTGTCCATACGCTCGATCTCCTGGGGCGCCAGCCGGAGGACCCGATTCTGGTGCGGCCGCCGCTCACCGTTCCGGGAACGAGGCGCGCCGGCGACTTGATGCTGGAGATGCAGCGCGGGGGCCAGCACCTCGCCGTCGTACTCGACGAGTTTGGCGGCACCGCGGGACTCGTCACGTTCGAGGATCTGCTCAACGACCTCGTGAGCGAGCTGTTCGAACCTACCACCTCCGCTCCCGACGTCGCCCGCGTGGTCGAGGTCGAGGGCACGGCACCCGCGACGGAGCTCGCCGAGAAGCTCGGCGTTCCCGTGGTCACCACTGGGACCGCGAGCGCGCAATCGGTGGGCGGCCTGCTCATTCAGGCACTGGGCCGCATCCCGCGCGCCGGCGAGCGCTTCACGCTCAAGGGGTTGGAGTTCGACGTCCTCGCTGCCAGCGCCACGCGCGTCGAGCGTGTCGCCGTCCGTCGCGGCCCGGTCCGGACGATCGCCCTGGGCGGAAGCGCGACGTGACCACCCCCGAAGCCCCCGAGCTCCGACTCGACGAGCTGAAGGAGCTCGCCGAGCAGGACGATCTGCGTCCGTTCCTGGCACGAGCCAAGAACTGCCATCCGTCCGATCTCGCCGATATCCTCGCGGCCCTGGACGAGGCACACCGCGTCCGCGTGATCTCGGAGCTGCCGACCGAGCTCGCCTCGAGCGCGCTCGCCGAGATGGAAGCGGCCGAGCATCCCGAGGAGCTCCTCCTGGCCGTCGGTCCCGAGTACGCGGCCGAGCTGGTGGAGGAGCTGCCGTCCGACGATGCGGCCGACCTCGTTGCCGAGCTGCCGGCAAGAGAGCGCGAGGCGGTGCTGGAGGAGATCACCGACCGCGCCGACGTCGAACGGCTGATGGAATATCCGGAGGACTCCGCCGGCGGCTTGATGACCACGAACGTGGTCAGCGTTCGGGAAGACGCGAGCGTCGCGGAAGCGATCGAAGCGATCCGCCGCCAGAGCGATGAGGACGAGAGCCAGCTCTATCAGGTCTATGCGATCGACGCACAAGGGCAATTCGCCGGCATCGTCCCGATCGCGCGTCTGATCGTCTCCGCGCCGACGAAACTGGTGCGGGACGTGATGGAGCAACCGGCGGTGCAGGTGCAGCCGCAGCAGGATCAAGAAGACGTGGCCAGGCTGATGGCTCGCTACAATGTGGCGGCGGTCCCCGTGGTGGACGCCGGCGGGAAGCTCCTTGGCCGGATCACGTTTGACGACGTGGTGGACGTCGTCGAAGCCGAGACCACAGAAGACATCCTGAAGTTCGGCGGCATGGAAGCGCTCGACGCGCCGTATCTGACGGTCGCGTTCGGGCGGATGGTCCGAAAGCGTGCCGGCTGGCTGGCCGCGCTGTTCCTCGGCGAAATGCTCACGGCGACGGCGATGGCATTTTTCGAGGAAGAAATCGCGAAGGCCGTGATCCTGGCGCTGTTCGTTCCGCTCATCATTTCGAGCGGCGGCAATTCGGGCTCCCAGGCGTCGACGCTGGTGATCCGGGCGATGGCACTCGGCGAGGTGAACTTGCGGGACTGGTGGCGCGTCATCCGCCGCGAGTTCGCGACCGGCCTTGTGCTGGGCATGGTGCTGGGCGCGATCGGCTTTCTGCGTATCACCCTGTGGCACGCCATCACCGGCATTTACGGTGAGCACTATCTGCTCGTCGCCATCACCGTATTCGGAAGCCTCATCGGCGTCGTGACGTTCGGCACGATTGCCGGCTCGCTGCTGCCCTTTGTGCTGCGCCGGCTCGGGTTCGACCCCGCCAGCGCATCGGCGCCCTTCGTCGCGACGCTGGTGGACGTGACAGGGCTGGTCATTTACTTCACCGTCGCCAGTGTAATCCTGCGCGGAACCCTCCTATGACCGCCACGCCGCCGTTATCCTTAGAGCGTATGCGACTCGATGCGGTGCTCGAAGGACTGGCGCGCGGCGACACCGCTGCGCTCGCGCGCGCCATCAGTCTGGTCGAGAACCAGCGCGACGGGTTCGAGCGCGTCTTGTCGGAAATCCACAAGCGCATCGGGAAGAGCGGCACGCAGCGCATCGGTATCACCGGCCCGCCCGGCGCCGGGAAGAGCACCCTCACCGAACAGCTGGTGCGTGCCTACCGGGAGCGCGGCCTCAAAGTCGCCGTGATCGCTGTCGATCCCACCAGTCCCTTTACCGGCGGTGCGCTCCTCGGCGACCGCATTCGGATGGAGTCGGTGAGCCTCGACCCGGGCGTCTTCATTCGCTCGATGGCGACGCGCGGCGCGCAGGGCGGTCTCGCGACCACCACCGAAGAAGTCGCCGACGTCCTGGAGGCATTCGGATTCGATCGCATCTTGATCGAGACGGTCGGGGTCGGACAGACCGAGCTCGACATTGCTGCCACGGCCGAGACAACGGTGCTGGTCCTCGTGCCCGAATCGGGCGACGGCATCCAAACGCTCAAGGCTGGCGTCATGGAGGTCGCCGAGCTGTACGTGATCAATAAGAGCGACCGGCCGGGGGCGGATAAGCTGAAGCAGGAGGTGGAAGTGATGCTCGGGATCCGCAGGGGCAATGCGTTTGCACACGTGCCCGCGCATCATGGACGGGCCACGAAAAACCACCCGTCGGCCGACCGGCCCGACAGCCCTTCGAGTTGGGAACCTCCCGTTCTTACGACCGTGGCCTCGAAGGGTGACGGGATCCCCGGGCTCGTGGCTGCACTCGACCAACACCACGAGTTTCTCGAGCGCACCGGCAAGCTCGCAGAGCGCCGCAGGCGGCGTCTCGCGACGCGCACCCGGGCGGTGGTGAACCGCGCGATCCGCCAATGGGTATGGGATGAGACGCAGGCCGAGGATCTCCTGGCCAAGCGCCTCGATGACGTTGCCGCCGGAACGCGCACGCCATACGATGTCGCCGCAGAGGTCCTCGAGCAGGTGAGGAACGGAACATGACGATTCACAAGAAGCCGGTATACACGCCCGCGGACCTGAGCGGGTTCGACGCCGAGCGCCAGCTAGGACGGCCGGGAGAATATCCGTTCACGCGCGGCATTCATCCCACGATGTACCGCGGCAAGCTGTGGACGATGCGGCAGTTTGCGGGGTTCGGCAGCGCGACGGACACCAACCGCCGCTACAAATTCCTGCTCGAGCACGGTCAGACCGGCCTCTCCGTCGCGTTCGACTTTCCCACCCTGATGGGCTACGACTCCGACCATCCGCGCGCGGAGGGGGAGGTGGGGAAGTGCGGGGTCGCAATCTCCTCGCTCGCCGACATGGAGACGCTGTTCGACGGGATTCCGCTCGATCAGGTCTCGACGTCCATGACGATCAACGGCCCGGCGGCGATCCTGTTTTGCTTCTACGTCGCCGCCGCCGAGAAGCAGGGCGTGCCGATCACGAAACTGCGCGGGACGGTGCAGAACGACATTCTGAAGGAGTACATGGCCCAGCATGCCTGGGTCTATCCGGTCGAGCCCGCGCTGAAAGTGATCGTAGACATGTTCGAGTGGGGCGCCAAACACACGCCGCTCTGGAATACGATCTCGATCTCGGGATACCACATTCGCGAAGCGGGGGCCACGGCGGCCCAGGAGCTCGCGTTCACACTCGCCAATGGCTTCACCTACGTGGAGCGGGGGATCGCCCGCGGCCTCGATATCGACAGCTTTGCGGCGCGCCTCTCCTTCTTCTGGGACATTCACAACGACTTCTTCGAGGAGATCGCCAAGCTGCGGGCGGCCCGCCGCATCTGGGCGCGCCACATGCGGGAGCGGTACAAGGCCAAGCAGGCGCGTTCCTGGATGATGCGGTTTCACAGCCAGACGGCCGGCGTCACGCTTACGGCCCAGCAGCCGCTGAACAACATCGTGCGCGTTGCCTACCAGGCGCTCGCCGCCGTCCTCGGCGGAACGCAGTCGCTGCACACGAACTCCCTCGACGAGACGCTGGCACTCCCCACCGAGCAGTCGGTACAAGTGGCGCTGCGGACGCAGCAGATCTTGGCGCACGAGACGGGCGCCGCAAACGTGATCGACCCGTTGGGCGGTTCCTATTACGTCGAGTCCCTGACCGATCAGCTCGAGCGCGAGGCGGAGGCGCTGTTCGCCGAGATTACTTCGATCGGCGGCGTCGTGCGGGGGATCGAGACCGGCTGGTTCCAGCGGCAGATTGCCCAATCGGCCGCCGTCTTCCAGCGTCAAGTGGAAACGGGCGACAAGCTCATCGTCGGCGTGAACGAATTCCTGTCCGACGACGATCATCCCGTGGAGATCCTCAAGGTCTCCAACGACGCCGAGCAGGAGCAGCGGCGCCGGCTGGCGCGCGTGCGCGCCGAGCGGGACAACGCACTCGTGGAACACCGGCTCGAGGCACTGCGCCAGGCCGCGGAGGCCGATCAGAATGTCATCGGACCGATGCTCGACTGCGCGCGCGCGTACGCGACGCTCTACGAGACCCGACACGCGCTCGAGCGCGTCTGGGGAGCATACCGCGAACCCGTCTTCTTTTAGGACATGAGCGCCATACCCGCCGCCATCACCGAACAGGATGCCCGTGCCGCGATTTCCCGGCTCGCGTCGATCGCGCCCGGCCGGCACTGGGTCGTCACGTGCTACCTGAAACTCGAGCCGCGCGATCGCACGCGCGGCAAATACCTGATCAAGATGAAAAACCGCGTGCGCGAGCGGGAACTGGCGCTGGCACGGCAACCGCTGTCGCACGAAGACCGCGAGGCGATCGCGGCCAATCTGCGCCAGGTGCTCGACTACCTCGAGGAGCCGAGCCATCTGCCCCGCGCGCGCGCGATTGCGATCTTCGCGTCGCGCGAGCTGGGGGAGGGCCTGTTCGAGGCCTTGCCCTTGCCACACGTCCATCGCTCCCGACTCGCGGTCGACCACCAACCCCTGGTCCGTGAGCTGCTCGGCCTCGAAGAAGAGTTCGGCACGATCCTGTGTGTCGTCTACGATCGCACCGCGGCGCGGTTCTTCGAGGTGACGGCGTACGATTGCGTGGAACGGCCTGGCCTGCCTGGGATCGAGTCCTCACGAGTCGGCAAATTTCATGGGGGCAACCAGCGCCTGGTGATGGCGCGCGGGGGCACGCCATCGGGCAGCGCCGGCGAATACAACTACCACAACCGGATCCGCGCGGAGAAGCAGCGGCTGTACGCGCAGATCGCCGATCGCATTTTCCAGCTCAACCGCGAGAAGCCGCTCAGCGGCATCGTGCTGGGCAGCGTCGGTGTGGACGCTGGCGCCGTCATCCCCCACCTTCACACGTATGTGCACGATCTCGTGTTCGGCGTGGTGAAGCTCAGCCCCAGGCAGGCGACGCCGGCCGAGGTCCGCGATGCGACGCTGGCACTGCGCGAGGAGCGCGAGCGCGCCTGGGAGCGCGCGCACGCGGAGGCGGTGCAGGATGGCGTGCCGCGTGGCTGGGCGGTGAACGGCGTGGAGGCAACCCTGAAGGCACTGAGCCGCGGGCAAGTCCGCACCTTGCTGGCGGACGAGCAGGACGATGATCCACGAATCGATGAGGCGGTCGAAGAAGCGCTGAGTCAACGCGCGCAGGTGGATGTCCTCTACGACGACAAAGCCCGGCGTGTCGTGGACGGCCTCGCGGCGCTGTTGCGCTTCCGCGCTTGATGGCGAAGCCCAAGCGACCGATTCGCATTCTCGTCGCGAAGCCGGGCCTCGACGGGCACGATCGCGGCGCGAAGGTCGTAGCCGCGGCGCTTCGTGACTCCGGGATGGAAGTGATCTACACCGGCCTGCACCAAACGCCCGAGATGATCGCGCAGGCGGCGATCCAGGAAGACGTCGACGTGGTCGGCTTATCGATTCTGTCGGGCGCGCATATGACCCTGTTCCCGCGCGTCCGCAAACTGCTCGACGCCGCCGGCCGGCAGGATGTCCTGTTGACCGGCGGTGGCATTATCCCCCCCGCGGATATGGCGGCGTTGGAAGCGCAGGGCGCAGGGAAGCTGTTTGGACCCGGCACGCCGACGGCAGATCTCATCAAATACATCCAGGAGTGGGCGGCGGAGCACGTCACCGCGTGAGTCGCCTCCAGACGCTCAGCGACGAGTACAAGCAGCTCCGCGCCCGCCTCGAGCAAGGGGGCGGGGCGGAGCGCATCAAGCGCCAGCACGATCAGGGCAAGTTGACGGCCCGGGAGCGTGTGACGGGATTGTTCGACCAGGATGGGCCCTGGTTCGAGGTGGGATTGCTCGTTGCCTATGACCAGTACGACGGTCAGGCACCGGCAGCCGGAGTCGTCACGGGGGTGGGGCGAGTCGGTGGACGGCCGGTCGTCGTCGTCGCAAACGACGCCACGGTCAAGGCGGGCTCCTGGTGGCCCGAGACGATCAAGAAGATTCTGCGCGCTCAGGAGATCGCGATGCGCCAGCGCATCCCGATCGTCTACCTGGTCGATTCAGCGGGTGTAAACCTTCCGTATCAGGGCGGGGTCTTTCCCGGCCAGTACGGGGCGGCGCGCATCTTCTTTTACAACTCGATCATGCGGCGCTATCTCAAAGTCCCGCAGGTGGCGGCCGTCATGGGTCCCTGCATCGCAGGCGGCGCGTATTTGCCCGCGCTATCGGATGTGATCTTCATGGTCGAAGGCACGTCGTTCATGGGTTTGGGCGGCCCCAATCTGGTCAAAGGGGCGACGGGGCAGGTGGTAGACGCGGAAACACTGGGTGGGGCGATGACACACACCGCGCTCAGTGCCGTGGCACATTATCGTGCCAAGGACGACAAAGAGTGTCTTGCTCGGATTCGCGAATACGTGGGCCGGCTGCCGCACGTTCCCTCACCGCGTCGCACGTATCCCGCGCCGAAGCGCGACACCAAGGCGCTGTACGACTTGATTCCCGTCGATCACCGCATGAGCTACGACGTGCGCGCCGTGTTCGAGTGCCTGCTCGATGCCGGCCGCCTCGACGAGTTCCAGCCGGACGTCGCGCCCGAAATGATCTGCGGCCATGGCGCCATCGAAGGGCGGCAGGCGGCGGTGATCGCGAACTCGCGCGGCGTAATCAAGGGGAAAAAGAAGAACGAAGCGCCGCGGATCGGCGGTATCATCTATACGGAGAGTGCCCAGAAGGTGGCCTATTTCATCGAAAACGCGGACCGCGAGCGGGTGCCGCTGCTGTTCATCCAGGACGTTTCGGGATTCATGGTCGGGACCGAGGCGGAGCATACGGGTATCATTCGCGCGGGCGCGCGCTTCGTGGAAGCGATGGCCACGGCGACGGTCCCGAAGCTGGTGCTGACCGTCAACCACGCGTCGGGTGCCGGCTACTATGCGATGGCGGGACAGGGCTTCGATCCCGACTTCATCGTCTCGTGGCCGACGGGGCGCATGGGCGTGATGGAAGGAGAGTCCGCGATCCAGGCGGTCTACGGCGCCGACGCGGCCAAGTCCGACCATGCCGCCGCCGTCGACGCCATGCGCGCCGATTACGAGCATCAACTGGATGCCAGATTCGCCGGCGCGCGCGGATTTGTCGATGCGATTCTCACACCCGATGAGACACGCGATACGCTCGCGTTTCTCCTCGAGGTGTCCAACGAATTCACCGGCCCGCACCTCGGGGCCTTTGCACTGCCGAGCGTCTCGTGAAGCTTGTTGCCACAACGTTGCTGGTGCTGGGCGCTGCCTGCGCTAGCACCAAAGGCGTCACCAAACCGGGCACCAAACCCGTCCCCGCAACTTCCGCCACGCCGCCCGCGACGGTGCCATCGGACGGCAGCCGAGCGTCCACCGCGCGCCCCGCGGTCGATCCGGCGGTCGCGTACATGCTCGGGCTCATGCCGCTCAAGAGCACAGGCGTGGACCAGTTTCGCGCGCTGCATCCGACCTACGATGGCCGTGGCGTGCTCATCGCGATTCTCGACAGCGGCATCGATCCGGGCGTCGCGGGACTGA
The DNA here is from genome assembly GCA_036390255.1 of Gemmatimonadales bacterium. Lineage (GTDB taxonomy): Bacteria > Gemmatimonadota > Gemmatimonadetes > Gemmatimonadales > GWC2-71-9 > 20CM-2-65-7. Next base: position 4,260 of record DASWCE010000292.1, on the reverse strand, counting down.
TCGCCACCAGCACCGGCGCCCCCAAGATCGTCGAGCTGCGAGATTTCTCGGGGGAAGGGCGCGTGGCGTTGACCTCGTTTGCCGCGCCGACCGACCAGGAAATGAAAGGCGCGGCTCGCATTGGGCGTCTGACGACCGCGACCACGTGGTATCGCGGCGTGTTCCGCGAGCTGCCCCTCGGTCGCCCGCCCGCCGGGGACGTCAACGGCAACGGCCGCAACACCGACGAATTCCCCGTCGTGGTCGTCAAAGCCTCCGACGGCTGGGTGGCATTCCTCGACACGAACCTCGACGGCTCGTTCGAAGACGAAATGCCGCTCCACGATTACCGCCAGGGCCACGAGACGATCGCCCTGGGCAAGAAGCCGCTCACGATCGTCGCCAACTTCCGCGAAACCGCCGACAGCGCGCCCGTCCTCGATCTCTTCTTCGACACCTCGGGGCACGGCACCCATGTCGCGGGCATCGCGGCCGGTTACAACCTCTTCGATGTGGCGGGATTCACCGGCGTCGCGCCGGGCGCTCAGATCATAGGCCTCAAGATCGCCAACAACGCGCGCGGCGGTGTCACGGTCCACGGCAGCATGATGCGCGCGATGGACTATGCGGCGCGCTACGCGGCGCAGCGCAATATGCCCCTCGTCCTGAACATGAGCTTTGGCGTCGGCAACGAGCATGAGGGACGCGCAGTCATCGATTCGATCGTGGATGCGTTCTTGCTGAGTCATCCCGAGGTGGTGTTTGCGATCAGCGCGGGCAACGACGGGCCGGGCCTCTCGACCCTCGGCTTCCCCGGCTCGGCGAGCTTCGCGTTATCGGTCGGCGCGGCCTACCCGGGCGCCTTCCAGCGCCCCCCGCAGCAGGGCGTGCCGCCCGCGCGCGATGTGCTGGCGTGGTTCAGCTCGCGCGGCGGGGAGCTCGCGAAACCCGACGTCGTCACCCCGGGGGTCGCGTTCTCGAGCGTGCCGCGCTGGGATACGGGCAACGAGATCAAGGGCGGCACGAGCATGGCGTCGCCGTACGCCGCCGGCCTAGCCGCCTGTCTCGTATCGGCGCTGGCGCAGGAAGGACTCCGCCCAGCGGCTGCGGACATCATTCAAGCGCTGCGGATTTCCGCGCGTCCCTTCGGCGGCGCCCGGGTGATCGATGATGGCGCAGGCATGCCGTCGCTCGAGACCGCCTACCAATGGCTCGAAGGCGGACACCAGGGCTCGATCTACGGCGTGCAGGCGGCGCATGGCGTAACCGCCGCGTTTCGGCGGAACGGTCTGGCGGACCAGGACAGCGTCGAAACGTTCACCGTGCGGCACCTGGCCGGACTGCGCGCCGCGGAGTTTGTACTCCGCGCCGATGTGCCGTGGCTGACCGTCGACGATGCTGTCGATGCCGCGCCGCGCGCCACGCAGATCGCCGTCACGTACCAGCGCAGCGCGTTGACCGCTCCGGGCATGTACGTCGGCACCGTGACCGCAGTCAATCCGCGCGACAGTATCGCCGGCCCTCTGTTTACGCTCGTGAATACGGTGATCGTCCCGACAGACCTCAGCGCAAAAGCGCTGTTTGACGAACGGCGCGCGGTGGCGCCGGGGAGTGTGCGCCGCTACTTCTTGCGCGTCCCGCAGGCCGACGCCACGCTACGCGCGACCGTCACGCTCCCGGATTCACAGAGCCAGCAAGCGACGGTGCGCCTCTACGAGCCGAACGGCGAACCGGCCCGTGCGGCACCGGAAGACATCGACATCGGCCAGCAGGATGCGGGCAGCACCGTAATCACCGTTCGCGCGGAGGACATCGTCCCGGGTGTCTACGAGCTGGACGTCATTGCGCCGCCGCTCAGTGGCGCGACGGCGACCGTCCGCGCCGAGCTGGGTCCCGTCGCGCTCGCCGCGGCGCAGCCTGGAACTCTCGAGGCCTCGAGTGTGCTCGCTGGCGCCGCGCAGGCAAGCACCGCCAGCGGCCAGATCTCGTATCGGCTGGTCGGTGCCGAGCGCGGTTACGCGATCGCCGGACGTGGCCAGCCCGCGGAAACGCTGCACGTCCGCCCGCCGCGCTGGGCCAAACGGATGGAAGTCGACCTCGCGCTGCCGCCAGGGCTCTGGGACGAGCTGACGGACTTCTCCATCACGGTCTATGACTCGACGGGTCAGCAAATTCACGGCGGTAACCAGCCCGTGAACTACCCGTTCGGGCGGCTGAGAGTGGCGCTGTCCGACTCGTTGCGCGGTGCGGCGCTCACGGTCGAGTTCTATCCTGCATTCGCGCGTCTCCCCGGCCACACCTGGCGCGCCGATGCCCGGATCCGGTTCCTCGGCCCGGACGAACCCGTGGGCGAAGGCGGCACGCTCATGGTGGTAGCGGGCGGCCGCAGCGTCGTGCGGCTGCCCAACGCGCCGGCGCTCGAGCTCCCGGACGGTTTCGGGACGCTGATCGAGACGCGCGTGACGACGCCGACGGGATCCCTGGCGGCGCGCCGTACCATCGTCGTGGCGGGATCGCGCAGCGCAGGGGGAGTGGGGGGCAGTCTCCGGTGACCTCGCGTCCGGCAACGGTCCGGGTCGCAGGCGGGCAGGGGTTTTGGGGAGATTGGCTCGAAGCGCCGTATCGTCAGGTGACGGGTGGCCCCATCGACTACCTGATGATGGATTACCTCGCCGAAGTCACGATGTCCATCCTGCAGAAACAGAAATCGCGCGACCCGGCACGCGGCTACGCAACGGATTTCATCACGCAGATGGAGCGGATCCTGCCCATCATCGCGGAGCGGGGCATCAAGGTCACAGCGAATGCCGGCGGCGTGAACGCGCGCGGCTGCGCCATGGCGCTCGCCGAGGCCGCCCGCCAGCTCGGGCTTGGCGGGAAACTGACGATCGGCGTCGTCACCGGCGACGATCTCCTTGGGCGCCTGGACGGGTTGATGGCACGCGGCCACCCGCTCAAGAACCTCGACACCGGTCGCCCGCTGCAGGACGTGCGCGATCGCGTGCTGTCCGCCAACGCCTATCTCGGCGCTGGACCGGTCGCCCTGGCGCTGCAGCGCGGCGCGCAGGTCGTCATCACCGGTCGCGTGACGGACACGGGCCTGACGCTGGGACCGCTGATGCACACGTTCGGGTGGGCGCCGGAGGCATGGGACCGCATTGCCGCCGGCACGGTTGCCGGCCACATCATCGAGTGCGGGGCGCAATGCAGTGGGGGCAACTGCCTCAAGAACTGGAAGCGCATTCCCGACCTAGCCAACGTCGGGTATCCGATCGTCGAGGCGCGTGCGGATGGGACGTTCGATCTGATCAAGCATCCGGGCACTGGCGGCCGGATCGACGTTGCCTCAGTCACCGAACAGCTCGTCTACGAGATGGGCGATCCCCGGGAGTACATCACACCGGATGGCGTCGCGGACTTTACGACTATTCGACTCGCTCAGGTGGGCAAGGACAGGGTTCAGGTGTCTGGCGTCAGGGGCAAACCCGCGACTGACAAGCTCAAGGTCTCAATCGCGTATTTCTACGGCTACAAAGCCGTTGGCACGCTCGTCTATGCCTGGCCGGACGCGCTGGAGAAGGCAAAAGCGGCTGATCGCATCCTGCGCCAGCGCCTCAAGGACCTTGGCCTCGAGTTCGAAGCGATCCACACCGAGTTTCTGGGGGCCAGTGCCACGCACGGACCGCTCGCTCTGAAGGGCGTCGACGTGGCGGCGATTCCGGAAGTCCAGCTGCGCGTGGGCGTGCGCGCGCGCGACGAAAAACCGGTGGATCGTTTCACGCGCGAGATCGCCCCGCTGATCCTGAACGGCCCGCCCAGCGTGACGGGCTTTGCCGGTGGGCGACCGAAGCCGGAAGAGATCGTGGCATACTGGCCCGCACTGATCGACAAGCGCATGGTGGAGCCCGCGGTGGAGCTGATCGAAGCATGAAACGGCGACGGTCGGGCGGTCAAAAAGCAAAGGCGGCGGTCAGGCGGTCAAAAACCGTTCGGCTGGTCGACATTGCCCACGCACGCTCTGGTGATAAGGGCGACACGGCAAACGTCGGTTTGATCGCGTTGAAGCCGGTGTATTATCCGTTGCTCGTCGAGCATGTCACGGCGGCGCGCGTGGCCAGACATTTTAAGGGGATGATCACAGGCAAGGTCGAGCGCTTCGAGCTGCCCAACCTCCATGCGCTGAACTTCCTGCTGCACGGCGCGCTGGACGGCGGCGGCACGATTTCGCTGAAGACCGACGCGCAGGGCAAGGTGTTTTCCACCGCGCTGCTGCGGATGGAG
>DASWCE010000291.1:0-3359 GCA_036390255.1 Gemmatimonadales bacterium | reverse complement strand
GCCCGACGGCTGGTGCATCATGATGCGCGCGTGCGGCAGCGCCGAGCGCTTGCCTTTGCGTCCCGCGGTCAACAGGAACGAGCCCATTGACGCCGCCATGCCCATACAGATGGTGTTCACGGGCGCGCGCAGGAACTGCATCGTGTCGTAGATCGCCATGCCCGACGACACCAGCCCACCGGGCGAATTGACGTACAGGTAGATATCCCGCTCCGGGTTGTCCGCATCGAGAAACAAGAGCTGCGCGATGATGATGTTGGCGACATCGTCGGTGATGGATGTGCCGAGGAACACGATGCGGTCCATCAGCAGGCGGCTGAAGATGTCGTAGGTGCGCTCGCCACGGCTCGAGCGCTCGATGATGTACGGGGGATAGATGTGGCTTTCGCTCTTCGTCACGCTTGCTCCACGGTGGACTGCGACAGGAGATAGGTGAACACCTTCTCCTCGGTGATGCTCCGCGCGACATCGCGGAGCCGCTTGGCTTTCTCCAGCGACGCATACAGCTCCGCCGCTTTCATCCCGCGCCGCTCGGCGAGCTCCTGGATCCTCTGGTCCAGCTCCGCCTCGGTCGCGCGCAGGTTCTGAGACTCGACGACGGTATCGAGCACCAGATCACGCCGGACCTGCGATTCGGCGACGGAGCGAAACTCCTGGGCGAACTTCTCCCAGCGCTCCTCGGGAATCTCGTACGCCTGGGCGTACATCCCCAGTACCCGCTCGACCACGGGCCGCGGGGCTACGACGTTGTTTGCCTGCACGATCTGCTCGACCAGCTCGGCGCGGACCCGCGCGTCGGCTTCGCGCTCGGCTTCCTTTTTCAGATCCTCGGCGACCGCGGAGCGCAGCGCGTCCAGCGACTCGAAGTCGCCCATTTCGCGCGCGAAGGCGTCGTCCAGGACGGGCAACTCCTGCCGTTTCACTTCGCGGAGCGTCAGCTGGATGTCGCGCGTCTGGCCGCGCTTGGCTTCCTCGGCGAAGTCGTCGGGGAAACGGACCGTCGCGTCCACCGATTCGCCGGGCGTGAGACCCATGATGCGCGCTTCCACGTCGGGAATCGCGCGGCCCTCGCCCAGCACGAACTGGTAGGGCTGCGGGTCCTTGACCTCGCTGTTCTCGCGAGTGGCGATCGCGACGTCGACGAGATCCTTGGGCTTTGGCTTCTCGCCGGCCACGGGCGTCCACGGAGCTCGCTGCTCACGCATGGCATTGAGCTGCGCGTCAACCTGAGCCGCGGTGACGGCTGGGACCGTGCGGGTGAGCCGGAAGCCACCGAGCCGCTGCAGTTTCAACTCGGGCTTCAGCTCGACATGCAACTCGAAGGTGACCGGGGCGCCTTCTTCCCACTTCAGGTTGTGGATGTGGGGATCGGCGATGGGCTTCAGCTCTTCCTGTTTCTGCGCAACCCGCCAGCTCTCCTGCACCAGCTCGCGCAGGGTCTCCTGCCGGATGTCATCGGCGAACTTCTTCCGCACCACGGCCGCGGGCACTTTACCCTGCCGAAACCCCGGCAGCCGGGCGCGCTGCTGATAGAACTTCGTCGCGCGTTCCTCGGCGGCCTTCACGTTGTCAGGCGGAATAGTCACCTCGAGGGAGGCTTCGCCGGGCTCGTTGCGGGTCTTCTTGACGAGGATCTCGGGCATGTGGCGGAAATCTAACCCATAGGGGGAGTGGGGAGTGGTTCTTTACGGTGAGGCGTCACGTACCACTCCCCACTCCGTTGTTTGTTTGAGATGCGACCGGAGGGACTCGAACCCCCACGGGTTGCCCCACCAGCTCCTAAGGCTGGCGCGTCTGCCAATTCCGCCACGGTCGCGTGGGTCGACGGGACATGTATAATAATCGCCTCCCTTGTCCCGGAGTCCGGTCATGCGCACGACGCCGTCCCTCGCGCTGTTCGCCCTCATGTTCGCCGCGCCGGTCGCGGCGCAGGACAAGGAGAAGCTGTGCAATGACATCCAGCATCGCGCGATGCGCGTCGGGCAATGGGCGGGCTATCGCTGGGTGGGCGGCAACGGCGACGGCACCACGATGCGCATGGCGGTCGTGGGGACCGAGCCCGTTGCTGGCACGCCGTACTATTGGTACGAAATGTCGATCACCGATCCCAAAAAGGGCGCCAAAGGACGGACCATCATCCAGATGCTGGTGCCGGAACTCGCGTTCGGCATGGCGAGCGGGGGCCCGCGCGGCATGATCATGAAGAACGGCCACGACCCGGCGATGCGGATGCCAGACGAGATGGTGCAGATGATGGGCGGGCGCATGGGTGGGCAGAATCTCACCGCCGAGATCGCGCGACGCTGCCAGGAAATGGTAGTTGTAGGGTGGGAGCAGGTTACCGTCCCGGCCGGAACGTTCCGCGCGCTGCACATCAAGTCGGCCGATGACAAAACAGAGGCGTGGGTCGTGCCCGATCTGTATTTCGCAATGGTCAAAGCGACGATGCACGAGGGTTCTTTGGAGCTGACGGCGAAGGGGGCCGACGCGAAGTCCTCGATCACCGAAACCCCGCGTACGATGCCGCACTAGTGGAGCGACTGCCAAGCAATCCGGCGCGTTGACGGGCTGCTGGAGCCCGTCTAGTTTCACGCCGTGCAGCTGGTTCTGCTCGCCGTTCTGCTCCTCCTCACCGCGTGCGGCGGCGCCGCTCACCTTCCGCAATCGACGCTCGCCCCGCGATCAGACTTCAGCGCGGATCTCTTCGATCTGTACAAGAATGTCTTTTGGTGGGCCGTCGGCGTCTTCATCGTCGTCGAGGGCCTGCTCCTGGTCGCAATCGCCCGTTTCCGCGCGCGTCGCGGCGCTGCGGAGCCGAAACCGGTACACGGCCACACGGTGCTCGAAATCAGCTGGACGCTCGCGCCGGCGTTGATTCTCGTGTTCATCGCCGTCCCCACGATGCGCACGATTTTCTCCACGGCCGGTCACGCGCCTGAAGGCGCGTTACGCGTCGAGGTCATCGGACACCAGTGGTGGTGGGAGTATCGCTATCCCACGCTGAACATCAGCGCGTACAACGAGCTGCACCTCCCCGTCGGGACGCCCATTCAGCTCGAGATGACGTCGGCAGACGTCATCCACAGCTTCTGGGTGCCGCGGCTGGGCGGAAAACGCGATCTCATTCAGGGCCGCACCAATCGGATCGCATTTCGTGCTGATTCCACGGGTGAGTACTGGGGCCAGTGCGCGGAGTTCTGTGGCGCCTCGCACGCCAACATGCGGCTACGGGTCGTGGTACAGTCAGATTCGGTGTTCCAGCGGTGGGTGGACCAGCAGCGCGCCGCGCCGGCGCCCCCCCCGAAGGGATCGCCTGCCGAGGCCGGCCAGCAGGTATACCGGCGCAGCCCCTGCATCGC
>DASWCE010000290.1:0-1636 GCA_036390255.1 Gemmatimonadales bacterium | reverse complement strand
CCTGCCCGCGCTGCTGGCGGCACCGTACCTCGGGGTCGGGTGGGCCCGTCGTGCCGCTCCGCACCTGGTCATGGGGTTCGCGCTCGGCGCCTTGGCGGTGGCCATGCAGGGGAGCCCGCCCACGGTCGTCATCGGCTGGACGGCGCTCGCCCTGGCGGGGCTCGCGGCCGAGCAACTGGGCGGCCGACCGGGCGGGCGGCTCGCGGCGCTCGGGCTCGCCCTGCTCGCGTTCCCCTGCCTCTTCGGCGTCGCGCTGTGGGATCGACCGTCCTTCGCTGCGCCCTTCACCGACGCTTGGGCGCTGGCGCTGTACGGCTACGTCGCGGGCACGGCGCTGGCCGCGCGTCGCTGGAACGCGGGAGTGAAAGATCCGGCCACCGCGCGCTGGACTGCGCGCGGCGGCGAGCTGCTCTGGGTGCTGTGCGGCGCGGCGGTGCTCGCAGGCGGCTCGATCGAGCTGCAACGCTACTTCGGGCGGCGAACCCCCCTGGCAGGTGACCTCGCCTTGAGCGTCTTCTGGCTGGCCTACGCGGGCGCCCTGGTCCGGCTCGGGTTCCAGCTCGACCGCAAGGACGTGCGCTCGGCGGGGCTCGCGGTGGCCGCGGGCGCGGGACTCAAGATCGTGCTGTACGACCTCTCGAACCTCGATGCGCTGTACCGCATCGCGTCGTTCTTCGCGCTCGCGCTCATCGCCCTCGCGGTGGCCTACGCGTACAACAGAAAAGCGGCGTCCAGCAAGAGTGTCTAGCAGAGACGTCGCACGGAGACGCCGAACAGGGACGTGATTGCGGTTCCGTTCGACGTCGTTGCGCGACGCCCTTGCGTGACGTCTTTACTCGACGTCTTTATAGCTTCGGCAACGTGATGCCCGTCTGAGCCTGGTACTTGCCTTTCTTGTCCTTATAGCTGATTTCGCACTCGTCTCCCTCGTCGGCCGTGAAGAACAGCACCTGGGCAATCCCCTCGTTGGCGTAGATCCGCGCGGGGAGGGGCGTCGTGTTCGAGATCTCGAGCGTGACGAACCCCTCCCACTCGGGCTCGAACGGCGTGACGTTGGTGATGATGCCACAGCGGGCGTACGTGCTCTTCCCCACGCAGATCGTCAGGACGTTGCGAGGAATGCGGAAGTACTCGACGGAGCGGGCCAGGGCGAAGGAATTGGGCGGCACGATGCACACGTCGCCCGTGAACTCGACGAACGATTTCGGGTCGAAATGCTTCGGGTCGACCACCGCGGACAGTGCGTTGGTAAAGATCTTGAACTCGGGTGCCACCCGCATGTCGTAGCCGTAGGACGAAACGCCATACGAGATCACTCCCGCGCGCGCCTGGTTTTCCGCGAACGGCTCGATCATGCGGCGCTCGGTCGCCATCCGCCGGATCCAACGGTCGGACTTGATGGACATGGGGCGGCAATATATCGGCAGCATCGACACTTACGCCACTCGATTCGGTTGACAAGCTCCTCGCGGTCGGATACGTTTCGGCGGGTCAAGTGAATTTTTTCACGAACTCACATGAACCAGCCCTATCTCGCCTTCCTCCTCCTGCTTGGCTTCGTGGCGTTCAACGCGGCACTGTTGATCGGGCTCTCGCATCTCCTCGCGCCCCATAAGCCCAACGCCATCAAGGACAG
>DASWCE010000289.1:0-12892 GCA_036390255.1 Gemmatimonadales bacterium | reverse complement strand
GACACGGTTGCGGTCAAACTGCCGATGAGCCTCCACCTGCACGCGATGCCGGACGATCCGACACTGGCGGCCGTGATGTACGGGCCCCTCGCCTTGGCGGGACGCTTAGGGACAGAAGGCCTGACTCCAGACGTGCTGCGCGCCGAGCCGACGAAGCCGCGCACGATCCCCGAGTACAAGGGTCAGCCGATCCCGGCGCCGGAGCTGCGCGCGCAAGGCACTGAGCGCGTAGCGGGACGGGGTCTCGAGTTTCGAGCCGCCGGCGAGAAAGGCGCGGTCACGCTCGTGCCGTTCCACACGATCTTCGATGAGCGTTACGCCATCTACTGGAGGCTCACGACCTGAATTCTGCGCCGTAGGCGGATATCGGCCGATGACGCACCGACGGCCAGCTCGACAGGTTCCTGTTCCACCACCCAGCGGTGCGTAGCGGAATTCCAGTACGCCAGCGAGGACGCTGGAAGAGAGAATGCCACTGTGTGCGTCTCACCCGGCTTGAGCGTGACGCGGCGGAAGCCACGGAGATCCCCAGTCGGTCGCTCGACCCGTGACCCGAGGTGGCGAACGTAGAGCTGCGCCACCTCGTCTCCGGTGCGCCGCCCGGTGTTCGTCACATCCACTCGAACGATCAGCGTGTCCGCGGCTCGAAGTCTCGCCGAGCTCGTGCGCAAATTCTTGTACGCGAATGTGGTGTAGCTCAAGCCGTAGCCAAACGGGTACAGCGGCGAGCCCTTGAAAAAGCGGTAAGTGCGTCCTGCCATGCGATAGTCGTCAAAGGCTGGCAGGTCGTTCACGCTCTTGTAGAACGTCACCGGCAATCGCCCGCCTGGGTTGTAATCGCCGAATAGCACGTCGGCGAGCGCGCTCCCCGCCGCCTGGCCGCCGTACCACGCTTCGACGATCGCGGGCACGTGCTCTTGCGCCCAGTTCACGGCGACCGCGCTGCCACTCATCAGCACGAGCACCGTGGGCTTGCCGACCGCAACGATCCGCTCGAGCAGCCGTTGCTGCGCGTCGGGCAGGTCGATGCGGGTGCGATCGCCGCCCCGGAATCCGGGAGTCTCGACTGACATCTCCTCGCCTTCGAGCTGCGCCGTGAGGCCCAGACACAGCACGACCACGTCAGCCTGCTCCGCCGCCCGCACCGCCTCGGCTAGCCCCGAGTCGCCGGGCACAACCCAATCCGAGCCGCGGGCGTAGAGTACGCGCGTGCCGCGCGACACGGCCTCGCGGATGCCGCGCAGCGGTGTGATGGAATCGGCCGGCGCTCCCTCGTAGTTGCCGAGCAGCATGCGCCGGTCGTCGCAGTTCGGCCCGATGACGGCGATCGTGCCGATGTCTTTGCGGAGCGGCAACATGCTGCCGGCATTCTTGAGCAACACGATGGACTCGCGCGCCACCTGGCGGGCGAGCGCGCGGTGCGCCGGCTGGTCGAGCACGCTGATCGGGATCTGCGCCCAGCGCACGCGCTCCGGCGGATCGAACATGCCGAGCCGCATGCGGGCGAGGAACAGCCGCTTGACGGCGGTGTCGATCGCCTGCTCTGTGATCAGTCCCTGTCGCACGGCGTCGACGAGGTTCGCGTAGACATTGCCACACTCGAGGTCGGTCCCCGTTTTCACGCCTAGGGCCGCGGCGGCCGCCGCGGTCTGGACGACCTTGTGGCGCTCGTAGATGTCGTTGATGGCGCCGCAGTCCGACACGACGTAGCCCGAGAAGCCCCATTCGCCGCGCAGGATGTCCTTGAGCAAGACGTCACTCCCGCACGCTGGGCTGCCGAGCACGCGGTTGTAGGCGCACATCAGGGAGTACGCGCCGCCCTCGCGGATGCCTGCAGCGAAGTGCGGCAGGTAGCTCTCCCGCAGATCGCGCTCACTCACCACGGCGTCGAACGTGTGGCGCTCGGGCTCGGGGCCCGAGTGTACGGCGAAGTGCTTCACGGTCGAGACCGTCTTCAGGTACTTGGGATCGTCGCCCTGCATTCCGCGGACGAACTGCGTAGCGAGCCGGCCCGTGAGGAACGGATCTTCCCCGTATGTCTCCTGACCACGCCCCCAGCGCGGATCGCGGAAGAGATTGATGTTCGGCGACCAGAAGGTGAGCCCCTGATAGCGTTCGCGGGAGCCCTGCCGCACGTACTCGTGATGTTTGGCGCGTGCTTCGTCCGAGATGACGGTCGCCATGCGGAAGACCAGCGAATCGTTCCACGTAGCCGCGAGGCCGATCGCCTGCGGAAACGACGTCGCGAGCCCCGAGCGCGCGACGCCGTGCAGTGCCTCGTTCCACCAGTTGTAGCGGGGAATGCCGAGCCGGTCGATCGCCGGCGCGACGTCCTGCAGCTGCGAGACCTTTTCCTCGAGCGTCATACGCGACACGAGATCGGCCACGCGACGCGCGAATGGCAGGTCAGGATTCTGATAGTCCGGCCCCCCCGTCTGCGCGGAAAGCTGCGCGCCGAGGAGCGCCACCCACGCGAGGTTAAGGGCGCGCGGCGACCAACTGTTTGCGGAAGCGGTCATAGATGGACTCGTACGTTCTGTTCATCTCTGGGTTCGGTGGCGTGGGCGGCTGGCGCGCGAGTGTCCGCTGCGCCGCCGTCTTGAGATCGGGAAACGCGCCTGCCCCCACTGCCGCGAGCAGCGCCGCGCCATACGCCCCGCCCTCTTCACGATTAACGGTCGTCACCGGAAGACCAAACACATCTGCCTGCAATTGCCTGATGAATGCGTTCTTCGCGCCGCCGCCCGTCAGGAGTAGAACAGCGGGCGCGAGGCCGAGCTCTTTGAGAATCTCGAGTGAGTCGCGCAGTGCAAAACACACCCCCTCGAGCACGGCCCGCGTCATGTGGGCGCGTGAGTGCGCCAAGCTGAGCCCCGTAAACGCGGCGCGCAAAGACGCGTCGCGATGGGGCGTGCGTTCTCCCTGGAGGTAGGGAAGAAACGTCACGCCGTCAGCACCGGGCGGCACCGTTGCCGCCTCCTCGACAAGCTGCGCGTCTCGAACCGCATCCGGCAGCTCGCGCGCGCACTGATCACGATACCAGGCAAACGCTCCGCCGGCCGACAAGACGACGCCCATCACATACCACACATCGGGCGCGACGTGACAGAATGTGTGCGCTCGCAGTTTGGGGTCCACGCGCGGCTGCGCCGTAGGAGCCAGCACGGTTCCCGATGTGCCCCAGCTCGACGCCGCTTCACCGGGCGTGATCACGCCCACGCCGGCGGCGCCGCAGGCGTTGTCCGCGCCGCCGCCCACCACGGGCGTGCCGGCTGGCAGTCCCGTCAGCGCTGCGGCCGCGGGCGTGACATGGCCGAGCACCTCTCCTGATCCGCCGACCTCGGGAAGCAGCGACGCGGGCAGCTCGACTGCCGCGAGCATCTCCCGACTCCAGCGCATGTGCACGGGATCGAACATCAGCGTACCGGACGCGTCGGACGGCTCGCTGCGCACGACGCCGGTGAGGCGCAGCCGCACGAAATCCTTGGCGAGCAGCACTGTAGCGAGCTGCGCGAACGCCTCGGGCTCATGGTTGCGCAGCCACAGGACCTTCGGGAGGGTGAAGCCTTCCAGCGCGGCGTTGCAGACCCACTCGCGCAGCCGCGGCTCGCCTCCGGCGCGCCTCTCGATCTCTCGGCACTCGGCCGTCGTTCTGCCGTCGCACCAGAGCAGCGCCGGCCTGATCACCGCACCGCGCTTGTCGAGAAAGACGGACGAGTGCATTTGGCCGGAGATGCCAATCGCGGTGACGCGACTACCAGCGCGCTGCGCCAGCACATCCCGGATCGCCGCGCGGGCGGCATCCCACCAGGCCTCGGGATCCTGCTCCGCCCAACCTGGTTGCGGCGTGTCGAGCGAGAGCGGAGCGCTCGCCACGGCCGCGACGCTGCCGTCTGTACTCATGAGAATGGATTTGACGCTGCTCGTACCGATGTCGAGGCCGAGAAACAGATCAGCCGCCACGTCTACCGCACTCCCAGCAACAGCTCCATGGTGAGCTGATCGAGTCGCTCGTAGGCGTACCCACGCGAGCGCAGCGCCGCGAGATCGAACTTCATGTTGCGAAGCTCACCGAACGTGACGCGCGCGCTGCTTTTCCCACCGTCGCGCTCGGCGAGCAACTGCTGGATTTCGGGATCCGCATTGAAGCGCGCGACCTTGTCCTTGAGGATCAGATAGGTCCGCATGCTGCCGGCGGCAAAGTCCCACACGCCCGCTTCATCCTCGGTCCGGTAGGCATGGCTATCGAAATGGCGCATACCCGGCCATTTGGCCTCTTCCAGCAGCTTGACAAGAAAGAACGCGCCCTTGGGGTCGTCGCTGCCAAAGCGAAGGTCCTGGTCGAAGCGGCCAACCTGCTGGCCGTTCAGATCGATGTGGAACAGCTTGCCGGCCTCGAGCGCCTGGGCGACGGCGTGGGAAAAATCGAGCCCCGCCATCCGTTCGTGCGCGACTTCAGGGTTGACGCCCACCATCTCGGGATGATCGAGCGTATAAATGAAAGCGAGCATGTGCCCCGTGGTCGGCAGGAAAATGTCGCCCCGCGGTTCGTTCGGCTTCGCCTCGAGCGCGAAGCGCAGATCGTAGCGCTGTGACCGCACGTACTCGCACAGGTAGTTGATCGCGTCGCGGTACCACCCGAGTGCCGTGCGCGGATCCTTGGCCGCGTTGGTTTCGACGCCTTCTCTTCCGCCCCAACAGACATAGGTGCTCGCGCCGAGCTCGACCGCGAGGTCAATTGCGGCCAACGTTTTTTGCAGCGCGTAGGCGCGCACGCGCGAGTCACTGCTCGTAAACGCGCCGTCACGAAATGCCGGATCCGAGAAGAGATTCGTCGTGGCCATCGGCACTTTCATGCCGGTATCGGCGAGCACTTGTTTGAACTCGCGCACGATCTTGTCGCGCTCGGCCGCGCTGGCACCCGAGGGGACGAGGTCGTTGTCGTGCAGATTCACGCCATAGGCGCCGAGCTCCGCCAGCTTGCGGACGATCACCGCTGGCGGCAATGAGGCCCTAACCGGATCGCCAAAGGGATCGCGTCCGGGATTTCCTACCGTCCAGAGCCCGAAGGTGAAGTGATGCTCCGGACGGGGCTGAAAAGCATCCTTGCCGCTTCGCACCATCCCGGCGATACTCGGCTCGCTTTGACGGATTGTCAAACGGAGACACGCATGGTCTGGGAACAGCGTTGGCATCCGCTGCGACGGGAATGGGTCATCATCTCATCCCACCGCAACGAGCGGCCGTGGCAAGGTGAGCGCATCCCCTTCCCCGAATCCGCGCGGGCGCTGCCGGCCTACGTCCCCGACTGTTACCTCTGTCCCGGCAACGTGCGTAGCTCGGGACAACGCAACGCGGCATACAGCGGTGTGTACGTGTTCGACAACGACCATCCCTGTGTCGGTCCCGACGCGCCGGCCGCCACCGCTCCTCCCGCTCTCTATCGGAATAGCACGGCGCGTGGCGCTGCGCGGGTCGTTTGCTACACGCCGCGCCACGATCACACACTCGCGGAGCTGCCGGAGTCCGAAGTGCTCGGTCTCTTGCAAGCGCTCCAAGCGCAGTACCGCGAGCTCGGCGCCCAGGCAGGTGTGCGCCACGTGCTGGTGTTCGAGAACAAGGGGGAAGTCGTCGGCGTCAGTAATCCGCACCCGCACTGCCAGATCTACGCGACCAACTTCGTGTTCAAGACGATCGAGCTCGAAGCGCACGCACAGGCCGAGTACCTGATGGAGCACGATCGGCCGCTATTTCACGACATTGTTGCCGCCGAGGAAGCGGACGGAAGGAGACTGCTCGTGCGGCGCAATCAGGCGCTCTCGTTTATTCCCTATTTCGCGCGCTACCCGTACGAGACGTTCGTCGCGCCGCGCGAGACACGCGCGAGCCTCGCGCAGCTGAGCGCCGCCGAGCTGGGCGACTTCGCGATCGTCCTGCGCGAGACACTGATTCGACTCGACAACCTTTGGCAGATGTCGTTTCCATACGTGATGGTGCTGCACCAGGCGCCCACGGACGGCGCGTATCCTGGTTTCCACTTCCACATCGAGATCCACCCACCGTTGCGCAAACCGGGCCTTCTCAAGTACCTCGCCGGCCCCGAGATCGGGGGCGGGAATTTTCTGAACGACACGGCGCCCGAGGAGAAAGCCGCGGAGCTGCGGGCGGTCTCGACTGTCCACTACACGCAGAGGGGCTGAGGTGAGCAGCGCGTCAAAACTCCTCGAACCGATTCTGGCGCTGCACGAGTCGATCCGCGACGCGGTCGTAGACGCGTGCACGAGGCAGGCACCGGAGCAGCTCGCGGCGACAGCAGGCGATGCCGGCGACACCATCTATGCCATCGATCGCGTTGGCGAAGAGGCGCTCGTGCGTGGTCTCAGCGCGTTGGCGCGCGAGGAGCCGGTGTGTGTCGTCGCTGAAGGAATCCCCGATCCCCTCATTCTGCCGCGCGGTGCGCGGGAGAGCGACTGCCGCTGGCGCTTGCTGGTGGATCCGCTCGACGGCACGCGTGGACTCATGTATCAGAAGCGCAGCGCCTGGATCCTCACCGGTGTCGCCCCGAACGGCGGTGCCACCACGCGTCTGTCCGATATCGTGCTGGCGGTGCAGACCGAGATTCCGGTCTTGAAGCAGCACCTGTCGGATCAGGTGTGGGCACTCCGCGGTGCAAGCATGAAGGCGCGGCGCTGGAATCGTGTGTCGGGGAAAGCCGAGCCACTCACGCTGCGGCGCTCCGCCGCCGGAACACTAGCCCACGGTTTCGCGACGATCGTGCGATTCTTTCCAGGCGCGCGCGAGATCCTGGCCGCGATCGACGACGAAGTCGTTCAGGCGCTGGTGAAACCGGAGCCGCGCCGCGCCGCGTGCTTCGAGGACCAGTATGCGTCCACGGGCGGCGAGCTGTACGAGCTGATCGCCGGCCACGACCGCTTTATCGCCGATCTGCGTCCGCTGGTGAAGTCGGCGAGCCTCCCCCCCCCCTTGTGCTGCCACCCCTACGATCTGTGCACGGCGCTGATTGCTGTCGAGGCAGGCGTGATCATCACCGATCCCTCGGGAGCAGCGGTGGACGCGCCGCTCGACTTGAACACCGATGTGGCGTGGGTCGGGTACGCGAATGAAAGGTTGCGCGCGGTCGTAGAGCCGGTGCTGCAAGCGGCGCTGCGCCGCCGCGGACTCCTCGAGTGAATTGGTTCCAACCCGCGCTCGACTTGCTGCAGTCGTTGCCCTCCGCGTCTGATACGCGCCTGCGCAGTTTCTTTTCCACCGAGCGACCCGTGTGCATCGTGCGCGCCCCGGGCCGCCTCGATGTGATGGGCGGAATCGCCGACTACAGCGGCGCGCGCGTGCTTGAGCTGCCGCTCGACTGCGCGACGTTTGCGCTCGTACAGGCGCAAGCAGCGCCGCGCTGTGAGGTCGCAAGTCTTAGGGGAGGTCGCTGGGATTTCTTCGCGATAGAGCTGCCCCTCGCCCCTCCGGAGCAGCTCGCCGCTTGGTTTCGCGAAGCTCAGGCCGATCGTTGGGCGAGCTACGTCGTTGGCGTCGTGCAGGCGCTGCTTCCGACCGGAACGGCGACGACTGGCCTGCGGATTCTGATCAACTCCTCCGTACCGGAAGGCAGAGGCGTCGCGTCGTCGGCCGCGCTGGAAGTCGCGGTTGCAGTCGCCGTCGCCGCTACCTCGAGCCATCGCATCGACCCGGCCGACCTCGCGGCGCTGTGTCAACGCGTCGAAAACAACGTCGTAGGCGCACCCTGCGGGATCATGGACCAGATGACGAGCGCCTGCGGCAAGCAGGACCGCCTGCTGCAGCTGCGTTGCCAGCCGGGCACGATCGAAGGCTACGTCGAAGTTCCTGCAGGATACCGATTCTACGGCATCGATTCCGGGATCAGCCATGCCGTCTCGGGGGCCGACTACGGAACCGTGCGCACCGCGGCATTCATGGGACTTCGCATCCTCACAGCCGGAACCCCATGGCGAGGCCGTTATCTCGCCGATCTCACGCCGGCGCAGTTTTCGCAGTTCGCTCGCTCGCTGCCGGAAGAAATGACGGGCGCTGAATTCCTGGAGCGCTACGGCCGCATCAGCGACACCGCAACCGTCGTGCGTCCCGACCGCCGCTATCCCGTGCGTCGCGCGTCGGAGCACCCGGTCGGGGAGCAAGCGCGCGTGGACCGCTTCGCGCAATTGCTCCCGACCATCGCGCAGCAGCCCGACGCGGCGAACGAATTGGGCCAACTCATGTTCGCCTCACACCAGAGCTATAGTGCGTGCGGACTCGGCAGCGAGGGCACCGATCGCCTCGTCGCGCTGGTTCGCGCCGCCGGTCCTGAGCACGGCGTGTTCGGCGCGAAAATCACGGGCGGCGGGAGCGGTGGGACGGTCGCGGTGTTCGGGACGCGTGAAGCCGAGGGATGCGTGCGGGAAATCGCGGCCCGGTACGCGGCTGAAACCGGTCGCACGGCAACCGTTTTCACTGACTCCGGCCCCGGCGCGGCGGAGACTGGAGTGCTTACCGTAAAACCGTGAACTCGTAGTCTCCCGACCCTACCGTAACGACCACATTCGCGCCGCGCTGCTGCACGTCGCGGACGCCAGCGACGTCCGTCAATGGGCGCACACCTTCTCGTACGTGTTCGACCGTCGTTTCCCACAGCGTCACATCGGCCGTGGTATTGGGCGGGACGGTGACGTCGAGCACGAAGCGTTGTCCGGCGACTTTCCAGGAGGAAACGAATGTTCCGTGCAGCGTCTCGAGCGACGCTCGGGCATGGGTGAGGCCGCCGCCAGGGTGAGGCGCGATCAACACCCGCTTGGCTCCCGGAGCCCGGGGGTCGGGCTCGATCCCGCCGATCGTGCGGTACATCCAGTTGCCCACCGCACCGAACGCGTAGTGATTGAACGAATTCATCCCGGCATCTTCGAACGAGCTGTCGGGCCGGATGCCGTCCCATCGTTCCCACATCGTCGTCGCGCCGCGCGTGATCGGGTAGAGCCACGATGGATAGGACCGCTGCAGCAGCAGACCGTACGCCACATCGAGGTGCCCGGTCGCGCCCAGCACCGGTAGCAGCTGCGGTGTACCGAGGAACCCCGTCGTAAGGTGCATGCCCCGCGCGCGCACGTCGGCGGCGAGGCGTGCGGCGGCCGCGGGCACGAGACTGTCGGGCAACAGTCCGAACGCGATCGCCAGCGCGTAGGCGGTTTGTGTGTTCTCTCCCACCCGGCCGGTGGCCGAAACGAACTCGCGCTGGAACGCGGCCCGCACGTCACGAAACAGCGTCTGGTAGCGGGCCGCATCGCTGTCTTTGCCGAGCGCCGCGGCGGCACGCGCGACGAGATCCGCCGAATGGGCGAGAAACGCCGTGGCGATGAAGTCGGTGTTGGTGGTGGCGCCGGGGTACGATGGATCGTCGCTGTGCAACGCGAGCCAGTCGCCGAATTGCCATCCAGGCCGCCAGATGAGATCAGAGCCGGCGCGGCGGCGCTCGAATTCGACCCAGGCGCGCATGCTCGGGTACTGCCGCTCGAGCAGTCCGCGGTCGCCGTACGCGACGTACATCGTCCACGGCACGATCACCGTCGCGTCGCTCCACCCCGCGGTGCCCGCCAGGTCCGTGGAGTCTCCTCCCAGCGGGTTGGGAATCACCCACGGCAGGCTGCCGCTCGGATCCTGATCGGCGGCGACGTCGCCGAGCCATTTGGAAAAGAACCCCGCCACGTTCATGTTGAACGCCGCCGTGCTCGCAAAAACTTGCGCGTCACCGGTCCAGCCGAGCCGCTCGTCTCGCTGCGGGCAGTCGGTCGGCACGTCGAGGAAGTTGCTGCGCTGTCCCCACACGATGTTGTGTTGCAGCCGATTCAGGAGCGAATCCGACGTCTCGAACGCGCCTGTCTGCTCCAGATCAGATGACACGACGATTCCTGCGATGGCGCCACTATCGGCTGGGCTGGGGAGGCCCATCACACCCACGTACCGGAAGCCATGAAACGTGAAGTGCGGCTCGTAGATCTCCTCGCCACCGCCCTTCAACGTGTAGCGATCGGTCTGACTCGCGCGTCGCAAGTTGGCGGTGTAGAGATTGCCGTCGCGGTCGAGTACTTCCGCGAACCGCATGGTCACGACCGTACCGGCGGGGCCGCGCACCTTGAGCCGCGCCCATCCTGTGAAGTTCTGCCCGAGATCGAACACCGTTTCTCCTGACGGCGCGCGGCGGATCGCCACCGGCCGGAGCTCAGCCACGCGGCGCACCGGCGGTGACTCGGAGGCAATGACGGTCGCCGCAGGTGGATCGAGCAGAGCCACGCGTGCCCAATCCCGATCGTCGTACGACGCGGCGGTCCACGTGGAACGCTCCAAGCGCGCATCGTAGGTCTCCCCGCCGTAGATGTCCGAGGTCAGAATCGGACCCGTCGCCGTTTTCCATTGCGAATCCGAGGCCACACGCTCGGTGCGGCCGTCGCGATAGTGAATCTCGAGCTGCAGCCGCAACGCGAGCCGCTTGCCATACATGTTGCGCTGGCCATTGAAGCCCAGATGGCCGCGGTACCATCCATCGCCCAGGATCGCCCCGATGGCGTTGTCGCCGGGACCGAGTAGCTGCGTGACGTCGTAGGTCTGGTACTGCAGACGATGATGGTAGGAGGTCCACCCAGGCGTGAAGAGCCGGTCGCCAACCCGTTGCCCGTTGAGATAGACCTCGTACAGGCCGAGACTCGTCGCGTAGAGTCTGGCGCTGGCGACTGCGCCGTTCAGACGAAACGCGCGCCTGAGCAGTGGTGATGGCCCCCCCCCGCCCAGACTGTCGCTTGGACTCGGCGCCGTGCCGATCCACGCGGCCGACCAGTCGGATGGCTGGAGAAGTCCAGTCTCCCAGGATCCGTTCTCGCTCCAGGCTGACGCGCGACCTTTCCCATCCCAGACACGCACTCGCCACCCGTACCGTGTCCGTGACGCGAGCGCCGGACCGGCGTACGTCACGAATACCGAGGAATCGGCAACGATGCGTCCAGAGTCCCAGATGAGACGGTCGCCGCGCGTGACTTGCAGCTGGTAGGCCGCCTGTACGGTGTTCCGCTCGCCGCTTCTGATCTTCCAACTGAAACGCGGCCGCGGCACGTCGATGCCGAGCGGGTTCGTGAGATACTCGACGCGGAGTCCTGCCAGGCCTAGTGAGGCCTGTTGCGCCACGATGAAGGTCGCGACGAGAACGGATATCAGGTGCTGCCCTCCTCCATTGCGGCCTGAGAAGTTGGCGATGCCGGCCGTGTCACGTGAGACCCGTTCCCGTTGGACGCTGGCTAGTGGAGCGTGACGCCGTGTACCATCCGTACCGCGCCGCTCACGGCGTCTCCGAGTACCACACCGGGCCTGACGGCAGCAGCCCCTGCGATGATGTTCGGGTCGTTCACCCCGTCGCCGTTACAGTCAAAGGAGCCGTTGTCGATCACGATCGTGCCGTTACCCACCACCCTGTTGGCGCCTGTGGTGACGTCGAGAAGCAGCCCGATGTTGCCCGCGTTTCCCTGCAGGCTATTCCCGACGAAGACATTGTCGCACGCGAGCCCTGCGAATATTCCGGCCGCACCAGCGCCGGTGGCGACGTTGGAGCTCAGGGCATTGTTCAGCATCAACAAGGTCGGGAAGTTGGGATTACCTGAGAACTGCATGCCGTACAAAGTGGCCCCTTTTACCCGATTTCCAGTGATGATGCTCATCGAAAGCCCTTGGAGGCCGAGCGAATTAGCCCACGGACCAACGACCGTGTTATCGGCGATCACGGCGTTGCTGGCCTTGAACACGCGGATGGCGCCGAGAAAATCGAACCCAACGAACGGCGTCGTTGTGACGATCGTGTTGCGCTCCACCCGAGCACCGTCGATCCCCTCTGCGTCGGCCTGCAGGTGAATGCCTGAGAAGGGCGCAGTCGCTAGAAACTGGTTGTCACTCACCACCGGGTTCATGCCGCCGGCCACAAAGACGCACTCCCCGCCGGGTGCGCAGGTCACGGTGTTGTTGGTGAAGCGAACGTTTTCGGCAAAATAGCTCACGAGGTCGTTTGCAGAAAAGTAAGGGCTGTCCCCCGCGTTGCTGGCGTCAAGGACTAGCCGATCCACGACCACCCCATTCGCCGATGCAGTCAGCATGTCTTGCACACCGGACCCGGCAAGCGCGAACAGGCCTGAGCCGGGGGTCACGCATGTCAGTGTGACGCTGGGAGTGGCCATGGTGACGTCGGCGCTGATTCCGAAGAATCCGTCGAGACCGATCACCTCACCCGGATAGGCCGCGCCGAGCGCGGCGAGCATGCCGGCTTCATCGTGGACCACGACGTTGGCCGGCGTCGGGCAAGCCGCTGCTCCGGAGAGGGACAACCACGGCCCTGCGGGATGGGGCTGGTCCGCACACCCGCCCATGAGCGCGGCGAGCGCGAGGAACAGGGTGCCTCGGTGACTGAACGTCATAAGAACCTCCTCGTGGGGGACCCTGGTACGCTCACGTGGCGCTCTCAAGAAACCGTCAAGCAGGAACGCCGCCGATCACCTCAGGCTATTAGTGTGTGCTGGGCATTTAGCCGCTGCGGCCAAACTGCCGCGTGTACTTCACGATCAGCGATCGAGCCTGGGGCCGATTCCAGCGGAAGAAGCCGTCGGCTTCCTGGCCTTCGTTGAAGACGACGAACAGTCCCGTGCCTGCCGTGCTTAGCCAGCCCAAGCGCGCGTTCGCGGTCCAGACGCGGGCCTGATTGCTGTATTGCACCAGCGTCTGGACCATGATGCGCGGGGTGAAGAAGTAGGCGATGCGCGGCGCGATCAGCACGCGCGTGAAGTTACCCTCATCCAGGCGCACGTCGTTGTACTCGACGAGCACAGACGTGGTGAGGGAG
>DASWCE010000288.1:0-22765 GCA_036390255.1 Gemmatimonadales bacterium | reverse complement strand
ATCACCAGCTCGACCTGCTCGCGCTCCAGCGTCTCGCGCTCCAGCAGCGCGGCGGCGAGCCGGTCGAGCGCGGCACGCCGTTCGGTCACAATGCGCGTCGCGTCGCTGTAGGCGCGCGTGAGGATGTTCTTCACTTCTTCGTCGACGATCTGCGCGGTGCGATCGGAGATTTCCCGGCGCTGTACGACTTCACGGCCCAGGAAGATCTCCTGCTCGCGATCCCCCACCGCGATCGGACCGATCACCGCGCTCATGCCGAACTGCGTCACCATGCGCCGCGCGATGTTGGTGGCCTGCTGAATGTCCTGCGCCGCGCCGGTGGTCACCTTTTCCGGCCCGAACACCAGCTCCTCGGCGACGCGGCCGCCGTACGCCATGGCCAGCCGCGATTCGATCGAGCGCTTGGTGTACTTGTGCAGCTCCTCCTCGGGCAGATAGGCGGTGAGGCCGAGCGCCCGGCCGCGCGGAATGATCGTGACCTTGTGGAGCGGATCGGCGTCCGGAACGGTGAGCCCGACCAGGGCGTGGCCCGCCTCGTGATAGGCGACCAAGCGCCGCTCCTCGTCGGAGAGCACGCGGCTCTTCCGCTCGAGTCCGAGCATCACCTTGTCCTTCGCGTCCTCGAAGTCCTGCCCGTCCACCGCCGCTTTGTTGCGGCGCGCGGCGAGCAGCGCCGCTTCGTTCACGATGTTCGCGAGCTCGGCGCCGGCGAGCCCGGGCGTACCGCGCGCGATCCGCTCGAGATTCACTCCCGCTGCCATTGGGATCTTGCGCACGTGCACGCGCAGGATCTGCTCGCGGCCCTTCAGGTCTGGCATGTCGACCACGATCTGGCGATCGAAGCGGCCGGGCCGCAGCAGCGCGGGATCGAGAATGTCGGGGCGGTTGGTCGCGGCGAGCAGGATTACCCCATCATTGCTTTCGAATCCATCCATTTCGACGAGCAGCTGGTTGAGCGTCTGCTCGCGCTCATCGTGACCACCGCCCAGGCCGGCCCCGCGATGCCGCCCGACGGCATCGATCTCGTCGATGAAGATGATGCAGGGCGCATGCGCCTTGCCCTGCTCGAAAAGGTCACGCACGCGCGAGGCGCCGACGCCGACGAACATCTCGACGAAATCAGACCCCGACATCGAGAAGAACGGCCGGCCGGCCTCGCCCGCGACGGCCTTGGCGAGCAGCGTCTTGCCCGTACCCGGCGGTCCGACGAGCAGCGCGCCCTTGGGCAACCGCCCGCCCAGGCGCTGGAACTTCTGCGGGTCCTTCAGGAAGTCGATGATCTCCTCGAGCTCCTGCTTCGCCTCATCGCACCCCGCCACGTCGGCGAACGTGACCTTCGGCGTGTCGCCCGCCAGCAGCTTCGCCTTGGACTTGCCGAACGCGAAGGCGCGGTTCCCGCCCTGCTGCATCTGGCGCAGCATGAAGATCACGAGCCCGAAGATCAGCAGGTACGGCAGGAACGTCAGCAGTACGACGCCGAACGACTGGCCAGACTCGCGCGCGCGGACATCCACGCCCTTCGTCGAGAGGTTCGCCGCGAACTTGTCGTCGGCCTCGAACGGGAGCAGCACGTTGAAGCGCTCGACCGTCTGGCGCTTCACCACGACCGGCCGCTGGAATGTGCCGCGGACCTTCTGCCGCTCGGCGATTTCCACCGACGCGATGTTGCCGGCGTTCAGCTCTTCGGTGAACTGCGTATAGGTGATTTCAGCTTCTTCGCGCCGGCGGCTCGAAGCGAGCTGCACCAGCGCGATCGTCCCGACGATGAGGAGCGCCCAGAACGAGAGCGTCCGCAGCATCCGGGCCCAGTTGAATTCCCGCGGTGGCGGGGGAATGCGATTGGCCATCTACATCAGACTCGCGATATAAGGAAGGTGCCGGAAGTTTTCCGCGTGATCGAGACCGTAGCCGACCAGGAACAGCGTCGGGGCATCGAGTCCCACGAATTTCGCCTCCAGCTCCAAGTGTTTAGCCACATGTTTGTGCAACAGCGCACAGATCTCCAAACTGCGCGGTCGCCGCTGCCGTAGCAGCGTGACCAGCTTGTTCAATGTCTTACCGGTGTCAATGATGTCCTCGACCAGCAGGATATGCTTCCCCGCAAGCTCCGTCTCGGGGTCGTACACCAGCCGCACATTCCCGCTCGATACCGTCCCCTCGCCGTAGCTCGATGCAACGAGGAAATCGACCTGTAAGGGCCGCTCGATGCGCCGCACCAGATCACTCAGGAAGATGAAGCTCCCCTTGAGCAGACCCAACACCAGCAGGTCGCCGTCGGGATAGGCGGCGGTGATTTCACCGCCCAGTTCCCGGACTCGCTCGGCGATCGTCTCCTCATCGAAGACGATGCGCTTGAGCTCACGTCCTCCCGTCTGCCTGAGCTGAGCCGTGCTCGGTAACATCCAACCTCACTGCTCGAGTTCCGGGCGCCGGCAACCCCGCGTCACTTCGACAGATACCCGGCACCCAGAGAATCGTCGCCCCCCGACTGACGACGGGATAGCGCGACCGTACGCTGCGCGGCACCTGCGCTTCCATTAATAGACGCCGCAGCGGCCGATGCCCTACGCCGCCGAGCGGTGCCACTGAATCACCCCGGGCGGGCGGGCGGACTTCCCAGGCGGCGCTGTCCAGCCAGGTCGTCCACGTCGCGCGCTCGATTCGCTCCGGAGCTGCGTCAGGCGACCACGAGATCTCGAATTCACCAAACAGCGCCGAACCGCGCTCGCCGATCTGCGACACCCGCTCGAGAGCGCAGCCGATTTCGTTCTCCCGCCTGCGGCTCACGCGTACCTGATCGAATGCCACTTCGGCCGACCACCCCTCACCCAGGGGAAGCGAGCGCCCAGACGGACGCTGCGCCAGGTCGACGAGTTTCCGCGCCTTCGCCGGGCCCAGAATCAATCCTACGCGCCGGGCCGCTGCGCGCAAAAGCGCAACAGACAATGCGTTATCATAGCCCCGCAGACTCGCCCGGGCAACGGCAAAGCCGTTGTTGTCCACGCTGAGGCCGAGGTCGGGGATCAGGTCTAACACACGGTCCCATGCGTGCCGGTCACGCGCCGCGTGCCGCCCGAGTGAGAGCAGATCGCTTCGCAGCCGTGACGTGGGTCCGAGTCGCTCGTTCAGTAATGGAAGGAGCGTCGTGCGGAGCCACGAGCGCAGGTGCCGCGGATCCCGGTTGGCGGGATCGTCGTGCACGACGAGCCCGCGCGCTGTCGCGTAGTCCACGAGCTCGCGGCGCGAGAACGGCAGGAGCGGCCGCACCAGACCACCGCGCGATCGGGCGCTGATGCCCGCGAGTCCCGCGGGCGCGCTGCCGTGCAACGCGCGCAACAGGATGGTTTCGACCTGGTCGTCCTGGTGATGCGCGGTGACGAGGTACCTCGAACCGCGGCGTCTTTGCAGCTCTCGGAGCCAGGCGTATCGCGCACGGCGCGCTTCTGTTTCCGTGGTCTCGGGCCCGAGGGAAAGCTGTCCGATTTCAAATGGGAGGTCGTATTTCGACGCGAAGTCTTTGACCATCTTTCCAACGTTCCCACTTTCCATCTGAATGCCATGGTCCACATGCGCCACCACGAGCGTGAGCCGCAATTCGTCGGCCATCGTGTGCAGCAAGTCGAGGAGGGCCACCGAATCCACGCCGCCCGACACGGCCACGAGCGCCTCTCCCGGTTCGCGGAAGATTCGGGTGTCGCGAATGTGGGCCAGTACACGCCCCGGCAGCAAGTCGATAGGCGCCATGTATCTTGAAGTATGCTTCAGCCCGACCTCACGTACCAACTCCTCCGCAATCTCACGTCCCCCGTCGTCGCGATTACCTCGGTGCGAGACGGCAAGGAGAACGGCATGATCTCCGATGCCGCGGTGCGCGCGTCGATCGTGCCCACGGTGCCGCGGCTGTCGGTTTTCATCCACAAGTTCAATTACAGCCACGATATGATCTACGAGACGGGCCGCTTCGCCATGCACCTGTTGCACACGAAGCAGTTC
This sequence comes from Gemmatimonadales bacterium, assembly GCA_036390255.1. Lineage (GTDB taxonomy): Bacteria > Gemmatimonadota > Gemmatimonadetes > Gemmatimonadales > GWC2-71-9 > 20CM-2-65-7. Next base: position 18,772 of record DASWCE010000288.1, on the reverse strand, counting down.
GATATCGTGCGGCGGCTGGGGTTTTTCAGCGGGCGGGATCAGAGCAAGCTGGCGGGGATTCCCCACCACACCGGGCAGCTCGGCGTGCCGATCCTAGATGAGTGTTTCGCGCACTTCGAATGCAGCGTGGTGAATGTCATGGATACCGGCAGCTCGACGTTATTTCTCGGCGACGTGGTCGCGGTAGGACGCGGAAAGGCTGCGGGGGAGCTGCTGACGGCGACGTACTTTCGCAACAACATGCCGGCGGAATGGAGGATCGAGTACGAAGCGAAGCTGAAGGAGGCACAGCAGGTCGCGGCGGAGATGTCGCGCAAGATCCAACCCGTCGTTTGGAACGAGAGGTGACTTATGCGCGCAACGCTCATCGGGATGCTGGGACTGGTCGCATTCGCCTGTGGCTCATCAGGCCCCCAGGCCTTCCTGGACACCGACAAGACGACGATCCGGGCGTCGTTGGACAGCTTTACCGTATACGTCGTCCAGCACCGTGACTCGACGGCTGCGGCGATGTATGCCGAGAATGCCACGTTCATGCCGCCCAACCAGGGCATGGTGCAAGGCCGCGCCGCAATTCTAGCCTGGATGAAAACCGTGCCGCCGATGAGCCATTTCACCGCTTCGGCGATAGACATCAACGGGCGCGGCGATCTCGCCTACGTGCGTGGCACCTACCAGGTGGTCTACCTCGCCGGCGCGACGGATCACGGCAAGTTTCTGGAAGTGCGGCGGGGTGGTAAAGATGGGCGCTGGCTCATCATCGCCGACATCTTCAACTCGGACCTTCCCCCGGCGGCCCCCGTGGCCGCGCCGACTCGGCATTAGGAGGCGGCGAGAACCGGATCGAAATGCTGACGATGTTTTTCAATAGCAGGGGTGGGATTCGAACCCACGACCCCGGCATTATGAGTGCCGTGCTCTCACCAGGCTGAGCTACCCTGCCACAACTCGTCGCTAGTTGACGCCGACTCTGCCCTGAACTGAAGCGATCAACTTGGCAGAATCGTAGCCGACGCCGTCCTTAAAAACAATCGTGGGGCTGCGAATCACCGACGGATCGGCCGTCAGATCGCCATGCAGCACGACGAGGTCGGCCAGCTTACCCGTCTCGACGGTTCCCAGGGTCTGCTGTACGCCGAGGATCTTGGCGCCATTCAGCGTCATGATCTGGATCGCCTGCGCGGGCGTGAACCCCGCTTCGACGAACAGCTCGTAGTTGCGCTGGTCGCCGTAGCCGGCTAGCGCGCCGCCGATGCCCGTCGGGTCGACCCCAGCCGCCAGCAATCCGCCCGCGTCCACGAACGACCGCTCGAACGCCATCGCGTTCTTGAACGCCGGGAGCGATACCCAGCCGGTGCCGCCCGAGTCGATCTGCTGGCGCATCTTCATGTAGTTGTCACGCACCTCGGGATCCATCGCCTGCAACGTGCGCTCGTCCTTGGTCGGACGATTGGCCACGAAGGGCTCGTACACAGCGAGCGTCGACGTCATGGACACGTGATGCTGCACCAGCGAGCGAATCGTCGCCTGGCCGGCATCACCCTTCGGATCCGATGCGCTGATCTGCGTCATGAGATTGGCGGGACAGACGTCGGCCTGTTTGCCGCTCGTGAAATCGGACGCGGTGAGCATGCCGTGCTCGAGATTGTCGATGCCCAGCGCGACGGCTTCCTGGAAACTCACCGAGCACAGGTGGCCCGTGACCTTGATGCCGCGTTTGTGCGCTTCCTGAATGGCGGCGCCCAGCTCCGCGCGCCGAATGTCGGTATACGCTTTGATCCAGGTCGCGCCCTCGGCCGCCCAGTAGTCCACGAAGCGGCGCGCCGCCTCCGGCGAATTCAGGATCGCCATCGCGCCGCCGCCCCGCTCACCGGTGATGTACGGCGCCGTCAGATGGATACGCGGTCCCGGCGCTAGGCCGTGATCGATCCAGTCCTTCAGATTGATCTCGGCGTACGGCGATCGACTACCCGTCGTGCGGATCGTCGTGACACCCGAGCCAAGGTAGAGGTGCGATCCCGTGTAACCCATTTGCACGGCCCGGCCGCCGGCCGCCGTATAGAACAAGTGGTCGTGCATCCCGATGATGCCGGGGATCACACTGGAGCCGTTCATATCCATGACGCGCGCGCCCGCCGGAATCTGTACGGACGCGGCGGGACCGACTGCCGCGATTCTCCCCGCGCGAATCACGACCGTCTGATCGGTCTTCGGCGCTGCGCCCGTTCCATCGACGAGCAGCACATGCGTCAACGCAACCAGCGAGGTATCGACCGCGATGTACTCGCGCACACTGGCGGCGAACGAATCGGGACGTTGTGCAATGAGCGCTAGTAACAAGGGAATCACGTGCATAGGCGCCTCGCTAATTCACTGTGAAATGCATCATCATTCCGGTCGAGAGGTGTTCGGCGATGTGACAATGCAGCATCCAGTCGCCGGGGTTCGCGGTATCGAGCAGAATATCCACCACCCCACCAGCCGGCACCAGCACGGTGTCCTTCCACGCCAGATCGGTGTTGGGCACGCCGTTCACCGCCAGCACGAGAAAGCGCTGGCCGTGCAGGTGAATCGGATGTTGCATGCCGTGAAACGCGCGGCGCTCGTTGACCAGTCGGATCTTCACAGGTTTCCCACGTTGGAAGTGCCACGCGATATCCAGATTCTCGCGCCCGGTCGCCGGATCTTTTAGCACCCAGCGCACCTGCTGGCCCGTAGACGCCCAGTTCATCATCGGCATGGTGCCCCCCCACTCGACCGGCGCGAAGTAGATCGAGTCGACTTGCATCAAGCGCTCGGTGAGGTACGGCAATCCATGCGTCTGGAGCGTGAGCACCAGCGTCTGATCGGGCGCCTTGTCGAGAAAGCGGCGGTACGGCTCGAGCGCGGCGACCGCGCCGGCGTCGCGTCGCAGCGCGTCGAAACTCGCCCGGAGGTCGTTGCGGACAGGATCGCGTGAGACTGTGACAACGCCGAGCGTATCGACGAGCGGGAAGAACCGGCCGAAGAGGTGGTCGAGGGCGATGACTTTGTTGACCAGTGCGACCTGCCCCGGCTTATCGAATCGCACATGCACGACGTAGCGCTCAGCCGGGGCGATTACGACGCTCTCCACCCACGCCTCGTGCTCGAACGGTCCGGCGTCGGCCGCCACGACTTTCATGCGCGCTCCCGGGAACGACACGTTCAGCGTGCGGGTGCTCGAGGCGTTCGTGAGGTAATAGCGCACCACTTCACCGCGACGCACCGACAGTCGATAGTTTGGTTCCCCGTTCACGAGTAACACGTTTCCAAACCGCCCCATCAGCGCGTGGGTGGGTGATTCCTGTCCCCAGGGAATGAGTCCGGCATCGCCGACCAGAAGATCCTGCAGCATCAGGATCTGCTCTCGATTGGCGGGGATCCTCGCGCCGGGCTGGCGCACGAGAATGTTGCCGTACAGGCCGAGCGCGTGTTGGATGTCTTCGCGAATGTGCGGATGGTACCAGTAAATCCCCGCATCTGGGAACCGAACCTTGTATGTGAACGCGTCGCTTACCCCTTCGACTCCGTCGAACGCGTTCTCGAGCCGTATGCCATGCCAATGAATGCTGGTCGAGTCTGGAAGGTGATTCGTGAACCGCACCATGATCTCGGATCCACGCGAGACTTCGATCAGTGGTCCCGGATACTGGCCGTTGTAGCTGTACATCGTGAATGTCTGCCCATTGATCGTGCGGCGGACGAGCTCGGCATCGAGATCGATGATGTCGCCGTCCTTGAGACGAAGCACCTCGTTCGAATCTGCGTTGGGAAGCGGCGCATCCGTCGCGGGAAGAAAGGGAGTCACATCAGGTCGCAGCGCCATCTCGGACGGTAGCATCGTGAGACCCGGCGGCACGGGCGGCATGATCACATGGTCGTGATGGTGCTCGGTGCCCGCAGCGCCCATTGCCCCGACGGAGAATTCGAGCACATCGGGAGGCATGGGCCGCGTGCTCGGCGATTGGCCACGTAGAATAAAGCGGCCATGTGGCGCGCGCGCCCGCGTGTTGCGCTCGACCGAAATGAGGATGATGAACTTGTCGAGCTCGATGGCCCGCAGCGCCGTCGTCCCGTTTTTCACGACGCCAAGCTTGATCACGGTATCCATTTGCGGCGTGACTGCCCAGGCGACGTAGGTGCCGGCGGAAAGGCCCGTGACTGAAACGACGGGGATGAATCGTGTATGACCATCGGCCGTGACGCCGACGGTAAATGGCCCTGCGGGAATGGCGAGCTCGACCCGCCCCGAGACGCCTGTTACGCCCGGAGCGGGAACGAGCTCGATGCAATAGAGATCGTGACTCGGCCCGAGCGGCGTGGGCGGATCACACGGTCTTCCCTGTGCGCTCGCGAGGGTCGCGAGAGTAAGGAGGACCAGCAGCTCAGCTATGCTTCTTCCATCCTCGGAATGTCCCTCTCGGTAGCACGCGCAGCGCCCGACTCACCCCTGGACTCCGCGGCGCGCTCGGACCCGTGGAGGCCGAGAACGCGAGCGTATACTCGCCGGTATCATTGGGCGCGGCCGTGCCGATGTTGAGGAGATACCAGCCGTCCGCGGGCACCGTATACGAGATGTACGCGTTGGGATTGCCGCTCGCGCTGTCGTCATTCGCCGCCACAGAATCGAATCGCTGCGCCGCGAAGTTGGCCCAGTACAGCGTCAGCAACGGATTCACGACCGTCGAGCGCTCGGCAACCCTGATGACCTCCGATGCCTGCATGAACATGTAGATGATGTCCGAATAGTTCTTGCTGGTATCGGCGCAATCGGTGGTCCGAATCGTGTCGGTGATCGAGGCGCCCGGCGTCATCCAAGCATCCTGGCACCCGGTCAGCGTCGTGGGGCGGGTTTTCGCGATCAGGGTATAGGCGCCCGTCGTGTCGGGGTCGTATGAGGTCGCGCCGATGATGTACGATCCCCCCGATCCGAGAATCACGTCGAATTGCGACGTCTGAATGATCCCCGGCTGGATATCATCATCCCAACCCACCAGCGCCCCTGTCGCCTCGTAGAACTCCACGTACGGATCGATCCGCGTGGAAAACTCGTTGATGCGAATACTCTGCTGACCGGCGGGCAGGGTCAGCTTATAGTAATCGTAGAAATAAAACCGGGAGCCAACGAATACCCGGCAGTCGGTGTTCGAGAGCGCGGCGGACACCGTGTCACCAAGAGTGTAGACGACGGCATAACTGCAGGGATCGAGCGCCTTCAGGTGAAAATCAATGGGCGCTAAACCGCCGACGCTGGCCGTGACGGTGAACGCGCCGACGGAGCCGCCCACCCGCACGACGGCGGCGACGTTGCCGACGCTGTCCGACGTCTGTGACGGCTGATCGACCGTCGCTGCCGATACGGGCGCCACGGTCCATGACACCTTGGCGCCTTTCAGCGGGAAGCCCTGGGTGTTGAGTATGGTGAAACCGACTGACAGCGTTCCTCCCGTCAGCACCGAATCGTTGTCACCGAAGAGGCCAGTGACCGAGGCGGCCTTCGGTCCCGTGGAGTCCCCACCACAGGCGAGGGCCCCACCAATGCCAATCGCGGCGAGGGGTACGAACCGACGAAGCAGTCTCATGGTGCCTCCGTTATTTGGGCACGACGCGGTAGAGTACCTCGCCGTCTCGAATCATCCCGAACTGCTCGCGCGCCACGCGCTCCTGCACCGCCGGATTCGTCTCGAGATCGTGCGCCAGCCTGGCCAGCGAATCGAGCTCGATCCGCAGCTCCGCCACCTTGGCGCGCTCATCCGCGAGCTGGCGCCGGATCGTAATCCAATCCGCGGTGCCGTACTCGCCGCCCCACACCGCGAGCGCGAGCAAGCCCACGCCGCCGGCGATGCCGGCCATGCGGCTGCGCGTCACAGGCCGTACAGATGGCGGCCGGGGTAGTGCGCCACGTCGCCGAGCTCCTCGGTGATGCGGAGCAGCTGATTGTACTTCGCCACCCGCTCGCTGCGCGAGGCGCTGCCCGTCTTGATCTGCCCGACCCCCGTCGCCACCGCAAGATCCGCGATAAACGTATCCTCTGTCTCACCCGACCGATGTGAGATGACCGCGCCGTAGCCGTTGCCGCGTGCCAGCTCGATGCACTGCAGCGTCTCCGTGAGTGTGCCGATCTGGTTCACCTTGATCAAGATAGCGTTTGCGACGTTCTCTTCGATGCCGCGCGCCAGCCGCTCGACGTTGGTGCAGAACAGATCGTCTCCGACAAGCTGCACCCGCTCGTGCAAACTTTCCGTGAGCTTTGCCCACCCCGTCCAGTCGTCCTCTGCGAGACCATCCTCGATGGACACGATCGGATAGCGATCGATCCATCCCTTGTACAGCGCGATCATCTCCTCGGCGCTCTTCTTGCCGCCCTTGCTCTTCTTGAACGTGTAGCCGCCGTCCTCGTACAGCTCGGACGCGGCGACATCGAGCGCGATGGCGATATCCTTCCCTGCCTCGAACCCCGCCGCCTCGATCGCCGCCATGATCGCCTCGAGCGCCGCTTCGTCGTTCGACAGGTCGGGCGCAAAGCCGCCCTCGTCGCCTACCGCCGTCGAGAGCCCCCGCTTGGCGAGCACCTTCTTCAGCGCATGGAACGTTTCCACGCCCATCCGCAGCGCCTCGGGGAACGTCTCCGCGCCGATCGGAACCACCATGAATTCCTGGGAGTCCACGGTATTCGCGGCGTGGGCGCCACCGTTCAGGATGTTCATCATCGGAATCGGCAGCACGTGCGCGACGGGTCCACCGAGGTAGCGATACAATGGGAGGCCCGCGTCCTGTGCCGCCGCTCGCGCCACCGCCAGGGACACCGACAGAATCGCATTCGCGCCCAGGTGGCCTTTGTTCGGCGTGCCGTCGAGATCGAGCATCGCGTAATCGATGGCGATCTGATCTTCGCCGGACATCCCCTCGAGCCGCGGGCCGATGACCTCGTTCACGTTCTTGACGGCTTCGAGCACTCCCTTGCCGCCGAAGCGTTTGCCGTCACCGTCGCGCAACTCCACGGCTTCGTGCTCGCCCGTAGACGCGCCGCTGGGCACGGCCGCGGTGCCGCTCGCTCCGCTCGCCAGCGTGACGTCCGTTTCGACCGTGGGATTGCCGCGGCTGTCGAGAATCTCCCGCGCATGTACCGAGATCACAGTGCTCATGGGGTCCGAACCCTACCGTGCCTTCAACTGGAGAGCAACCATCGCAGCCCGCACTTGGTCCCGCAGGCGCTCGCGATCCTCGGGCTGCAGGCCAGCCGTTGAAATGGGAGTCCCGACGAGCAGGCGGATGGGTCTGGGTCGCAGTCGCCAGGAACCTTTGGGAAGGATTTCGAACGTGTGATGCACGTAGACGGGGACGATGGGCACCTGGGCCGCGATCGCGAGACCGAAGGGGGCGTTCTTGAACGGCAGCAGCTCGCCGGTGCGGCTGCGCGTCCCCTCCGGGAAGACAACAATGGAAGAGATGCCGCGCCGGATCGTGCGGGCCGCCGCGTCGTACGCCTCGAACGCCTTCTTGCGCGCGGCGCGGTCGATGGGAATGTGTCCAGCGGCATGCATGGCGCCGGCCAGCACCGGAATCTTGAACAGCTCCTGCTTGGCAACGAAGCGCACCGATCCCGGCAGCGTGGCGAGCAGGGCCCAGATATCGAACATCGACGAGTGATTCGAGGCGTACATCAGGGGCTGGCCTGGCGGGATGTGCTCGAGTCCTTCGGCGGCGACGGGGGTGCCGGCGGCGCGAAGGATGTCACGGGCCCAGTCGATGTTGGCCCAATCGTAGATCCCGCCGCGCCGGTTTTTGACGCGGAACAGTCCCGCGATGATAGCGCCGACAGCATGATAGACGGTTGAGACCGCGAGAACGATGTAGTACCAGAGAGTGCGAACACTCACGCGAAGTGATCGTATCCCGCGGGAAGCGGGACCGGCTGGCTGCGATCGAGCAGGCGCACACCGCCGCGCCGCCCCCCGGCGCCGCGCAGGCAGGTACCGATGCGGCTCAACTGCAGGCCGGTCTGCGCGCGAAACGCCGACACACTCGCATCGCCGAAGGTCGGCGGCATCGTGCACAGCAGCTCGAATTCCTCTCCACTCGCGGCCGCCGCCATCGCCTCGACGCCCTCCCAGCACGGGATCTGCTCGAGGTTGATTTCGATGCCGACCTCGGAAGCGGCCGCGAGATGCTGCGCGTCGGCGACCAGGCCGTCGGAGATGTCGATCATCGCGCTGGCCCCGTGTCCCGCGAGCCAGCGTCCCGCCTCGATCCGCGGTTCGGGACACGCGTACCGGTTGCGCAGCGCCGTCGCCATGCGTTTCCCCTCACGGAACTGTTGGAGTGCGAGCGCGGCCCCTCCCAGGTACCCGGTGACCCAGAGCGAGTCGCCTTCGCGCGCACCCGAACGGCGCGCGGGCCGCTCCGTAGTCCCGATCACGCATACATCAATGACGTACTTGTCCGAGCGCGTCAAATCGCCGCCCAAGACCCGCGCGTTGAGATTGTGCGCCATCGTGGCAACGCCGGCCATGATGTCCGCCGCGGGATCGGTGTCGGTCTTCGTATGCGGCGGCGCGCCCAACGATACCATGAGCCCCAGGGGCGTCGCACCTTCCGCCGCCAGGTCCGACAGCGCGGCCCCGGCCGCGCGGAAGCCGATCTCCTTGAAGTCGAGCCAGTCGGTCCGGAAGTGCACGTTCTCGAGCGCATTGTCGATGCTGAGCGCGAGCGTCATCGAGCCGAGCGGGAGCAAGGCGCAGTCGTCGCCGAGATCGGAGCCGTCTTCGCCCGAGATCTCCGCGATCCGCGCGAGGATCCCGCGGATGCGATCGAATTCGTTTCCAGGGCCGAGATTCATGGTCTGTATTACAACAAGTCGGGGGCTTCGAGTTCCACGAGAGCTGGAGGCTTAACTCTCTTCACATTCTTCCAGGCGCGCCACACATCCGGCAGCGCGGCCAGCACGTCGGCGGGTCGCAAGCTTCGCGCCGTCCACTGCCGCGCGCCCTGCTCCGCGGCGCGACCCAGCGCGTGCGCACCGAGCGCCGCGGCCTCGGCCGGCGCGGTACTGCGCGCGAGAAACGCGCCGATGAATCCCGCGAGGAGATCGCCGCTACCGCCCGTGGCGAGACCGGGATTGCCACTGGCGACGACGTGCTCGGGACCGCGCAAGTCCGCGATGACGGTGGGCACGCCTTTGAGGAGGATGGTGCACTTGAGTTTCGCCGCCGCGCGCGCCGCGGCCGACCAGCGATCGTTCGCCGCCTCGTCGGCGAGCAAATCCCCTACGAGGGCACGGAACTCACCGAGATGTGGTGTGCACACGAGGGAGCGCTGGTGGAGGTTGGTGGAGACGTAATGGAGCGCGTCGGCATCGACGACGGCCGGAAGTGCGCGTTGCGACAGCACCTCGGCAACAAATTGCGCACGGACATCCACGCGACCTAATCCCGGGCCGAGGACCAACGCGTCCGCCCAGCCGATAGCCTCGACGACTCCAGGCTCCAGTTTGTCGCTGAGAGCCGACTCTACTGTAAGCAAGTCGGGGAGGCTCGCCTGCGCGGCCGAGATCGTCTCGCGCGCCGCGACGAGCTTGACCAGCCCAGCTCCGGCGGCCAAGGCGGCACGCGCGGCATGGAGCGCGGCGCCACTCATCCCGTTCGCGCCGCCGATCACGCAGACGCGGCCCCGATCGCCCTTGTGCATCTGCGGCGCGAGCCGCGGCAGCCGCTCGGCGGCCCACAGGTCGGTGACGAGCAGCGGCCACGACGACTCGGCCGGCGGGAAGCCGATGTCCACGACGACGACTTTCCCGCACCACTCACGCTGCAGCAGATGCCCGCGCCGCACGCCGCCGAACGTCACGGTGATGTGCGCACGGATCGGTCCGTGCGCCTCCCCGCTCGTCAGATCGAGGCCCGTTGGTCCATCGACCGCTACGATGGGCGCGCCGTACTCCGCCACGCGCTGCGCCAGGGCCAGCACGTCGCCTTTCGCGGGACCGGCGGCCCCGGTGCCGAGCAACGCGTCGACGGCAACGGCGGCCTGTGGCCAGGCTTCGTCGCGACCGAGCTCGCGCACGCCGTCGAGCCGGGCCAGCGCGCGATTGTCGATCGCGTCATCCGTCTTGGGATCGAGCGCGGATACCCAGACCGGAATGCCGGCCGCGTGCAACGCGCGGGCGAGCACCCACCCGTCGCCCCCGTTATTCCCCGCCCCCGCGGCGATCAGCACGCCACCCGTCAGCGCGTCCGGCATCGCGTCGACCAGCACCTGCGCGACGGCGCGACCCGCGGTCTCCATCAGCACGCGACTGGGCACGCGATACTGCGTCCGCGCCGCCGAATCCCACGCCGCCGCTTCGCTCGCCGAGAGCACCGGAATCGGATTCACGGAATCACCACCCCCGCGTATCCCACAACGCGCGCGTTGTCACCCGAGACCCAACCAGAGTGGCGATAGTCTACCACGTCGGCTCGCGTGGCGCCCAGCGCCCGCGTGGCCTCGAGAACGATCGCCGCGGGCGCGCGCCCGCACATTGAGATGTGCTCGCGCTTGCAGCGCGCCAAAAGCTCCGCACCGTCGAGCGCGCGCACCGCCTCGAGCGCGCGCGCGTCCTTTTCCTCCGAGACCCGCGCCGCCTCATAGTGATTGAGGTCACTGGAGGCGAGCAGCAGCGCCGGCTCGCCCGCCGCTTTCACGAGCCGCGCGAGGAGGTCGCCGAGCAACCGGGCGGGATCCCAGGCATCCCAGGCGATCACCAGCGGCACGATCCGGACGTCTGACCGGAGCAGCTGCAGGAAAGGCAGCTCCACTTCGACCGCGTGCTCGCTCCGATGCGCTGCGTGATCGACCTCGACGACGCCGCCAGAAATCTTGCGAAGCCCTTCCGCGACGTCCGCCGCGATCGGCACCTCCCCGAGCGGCGTTCGAAACGCGCCCGCCTCCCACAGCGACACGCCGCTCTTGGCCTCGCAAACGCCGGTGTGATTGGGCGCAACAATGATGACGAGCGCGGGGATGACCGTCCGAACGAACGCGCGGGCTGCCGTCGGGCCGGAGTAGATGTAGCCGGCGTGCGGTGCAATAAGACCGACGGCCGGACGGCCTGACGGCCCGACGGCCTGGCGCGCGTCGGCGAGTAATGTTGCAACGGTCGCCCGCAGCTCGGTGGGATCGGACGGGTAGAATCGCCCGCTGACGGCGGGCGGTCGGACGCTCACCCCGAAAACGAGACTCCCGGCCAACGATAGCCGGCCCCGGCCTTGAAGACCTCGGCGAAATCATAAACGCGCTCGAAGTCCTCGATCCGATCGCTGGGCTGGCGTGCCAGGAATCCGACGTCGATCAGCATGAAGACGATCTGGCCAAAGTCCTCTGTGGTGTGCACGCCCCAGTGCGTCAGCACCGACGCGGCAAGCATCCCGAACTGCGCCAAGGCGAAATCGCGGCAGGCCCACGCCAGCTCGACGCCGCTCAGATGGCGCCGCGCCGGCAGCCGCGTTTGCGCGAATTCCAGCGCCGCAAGCACGAAGACGTAGGCGCGCTCGTTGTACTTGCCGTCGCGGCGCCGGAGCTCGGCGAGTACGGCTTCGAGGGTGGCGACGTCGCTCATCGCCGAGCCTGCCCGGGAGGTGATGGCGGCGCGGGTGTCGACGGGGACGTCACGACACGAATACCACCGGAGCGGCGTTGTTCACGCTCCTCCGGCGCGTCGAGCAGCGCCAATTCGAGCACATCGTCGATCGTTTCCACGAGCTTGATATCCAGCAACTTCTGCACCTCTTCTGGCAAGTCAATGAGGTCGTTCTTGTTCCGTTCGGGAACCAGCACGGACTTCACGCCCGCTCGCGCCGCGGCCGTCAACTTCTCCTTAAGCCCGCCGATGGGGAGCACCCGTCCACGCAGCGTCAGCTCGCCCGTCATCGCGACTTCGTGCCGCGCCGGGCGGCGGCAGAGCAGCGATGCGAGCGCCGCGGCGATCGTGATGCCGGCCGAGGGACCGTCCTTGGGCACCCCACCGGCCGGCACGTGCAGGTGCACGTCCGACTGCGTGAACGCGTCGAGCGGAATACCGAGCGTGCCGGCGCGGGCGCGCAGCAGGCTCCAGGCGGCCTGCGCCGATTCCTTCATCACGTCGCCGAGCTGGCCGGTCAGCGTGATCTGACCCTTGCCGGGCATGCGGATCGCTTCGATGAACATGATGTCGCCGCCGACCGGCGTCCACGCGAGCCCGGTGGCGACGCCGATCTCCGGCGCCCGGCCGGCGACTTCGCTCTGCACCTTGGGCTGTCCCGCGTACTTCTCGAGATTCTTCGAGGAGATCCGTACGGTCGTCGACTTCCCCTCGACCACCTCCAGCGCGGCTTTCCTCAGGACGCCCTGGATCTCGCGCTCGAGCTGGCGGACGCCCGCTTCCCTGGTGTATTCGGCGATCAGCCGGTCGAGCGCGGCGTCCGCGATGTGCGCGCGCTCAGCCTCTTTGCCTTTGCCTAACCCCGTCTCCTTGAGCTGGCGCGGCAGCAGGTAGCGCTTGGCGATCTGCAGCTTCTCCGACGGCGTATAGCCGACGAGCGTGAGCTGTTCCATGCGGTCGAGCAGCGGATCGGGAATCGGCACCGTGCTGTTCGCCGTAGCGATGAACATCACGCCGGACAGGTCGAACGGCACCTCGAGGTAATGATCGACGAACGTCGAGTTCTGCGCCGGATCGAGGACCTCGAGCAGCGCGGCGGTGGGATCGCCGCGGACGTCGGCGCCCATCTTGTCCACCTCGTCCAGCATCAGCACCGGGGTCCGCGTCTCGCAGCGCTGCAGCGCGTGGATGATGCGGCCGGGGATCGCGCCGACGTAGGTGCGGCGATGGCCGCGCACTTCCGCTTCGTCGCGCACGCCGCCGAGCGAGACGCGCGTGAACTTGCGGCCCAGCGCTTCGGCGATGCTTTGGCCGAGCGACGTCTTGCCGACGCCCGGCGGTCCGACGAAGCAGAGGATCGAGCCCTTCGCGTCGGGATTGAGCGTCCGCACCGCGAGGTACTCGAGGATGCGCTCTTTGATCGTCTTGAGATCGTAGTGGTCGCGATCGAGGATCTCGCGCGCCGCCTTGAGCTCGAGCCGGTCCTGGGTGACGCGGCTCCACGGCAGCGCCGCGAACACGTCGAGGTACGTGCGGGCAACCTGGTACTCGGCGGACTGCGGCGACATCTGGCGCAGCCGCTTCAGCTCGCGGTCGGCCACCTTCTTGGCCTCCGCTGACAGCTGCGCTTCATCGAGACGCTGCGCGAGCTCTTCGAGCTCGTCGTCGCCCTCGCCTTCGCCCAGCTCCTGGCGGATCACTTGCAGCTGCTCGCGCAGCACGTATTCGCGCTGATTTTGATCGAGCCGCGTCTTCACTTTTTCCTGGATTTGGGTGCCGACCTCGAGCACCTGCAGCTCCTGCATCAGAAACTCACCCAGCCGCTCGAGCCGGTGCGTCACGTCGTCGATCGCGAGCAGCTCGGCCTTGGCCGGCAGCGCGAGATCGAGATTCGCGGCAATGAAGTCGGCGAGCTTTCCCGCCTCGGTGATGCCGGCCAGCACCTCGTGCAGCTCGGCGCCGAGATAGGGCGCGATGTCGATGACGCGCGAGAACTGCGCGATGACGGTGCGCTTCAGCGCCTCGGTGCGCGCGTCTTCGAGCAGGTTCTCGATCAGCGACTCGCAGCCGGCCATCAGCCACTTCTCGCCCTGCGCGACGTCCTTCAACCGGGCGCGCTCGAGCCCCTGCACCATGACGCGCACCGAGCCGTCGCCCAGCTTCAGCATCCGCACGATCGTGCCGAGCGTGCCGACGTCGTAGAGCTGGTGCGGCAGCGTGTTCATGACGGCGCCCTCGGGCGGCTCGATTCCGCCCATGGACTTCACGACGCCGAGCAGCAGGCGCTTCTCGCCCTGGATGATCTCGTCGATCAATTGAACGGCTTTGGGATCTGTGAGAGCCAGCGGCAGGACAACGTGGGGATAGACGACGAGCTGGCCCAGGGGAAGGACCGGCAGGCGTTCCATCACGTCACCCGCACCGATTGCGCGCCCGACGAACGGGGCGGTTGCTTAGCCAGCCGGATCTCGAGGAAGCCGTGCTCGTACGTGGCGCGGATCGACGCGGGATCGACCACCACCGGCAACCGGAAGCGGCGCTCAAACGGACCGATCTGCACTTCCATAGAATGGTAGTGACGCTTGCCTCCGGCGGGCTGCCGCGTGGTACGCTCGCCGGAGATCCTGAGGATCCCCTCGTCCAACTCCACGCTGAAGTCGTCGGCCTGCATGCCGGCGATGTCCATGTGGACGATTAGCTCGTCGTCGGTCTCATAGACGTCGGTGCGGGGCTTCCACTTGGGCGAGGCGACGAAGCCGACGGGACGGCCGTGGGCGACTTCATTGAAATAGACGTCCAGCTCATCGGCGAGGTGCACCGTGAGCGAGCCCGACCCGCGCGACGGACGATTCGGGGGGGAGGCGGGGGGGGGGAGGCCGCTGTCAGCCATGCGAGACTAAGATAACCTCCCACAGCGCCGAGCGTGGGGGCTAGATCACAACGGGGTCAGCCGGCTCGCCTTAGGCGCTTCCCATACTACGGCTTCTGCGCCGACTTCTGGGCCCACTCCTGCTTGCGCTGCTCCACGCCACGCGCAAAATCTTGACGATGCTTGTTGAAGGTGGCCGCCAGCTGGTCACTGAAACCGTAAATCGCCCACGGCGCGCGCTGCTGCACGAAATTCAGCATCTCCCCCACCTTCTTCTCGCTGCCGCGAATCGTCGCGGTGCCGCCATAACAGTTGACGATCGCCTCGTAGGTCTTGCCGGTGGGAATGAAGTTCACGCTGTGTTTCGTGATCTTCTTGTACGCCCAGAGCACATCCTGCAGCCGTAGGATGTTGAAGCTGAAAAAGCTGGATCGCACGAGGAACCTGTTGCCGAAGCGCCAGCCGGCCTTGCCCCGGAGCAGTGAATTGTTGAAGTCGTGTTCGGCCTCGACGGCGACCCCGATCGGATCGCCCCACTTCGCGATGCGTTGGGCGAGCGGATGACGGTCGGGCTCGCGCCACGCGCGCCACGCCGGCAGCGCCTGCCAGACGAAGAGGAGCAGAAACACGATCGCCACGCCGATGACCACGAAGCCCGGCCGGCGGAAGGAATCGGTATCCAGATAGAAGGGATAGAAGCTGCTGCGCAACGACCGCATATCCTTGCTGTCGAACAGCTCGTTCTCGAGATCTTCGGGCCAGGGGACCAGCTTCCCCTCGGCCTGGCGTGATTCGGGGCCGGCCGTGCGGACGACGAGATAGTGATTGCCGATGACCAGTGCGTGATAAGCCGCCGATTCCTCACGACGGGTCTCGACCCCGCTCTGGGTGTGTACCGTGTACTGGCGGAGTCCGGTGTCGAGCACTCTGTCGCCGGCGATGCGCGCGTAGTAGCGCGGCGTGGCGGTGACATCGTGGATCGAATCGAGGTCAGCCCGTTCGAGCTTATAAGGGCCGGCCAGGAAGTTCAGGATGTAGCGACGATCGCTCGTGGCGAGCAGCACGCCGCCGACGAGGGCGAGCGTCCAGACGACGACACGGCGGAACGAGACCGCGCGAATGCGTTGAGAAATCCAGCTGTCCATTGGAAGCCCCCACCTGTGGGGAAGTCGGGGGCACACTATAGCGAACGGATTTTCGAGAAGCTAGCATTGCGTTATGCGTTACATCTCATACGGTTCCGTGATCGCCCTCACACTGGTGGGCATGGGGGCATGTTCCAAGCCCGCGGACAAGCCCGCCTCGACGGCCGGCGGCGTCCCTGACTTCCACAACCCGTCCGATCCGGGATTCGCCCTGCAGGCGCCCGACAGCTTCCGCGCCAGGTTCTCGACCACGAAGGGCGACGTCGTCATCGCGGTGCATCGCGCCTGGGCGCCGCACGGCGCCGATCGCTTCTACAACCTGGTGCGCTCCGGCTATTACAACGGCGTCCGGTTTTTCCGGGTGATTCCCGGCTTCATGGCGCAGTTCGGCCTGCACGGCGACACCGCGGTAACCGCCGCGTGGCGCGAGCGGCGGATTCCCGACGACCCGGTGCGGCGCTCCAACCAGCGCGGCATGGTAACGTTCGCAACCGCGGGACCGGGGACGCGGACCACACAGGTTTTCATCAATTACGGCGCCAACGATCGGCTCGACGCGAGCGGCTTCGCCCCGTTCGGCGAGGTGGTCGAAGGGATGGACGTGGTGGATAAGCTCTACGGCGTCTATGGCGAGGGCGCGCCACAGGGGCGTGGGCCCGATCAGATGCGCATCCACATCGAGGGCGAGAAGTATCTCGCCCGTCAGTTTCCCAAGCTCGACAAGATCAATAAAGCTACGGTCGAATAAGCTGCCGCAGCCTGCCCTGCGCCTCGCCGTTCGTGGAATCGCGCTTCACGGCCTCACGGAACGCCGCAATGGCGGCGGCCGTGTCGCCTTTCATGAGATTGATGTTGCCCCGGAACGTCGAGAGGTTCGACGACGTCGGGAACTGCTCCTCGTTGAGCCGGAGAATCGCGAACGCCTCGGTGTACTTGCCCGCCCGCGCCAACCGGAACGCTGAGATGTTCAGCGTCGGCTCGCCGAAGTCGTACGCCGCGCGGCCGTAGTAGCGGTCGCGCAATGCACGATAGGCGCGCGTCGCGGAATCCACGCCCGCCGTCTGGGCCGTCTCCTGAATCAGCTGCTCGAGCGACATCGGCCGGCTGACGCCGCGGTGACACGTGTTGCAGGTTACCTCGACGTGGCTTGTCATCTTCTCATGCTCGGGCAGCGTGTCGAGCCGGCGGTTGATCTCCTCGACCATGCGCATCATCTGCCGCGCCGTCAGCTTCGTGCGCTTCTCGTCCTTGGCAAAGTCAAACTGCCCGAGCGGCTGGCCTTCCTGCCCGACGTGACAGAACTGGCAGCGCACACCGAGGGCGCCGGCGAAGTTGCGCATGATCCCGACGACGTTCATGACGGGCGTGTTTTTCGGAATGACCTTAACGTTGATGAGCGAGTCCGGCGGGAAATGGCCGGGCGCCTGCGACGACAGGGCGGCAGGGACGGTCAGGGAGGCAAGGCAAAAAACCACGGGGTGTAGGTTCATGGCGTCAGAAATACGCAACGATCCCACGCCCCGCTACGGCACCTTGTCATTCCCCTACGAATTCCTGACGCGGCTCACATCCCCTTGCTCTTGAGCCACGACACCGAAGCGTTGGCCACTTCCTTCCAGCCGCTGTCTACCGTGAGCGAATGGCCACGGTCCGCGAAGACCTTGTAGTCGGTCACGCTCGGGTTCTTGCGATAGAGCTTGTAGGCGGAGCGCGACACCACTTCGGGAACGGTGTGATCCTTCCCGCCACCCGTAATCAGCAACGGGCCGCGCGTCGCCTTCGTGTTGACCTTCGCGGGGGTATTCGGCAGGAAGTTCGCAAATGCCGCCTCGAACAGCGGCCTCCCGGGCGCCGGGATGTGGTATTTCGCGTGCAGCGCGTTGGATTCCTGCTCCGAGACGGCGTTGCCGAAGCCGAAGAAGAACTGCTTAGGCGTCTGCGACACCGCCTTCTTGTAGTTGAAGGGGTTGCCGAGGACCGGAAACGCGCTCTTGAGCTGCGCGAACGGCAGCGGCAGCACGCCGCGGATCTGTGCGGGGTCGAGCGCGATCGCGGCGGACGCGAGCCCCATCCCCAGCAGCTTCTGCGCGACGAGACCACCAAACGAATGCCCGATCACGATCGGCTTCGCCGGCAGCATGCGAATGATGGCGGCGTAATGCGCGACGACGTCGTCGATGCCTACGTTGGCGAGGCGCTCGGGGTGCGCGTTCGATTCAGCAACCGTGGCCGGCTCGCCGGGCCAGCCCGGCGCGATGGGATCGTAGCCCGCGGCGCGGAACAGCTCGATCCAGGGCTTCCAGGAATCGGCGTGCAACCAGAGACCATGAATGAAGAGAACGGGGGTGGGCATCGGCGATCCTTGAAGGAGGGGTGCGACTCGAACAATGCAGCGCCGGCAGGGGTTCCGACAGGAGTCTCCCTCACGTCTCACATCTCATGACTCGAGGCACGGTGTTCTCGACGCTGGAACGCCAGAAATTCGTGTATCGCCGCCACGGCTTCGGGATCATTCGTTCGAATGCGGACTTCCCCACCCCGCGGCCGGTCGATCTGCTCGTAGCTGATCGCCGCGCGTCGTGCGCGCATCACGGCGGTGCCGGGCACGGTCTGGGCGTGCACGGCGAACGGCTTGGTGAAGTCGCCCGCGCGGAACGCTGTGGCAATGGCTCGCATGTGCGCGCGAATCGTCGCGATCGCGGCCGTGTCGGCAGGATCATCGCGATCCAACACCACCCGGCCGCCGTCCGCCAGATCTTCGAAGACGTGCGCGGACGTGTACTGGTCGACGCCCATCACGTGCACGCCGCGCGTCTGCATCGCGGCGAACTCGGGCGAATCCCCGGATCGCTTACAGGCCGCGCCTAGGAGGGCCGCGCCGAGCCCGACGACTCCGATCGATAGCCGAGTCTGATCCAGACCACGCATAAGGCACCGTTGAGGGCGAGGCCGAGCGCCGGCTTCACGAACGCGAGCGCGGTCGC
Organism: Gemmatimonadales bacterium; assembly: GCA_036390255.1. Lineage (GTDB taxonomy): Bacteria > Gemmatimonadota > Gemmatimonadetes > Gemmatimonadales > GWC2-71-9 > 20CM-2-65-7. The sequence continues at coordinate 136 of DASWCE010000288.1, read as the reverse complement.
CGCGGCGTAGACGAGAAGACCTACGTAATAGGTCCGCTGTATGTTGGCGACCGTCTCGGCGGTCACCTCTTTGCGCAGTAAGCCACCGTTCACAATCGCGCGGAACAAGACGTTCCAGCACAGGGCGTTCAGCACC
>DASWCE010000287.1:0-3252 GCA_036390255.1 Gemmatimonadales bacterium | reverse complement strand
GCGGACGCCAATGCCGCCTGGGGCCGCGAGATCGCGCAGTCGGCCACCGAGCTGCGCGCGCTCGTCGAGGAAATCGCGAACCGCCTGACCACCGTCGCGGGCCAGACCGACAGCCTGCTCGCCTCCGCGGAAGAGCTGGCCGCCTCGGGCGAGCAACAGAGCGCCTCGACCCAGGAGATCGCGTCGTCCGCCAACCAGCTCGCGGAAGCGGCGGATCGGCTGACCGGCGCGGTGAAGTCGTTTCGATTGCTGGCCGACGAGGCTGCGCAGGCCGCCGACTAAGCCTCCGCCCTCTGCTTGGTCAATGGCTCCGCGGCCCGTCGGGAAGATGCTCCATCAGGTACCGCGTGAGCAGCGCGTAGATGTGGAGCGTCGTTCCACGCCCCTCGCAAATGCAATGAGAGCGATTGGGGTACGCCATGAAGTCGAACGGCTTGCCGAGCGCGACCAGGCGGTTCACCAGGCGTTCCGTGCCCTGGTAATGCACGTTGTCGTCACCGGACCCATGCACGATCAACAGCTGTCCGTTGAGCCCCTCGGCCTGGTTGATCGGAGAGGCACGCTGGTAGCGCGCGCTGTCGGCCGGGCTCTGCAAGAGACCCATGTAGCGCTCCTGATAAATCGTGTCGTAGAGGCGCTCGTCCGGCACGGGCGCCACCGACATCCCGACCTGGTAAACGTCGGGGTAACGAAACATGGCCTGTAGCGTGCTCGATCCGCCGCCGCTCCAGCCCCAGATCGCGACGCGCGAGGGGTCGAGATAGCGGCGCGATGCGGTGAGGGCCCGCACTCCGTCGGCTTGCTCGCGGCTCGACAACACGCCGATCGCCTCGTAGACCACCTTTCGCCACGCCATCATCCCGCCGCTGCGTGCGATCGTCGTCGGCGCGGGACCCGTCGCCATCAATGCCGAATTCGTGGAGTTCGAGAACCTCGACATCTCGAGCGGCGGTGTCCGGTTCGACGCAGTCAAGGTGAAGCAAATCGTGTTCGTCCAGTACCAAGGAGAGTGGATCGTCGTGTTGCAGCTGGTGCGAGCCCAAGTCGAGCCACAGCCGAGTGTGAACGAGGTCTACGCCTACCAGTACGTGTCGTATCCTTCGAAGGTCGCCGCGCAGATGAGCGAGGAAAAGGCGATCGTGTACGTCAACACCATTCTCCGGCTCATTTCCGCAGTGCAACGTTCGTATTTCCTCTGCCTCTTCAAAAAGCCCCACACTTGTCATCCTGAGCGGAGCGCGCGGAACGTGCGCGGAGCGAAGCACCAGCTTTTAGATTGAGCAATACGCGGGCTCGAAGAAGGGCGTAACAACGTGAATGAAGCAGGTCAGCGAGCGCTGGTTACGGGAGCGAGCCGCGGCATCGGACGCGAAGTCGCTCGCACGCTCGCGTCGGAGGGCTGGCAGGTAATAGCCGCCGTGCGAGATCTGACCTCGGCACCCCCAGGAACGCAGGCCGAGCTCGTCGACATGGGAGACTCCGAATCGATTGAGGCCTTGGCCAAACGGCTGCGCGCGCGGAACCAGCTCCTCGATGCGCTCATCAACAACGCCGGCATCCATAAAGGACCCGCGCGCGAGATTTGGGCCGTCAACGTGCTCGGCCCTTTGCTGCTGACGCGTGCGCTGGAGCCGCTCCTCGCCCCAAATGCACGCGTGGTGATGGTGACGAGCGGTCTCGGGGAACTCTCCGCCCAGCCTGCGAGCTTGGTCAAACGCCTGTCCAATCCCAAGCTGTCACTCGCTGAGCTCGAGCGCTTGGCCAAGGAAGCTCCAGCCGGTTACGGTGCGAGCAAAGCGGCGCTCAATGGGATGACCCGGCTGTTCGCAGCGAGGCTGAGGCCAGGCGGGATTCTCGTCAACGCGGTCAGTCCGGGATGGGTGCGCACCGACATGGGCGGGCAGGGCGCGCCGCGTTCAGTTGAACAGGGTGCGGCGAGCGTCCTCTGGGGTGTGCGGTTGCCGCCGGGCGGGCCGACCGGCGGCGTGTTCGAGGCTCCTCCGGCGTGACGGACGGGCCGTTCGCCGAAGCGAAGGAGCACCCTACCATCAGTCCTCTGCCGTTTCTAGCCTTCGGTCGCTGTCGATTTCCGGAACGCTCGATCGACGCTTGAACGAACCCGCACACAGGAGAGTTTCTGATGACTATTGCGCGCCTTACCCTCGCCCTCGCGCTGCTCGCCACGCCAGCCATGGCGGACGCGCAGGCCGCGCCCCGTCGCCCGGCTGTGGGCCACCGCGTCCAGGTCAACGGTATGCGGATGTATTACGAAGTGTCCGGCCAGGGCGAGCCGCTGATCGTACTGCACGGCGCCTACATGAACATTCGGACGATGAGCGCGATCGTCCCGCGGCTCGCGCGGACGCACAAGGTCTACGCGCTCGAGCTCCAGGGCCACGGCCGCACTACCGACATCGACCGGCCCATCACCTATCCGAACCTGGCCGACGACGTGGCGGCGTTCATGGACGCGGTGGGTCTGCAAAAGGCAGACGTGTTCGGCTATTCCATGGGCGCCGGCGCGGGGCTGCAGCTCGCGATCCGGCACCCGGACAAGGTGAACAAGCTCGTCGCGGCGTCCGTCGCCTATGACAGTGCCGGCTTGCAGCCCGAGTTCAAAGCGATGATCCCGCAGATGACGGTGGACATGTTCCTCCAGATGCCGTTCGCCGCGGAGTATCGCAAGCTCTCGCCCACTCCCGACAGCTTTCCCGCGCTCGTGCGTAAGCTGATCGCGCTCGAGCGTGAGCCGATGTCGTGGGGCGAGGACCTGAAGCGGGTGAAGACTCCGGTGCTGATCATCGGGGGCGACGCGGACGGCTATACGCTCGAGCACCTCGTCTCGCTATTCCGGTTGCTCGGCGGCGGCGTCATGGGCGACATGGGCAAGCCGCTCCCGGCATCGCGTCTCGCGATCCTGCCGGCGACGTCACACACGGCGGTCATCACGCAGGTCGATCTGCTGATGGGGTTCATCGAGCCATTCCTGAAGGGTGTGACGCCGAAGGGGTTCTTTGGATCATGAAAAAGACCAGACTTCGCGTTCACACATTCTCCATCTCTCTCGACGGCTACGGCGCCGGGCCGCACCAGAGCGTCGACAACCCACTCGGCGTCGGCGGCTAGGACCTCCACCAATGGATGTTCCCGACTCGGACGTTTCATCAAATGGGCCGCAAAGCCGGCGGTGAAACCGGCATCGACGACCAGTACGTCGCCCGCGGCTTCGACGGCATCGGCGCGTGGATCCTC
>DASWCE010000286.1:0-9951 GCA_036390255.1 Gemmatimonadales bacterium | reverse complement strand
ACGACGGCGGCGACAAAGTCCGCAGCGATGTCAAGCTCGGCGAGAACGGCCGGCTCGTCGCGGAAGACGAGGACAGCGCCGCGCGGCTCGTCGGCTCGTCCGGCCGGCAGTACGATCTCCTCGCGATTGGCGCGCATGGCTTGGGGCGCCAGCAGTTCTCGCAGCTCGGCGGCGTCGTCGCGCGCGTGCTGCGCAATGTCGAGAAGGACGTGCTCGTCGTGCGCGACCAGCAGCCGATCGCGGGCGGCCGCTTCATGGTCTGTGTGGACGGCTCGTCGAACAGCTACAACGCGATGAAAGCGGCGCTCGAGCTCGCGCAGGAGTTCGGCGCCTCGCTGTACGTGTGCAGCGCGTTCGACGTCGAGTATCACCACGTCGTCTTTCACAATATCAAAGACGTGTTGTCCTATCAGGCATCGAAAGTCTTCAAATTCGAAGAGCAGGAAGAGCTGCACAACAACATCATCGACAAAGGGCTGCTCAAGCTCTGCCAGGCGAATCTCAAGCGCGCCGAGGTCATGGCGCAGCAGTTCTCCGATGTCCCGCTCAAAACGCAGATCCTCATTGGCAAGCCATTCCAGGTGATCATGCAGTGGGCGGACGAGATCAAGCCGACGTTGCTCGTCCTCGGCCGTCACGGCGCCCATCGCATCGAAGACACCGAGCTTGGATCCCAATCGGAAAACCTGGTGCGTCTTGCTCCGTGCTCCGTGCTCCTTGTTGGGGTCACCGGCGTCCGTCCTGAAGACATCCCGTGGATTGAAGAGGACGGCCAGGCCGGTCTGCCGTGGGCGCCGGAAGCCGAGGTGAGAATTCTTCGCGTGCCGCCCTTTGCACAGGGAATCGCCCGGCGCGCCGTCGAAGAATACGTCCTCGAGCATGTGGGGAACGGCGGCCCGCCGCCGACGGTCACGAACAAGTGGTTGGATGAAGCGATCCAGAAGCTGCTCCCGACCCACATGCAGCTGATCATGGGCATTGGCAGCGCCGAAGAGATCGCGCTGGCCGAAGTGAAGGCCACCGAACAGATGAAGGCGACGAAGGTGCAGGGGCACGACGCCGATCCCGAGCTCGCCGTCGCCGAAGTCGAGACGAAATGCCCAGTTACAGGCGCGGTGTCGAAGCGGCCGCGTGTCGCCACGGACCCCATCGTCTGGACCGAGGAGAGCTGGCAGCGGTTGCAGCTGGTTCCGCTGATCGCCCGGCCGCTGGCTCGCAATACGGTCGAACGCTTCGCCCGCAATCACGACATCTGGCGCGTCACCACACGCGTCATGGACGACAACAAGCAAGCGATGATCGAAGCCGACGAGTTCGACGTCGACACGATGATGGTGATGTTCACCGAGCTGCGGGCGAAGCAGATCCGGGCCGAGGCTGAGGGGAAGGACGCGCTGTCGCCGGAGATGCGCGCGTTCATTGAAGAAGCAAAAGCGCAAGGCATCACGCGCTGCCCCATCCGAGATATCGAAGACAAAATGCGGAAGTGCCCCGTCGACATGAAGACAGTCACGCCCGAGGAGGCGAAGCGGGCGGTCGAGAAGCTGCTGCAGTGAGCTACGTTCCACACGTCGTCGCCTGGAATCTCACGCGGCGCTGCAACCTGGAGTGCGCCCACTGTTACATCTCGGCCGGACCGCATGAGAGCGCGACGTCCGAGCTGCAGACTGAGGAGTGCCTGCGGATCGTGGACGAGCTGCTCGCCGTCAATCCGGCGCCCATGATCATTCTCTCCGGCGGCGAACCGTTGCTGCGGCACGATCTCACGGAGATCGCGGCGTATGCGTCACAACACGGTGCGACCGTCGTCGTCGGGACCAACGGCACACTGCTGACCGACGAGCGTATCGCCGCGCTCAAGGCCGCCGGCGTGCGGGGAATCGCGGTGTCGATCGATTCGCTGCGCCCGAGCTACCATGACAACTTCCGCCACGGCAAAGGCTCGCTCGACGACACGATCGCCGCGCTGGGCCGGCTGCGTGAACAGCGCCTCGATTTCATCATTCAGACGACGGCGACCAAAGGGAATCGTGCCGAGCTGGAGCGGCTTGCGCAGTGGGCGGCGGAGCAGGGCGCCGTTGCCTTCAACTGCTATTTCCTGGTCGCCACGGGGCGCGGTGCCGGGCTGTCCGATCTCGCGCCCGCCGAATACGAAGCGGTCCTGGCGGATCTCGCACGCTGGCAGCGCCAGTATCGCGGCCAGATGATGATACGCGCGAAGTGCGCCCCGCACTTCATGCGGCATGTCCACGCCGCAGATCGTGATTCCCCGATTCTCAATTACGAAACGCGCTGCCCGTGCGGCACGCAGTACTGCCGCATCACGCCCGACGGGAAATTGACGCCCTGTCCGTACCTCCCCGAGGTCGCGGGCGATTTGCGCGCGCAGAGCTTCGGCGAGATTTGGCGCAGCTCGGCGCTGTTCCGGCAGCTGCGCGAGGGCTCCCTCGGCGGGAAGTGCGGACGTTGCGAGTATCAGAAGCTGTGTGGTGGGTGTCGCGCGCGGGCGTTCGCGCTCGAAGGAGATGTTCTCGCCGCAGATCCCTCATGCACGTATGAACCTCGAGGGATCGAGGTGATTGAACCGGGGAGTGTCAGTTATGGAAGCGACTTTACTCCGGCGCTGACTTGGACCGCGGCCGCGCGGACGCGTCTCGAGCGGATTCCGTCGTTCGTGCGCGGCGTGGTGGCAAAGCGTGTTGAAGATTGGGCGCGTGAGCGCGGCCTCAACGAAATCACACCCGAACTGCTGACGGAAATCCGCACCGCGATGCCGGTGGATTTCTCCAAGAAGCGTCCCTTCTTCGTGGCGGATACTTGATGGCCCCGATGGCCCCGATGGCCCCGATGGCCCCCCCCGGCGTGCTGGCGCTCGTCCAGGCTGCTGCCGACACGGCTGCTGCGTACCGCGACTTCCCGGTCATCGGCAGTCGCGCCGCGATCTGGATCGCCGCCGAGATCCACCTGATGTTCGCGGCATTCGTGCTGGGCGTGCCGATCTTCGCGGTGGTGGCCGAGGCAATCGGCATTTTCGGCAAGGACCAGCGCTACGACCGGCTCTCGAAGGAGTTCACGCGGCTGTTGTTGATCGCTTACAGCGCGACGGCGATTTGGGGCGCCGTCTTCGTGTTCTTGCTGTCGACGCTCTATCCACGGTTCTGGGCCTATCTGACGGCGATCTTCGGCGTATCGATGTGGGTGTACGTCTCGATCTTCTTCTTCGAGTCGTTCACGCTGTACCTCTACTATTACGGCTGGGATCGCTGGAAATACGGGCGGGCGAAGATCGTGCACTGGTGTCTCGGCATTCTGCTGAATGTCTGGGGCACGATCGTGATGTTTATTGCCGACTCGTGGCTCACCTACATGATGACGCCGCCGCGCGACATCACACCCGAGACCTCACCCACCAGCATCAAGCTCTGGCATGCGATTCTCAATCACACCTGGATGCCGATCAACATTCACCGCCTGATCGGCAACGTGGTGTTCGGCGGCGCGATCGTCGGCGCCTACGCGAGCTATCGCTTCCTCGCCGCCCGCACCGAGGAAGAGCGCGCCCACTACGACTGGATGGGGTACGTCGGCAACTTTGTCGCGATGTCGGCGCTGATCGTGCTGCCGTTCGCCGGCTATTGGCTGGGTCGCGAGATCTACCAGTACGATCAGTCGATGGGCATCACCATGATGGGCGGCTTCATGAGTTGGCTGTGGGTGATCCAGGCGTTCCTCATCGCCGTGCTGTTCCTGGCGGGCAACTATTATCTCTGGGTGGGGATGGGCCGCATCCCCGGTGCCGAGCGGTTCCGGCCCTACACCAAGTGGCTGCTGGTCGTGCTCGTCCTCGGTGCGCTCGTGTGGGGCACTCCACACACGATGATCGCGGACTCACGCGAGCTGGCTGCCATGGGCGGCTCCCACCATCCCCTGCTCGGGGCGCTGGGCGTGATGAGCGCCAAGAATACGGCCGTGAATTTGATGATTCTGTCGACGTTCCTCTCATTCCTGCTGTATCGGCGCGCCAACATCCGGCAGGTGGTGCCGTGGGCGAAGACCGGCACGGGCATCCAGGCGGCGATGTTCGTGATCGCGGCCGCGATCGTGCTGTTCTTCGGCATCCGCGGCTATTTCGTAGAGGCGATCGTCCGCATCGGCTATTCGGTGTATCAGGTGGGCGCGGTTCTCGCCTGCATCGTCTTCGTGACTCTCATCGACGTGCTCATGGCGCGCGGCGCGCAGTCGCTCGGCGCGATCCAGTGGGGCAAGATGCCGCCACGCTCGCAGTACGCGCTCTTCATCCTGGCCGTCACGTTCACCTGGCTCATGGGCCTGATGGGATTCGCCCGCAGCGGGATCCGTCAGCACTGGCATGTCTGGCAGGTGATGCAGGATATGACGCCCTACGCCGCGACCCCGGCGTTGGGCTATGCCGCGATCATGATCAGCACCTGCGTGCTGATCTTCCTCTCGCTCGTGGGCTTCATCTTCTGGCTCGGCGGACTCGCTGAGAAGTCGACATTCGTACCGTCGACGGTGGAGGCGCCGCATGTGGGCCACTAACCTCCGCATCATCGGCGTCGTGCTCGGCACGCTGGCGCTGTATACGCTGATCGCGAACAAGATTCCGCAGGTGCAGTCGGAGGTCCCGCACGCGCTGACGCTTGGCGCCAACGTCACCCCCGAGCAGCTCGTGAGCGCCGGCGACCAGCTCTACCACGGCGCGGGCGGTTGCACCGCCTGTCACGGCCTCGGCACGCGGGCGCCGAATCTGCTGACCGACGAAAAGGGTCAGGGTCCGATTGGCGCGCGCTGCGGCAAGCGCGAGCCGGGCAAGGAGTGCAAGGCGTACCTCTACGAGTCGCTCACGAGCCCTCGCGCGTACGTCGTGCAAGGCTATGAGCCGATCATGCCCGAGATGGGCCGCATCCTGTCGCCGCAGCAGATCTGGGCGCTGGTCGCGTTCCTGGAGTCGAACGGCGGAACGGTGGACGTGACGGCGTCGGACATCCCTGCCGCCAGTGCCGCCTCTGCCGCCGGTGGCACAGGGGCGCCAGGGGCGGCACCGGCGGCAGGGATCGCCGGGGGCTCTACGGATCCGATGACCATGATTCGCGGCGCCGGATGCACGGGGTGCCACAAGATTGGCACCGAAGGAGGCGCCATCGGGCCAAATCTCACGCACGTGGGCTCGCGCCTCTCAGGCGCGCTCATCCGCGAGTGCATTCTCAAGCCTGATACGCGGGTCGCAAAGGGCTATGAGAAGTTCGTCGGCGTCATGCCGAAGATGTTCGGCAATCAGCTGACCGGCGCGCAGCTCGAAGCGCTGGTGCAATTCCTGTCGAGCCAGAAATGAGAGCCTACCTGCGCCATCCGTTCTGGCAGGCCGTGGGTCTGCTCATCCTGGCGTATCTCTTCATCGTCTTCGTCATCCCGGCGCTACCGGGCAGCGCGATCGTGCCGAAGAGCGTCGTGCTGCAGTACATGGCGACCGTGCTGGTGGGCATCCTGATCTGGGTCAGCGACGACGAAGCGCGCTGGACGCAATTCAAGGAGCCGCTGCAGGAAGTGCTCATTCAGCCGCGGCTCAAAATGGTCCGGAACGGATTGCTTGCCGCCGTCACGCTCGTGGTCGGCTGCCTCACCTACAGCCAGGTGAAAGCGAGCGTCGCGGCGCCGCCCAATCTCCGTTCGATTCACCCCGCACCGCCCTCACAGATCACGTTCCGCGGCAAGACGATGTCGCTTGTCGGACTCGAGAATCCGCTCCGCAAGCAGGGCGACCTGGCCGCACACATCGCCGAAGGCCACCGCATCTACTATCAGAACTGCGTGCCGTGCCACGGCGATCATCTCGACGGCCAGGGCCATTTCGCGAGCGGGTTCAATCCCCTGCCGGCCAATTTCCAGGACAACGGCACGATCGCGCAGCTGACCGAGAGCTTCGTCTTCTGGCGCATCGCCAAGGGCGGACCAGGACTGCCGCGTGAAGGGACGCCGTGGAATTCGGCGATGCCGGCGTGGGAAGACTTCTTGACCGAAAACGAGATCTGGTCGGTGGTGCTCTTCCTGTATGATCAGACGGGATGGAAGCCGAGGACCTGGGAGGTGAGCACAGAGCAGGGAGCAGGGAGCAAGCCATGACGAGACGCGCTCTGATCCTGGCAGCGATCGTACTGCTCCGTGCTCCGTGCTCCTTCGCGCAAGACACGACCGCGGGAAAGGTCGTATACACGAAATGGTGCGCGGGATGTCACGGCGACAACGGTGCCGGTGACGGCCCGGCCGCCAAGCACATGATTCCTCCGCCCCGTGATTTCACCGGTGCCATCTACCAGATCCGTTCGACACCGAGCGGCCAGCTGCCCACCGATGCCGATCTGCTCCGCGCTATAGATGAAGGGTTGGGTGGGACGGCGATGCCGGGGTGGAAGACGCGCTTGTCCGACCGCCAGCGCCGGGACGTGCTGGCCTACATCAAGACGTTCTCGAGCTTCTTCGCGGACACCAGCCAGCGGCCACAGCCCATCAAGTTCAGCAGTGCGCCAGGTGGCGGCGGTACTACGGACGCCCTGAAGGCCGGCCGGCGGTTCTACGATTCGATCGGATGCCGCAAGTGTCACGGTGATCAGGGGCGCGGCGACGGGCCATCGGCGCCGACGCTCAAAGACGACGCCGGTCATCCCATCTTCGCCGCGAATCTGCACGAAAACTGGCGATTCAATGGCGGCGGCACCGTCGCAGACATCTATCATCGGTTGCGCACGGGTCTCGACGGCACGCCGATGCCGTCGTTCAGCGACCTGCTCGACCAGAAGTTCCTCACCGATGAGCAGCTATGGCGTGTCGCGCAATACGTTCAGAGCTTGGCGCCCAAGGAGACGCCGGTCGTGCGCGACGTGATTCACGCGCCGCTCGTGACCAAAGCCTTGCCTCACTCACCCGATGACTCCACGTGGGCGTCTGTCGATGTGTACTGGTTCCCACTAGTCGGCCAGGTGATTCGCAAGGAGCGCTGGTTCGCGCCCGCCGTGACTGGTGTCTGGGTCAAGGCGGTGCATACCGCCGATTCCATCGCGTTGCGCGTCGTGTGGGATGATCGTTCGGAGAGTCCCGATACCGCCTGGTTGGGGTACATCAACCGAATGCTCGCCACGCTGGACAGCGACGATTCCACGCGCGAGCAGCCCGCGCTCTGGCCTGATCAACTCACCGTCCAGTTTCCGGTTTCCATTCCGACCGGTATGGAACGGCCCTACTTCCTGATGGGCAGCCCCAGCGCGCCTGTGTATCAGTGGCGCTGGTCGAGCAGCTCCCGGGCGACGGCAGTGGCCGGGTTGGCGCGCGGGATCGACCGGTTCGATCCCCTTGCGGGGGGCGCGCCGGGAGCGCACGCCGTGTACGACCATGGCCAGTGGCGCGTCGTGTTCACCCGCGCACTTGCTTCGGCCGACACGGCCAGCCAGCTTCCGTTCCGGACCGGCCGCGCCATCCCGGTGGCGTTCTTCGCGTGGGATGGGTCCAACGGAGAGCACGGCACGCGCATGGCGGTCAGTACGTGGTACTTCCTCGCCCTCGACGAACCGGTGCCGGCGCGGGTATTCATCTCGCCGGTCCTCGCTATGGTGCTCACCCTGGGGTTGGGCATGCTGGTTGTGTGGCGGGCGCAGCAGAAGACTTCCTACCGGAGGCAGCAATGAAAGGCCGATTTTTCAGCGTGGTGGGCGGCATGTTCCTGCTCACCGTGTGCAGCAAAGGGGACCGCAGCACCGTGCAGGCCGCACCACCGGCGACGCCACGCGCGGTATCTCCGGATTCTGCGCAGCCCTTGGCGGGTGGCACGATTACCGGCAAGATCAAGTTCACGGGCACGGCGCCGCGCAATCCCACGATCGACATGAGCGAAGAGGCGGCGTGTAAAGCGAAGTACACGACGCCCCCGACCGAAGAGAACGTCGTGGCGGGTCCGGCTAACGCGCTGGCGAACGTGTTCGTCTACGTCAGCGCCGGTGTGCCCGCGGGGCAAACGTTCCCCGCCCCCGCGACCGCGGTGGTGCTGGATCAGAACGGCTGCCGCTACCACCCGCACGTGTTTGGCGTCATGGTGGGGCAAAACATCGAGGTCAAGAACTCCGATCCTCTCCTGCATAACATCAAAGCCATCGCGAAAAAGAATCGGCCGTTCAACGTCAGCCAGCCGAACGCCGGCATGACGAAGACGGTGACGTTCTCCGCGCCTGAGGTGATGGTCAATCTCGAGTGCAACGTCCACGGCTGGATGCACGCCTATCTCGGCGTGCGCCCCGATCCGTTCTTCGCGGTGTCGAAGCAGGACGGGAGCTTCACCATCACCGGCCTGCCGCCCGGGACGTATACGATCGAAGCTTGGCACGAGAAGTTTGGCACGCAGACCGCGACCGTGACGATTGCGGGCACCGAGACCAAAACGGCTAACTTCACTTTCGCCGCGCGCTAGCGCGAGGAGAGGGAGGGGGGGGACTCGATGCGTTGGTGGCTTCCCGACGCAGGATCGACGTTCGCTGGTCCGATCGACACGCTGTTCCTGGCGATTCTCATCATCACGGGGATCGCGCTCGTGCTCGTCGAAGTCGGACTCGTGACGTTTGTGATTCGCTACCGCGGGCGTCCGGGCCGCAAGGCGTTCTACACGCACGGCTCGACGCGCGCCGAGGTGATCTGGACCTCGATCCCCGCCGTGACGGTGGTGGCGCTGGGGATCGTGAGCAACCACTACTGGGTGCAGATCAAAGGCCGCGACAGCGTGCCGCCGAACGCCTACGGGATCGGCGTGCACGTGAAGCAATTCGAGTGGCAAATCACCTACCCGGGGCCGGACGGCCAGCTCGGCACGGCCGACGACTTCACGCTGCGCAATCAGCTGCACGTCACCGTGAATCAGCCGGTCGTGGTGCATCTCACGTCGGAGGACGTCATTCACTCCTTCTATATTCCGCAGTTCCGGATCAAACAGGATGCGGTGCCCGGCTTGACGATCAACGCCTGGTTCCAAGCCACCAAAACGGGAGAGTACGAGATCGGCTGCGCGGAGCTGTGCGGGATGGGCCACTACAAGATGCGCGCGCGCGTGTTCGTACATACGCCTGAGGAGTTCAAGACCTGGATGGCCGAACAAGTCGCCGGGGGGACCCCATGACGAGCGTCGCCCACGCCGCGCCAGGGGCCCATGGATCGAGCGCCCATCACGCGCCGATGAGCTTCTGGCGCAAGTACATCTTTTCGACCGACCACAAGATCATCGGCATCCAGTTCCTGTTCGTCAGCCTCTTCTTCCTGCTGCTGGGCGGGCTCTTGGCGATGCAGATCCGCTGGCAGCTCGGGTTCCCGGGCCAGCCGCTCCCGGGGGGCGGCATCCTCCCCGAGTCGATGACGTCGGGCGGGGTGATCCTCCCCGAGTACTACATCCAGCTCGTGACGATGCACGGCACGTTCATGGTGTTCTTCGCCATCATGCCGCTGCTCATGGGCGTCTACGCCAACTTCCTGATCCCGCTGAAGATCGGGACGCACGACATGGCGTTCCCGCGGATCAACATGGCATCGTTCTGGTCGGGGTTCGTGGCGGGGATCCTGATGCTCGCGAGCATGTTCGTGCCGGACGGGGCGGCGCGCGCCGGCTGGACGATGTACGCGCCGCTGTCGGCGCGGCCCGATCTGTCGGGCGCGACGTACGGGCAACTGCTGTGGTGCGTGTCGATCGTCGTGCTCGGACTCTCGTCCGTGCTCGGCTCCGTCAACTACATCACGACGGTGATCAATCACCGCGCGCCGGGGATGACCTGGTTCCGGATGCCGTTGTCGGTGTGGGCGCTCTTCATCACGGCGATCCTCGGCCTGCTCGCTGTCCCCGTGCTCGCGGGGGCGGCGATCATGCTGCTGTTCGAACAGATCCTCGGGACGCATTTCTTCGACCCG
>DASWCE010000285.1:0-19812 GCA_036390255.1 Gemmatimonadales bacterium | reverse complement strand
TCAAGCCGAGCATGTCGTGCAGCACGAGGACCTGGCCGTCGCACGCCGGACCGGCGCCGATCCCAATGGTCGGGATCGTGAGCGACTTGGTGATCTGCGATGCGAGCGGCGCGGGCACCAGCTCGAGCACGACGGCGAAGGCGCCGGCGTCCTGGAGGGCCGTGGCGTCGGCCTGCAGCCGGCCGGCGGCGGCATCGTCGCGGCCCTGCACGCGATATCCGCCGAGCGCGTGCACCGACTGCGGCGTGAGCCCGATGTGGCCCATGACGGGAATGCCGATGTCGACGAGCCGGCGCACCGTGGTGGCCATCGGCTGCCCGCCTTCGATCTTCACGGCGTGACAGCCTGTTTCCTTCATGGCCCGGCCGCAATTGCGGAGCGCATCTTCCGGCGACACCTGATAGCTGAGGAACGGCATGTCGCAGACGACCATGGCGCGCTCGGTGCCGCGCCGTACCATCGTCGTGTGATAGATCATCTGGTCGAGCGTCGCCGATAGGGTGGAGGGGGCGCCGGCCAGCACCTGGTTGAGCGAATCGCCCACGAGCAGGATGTCGATCGCGCACGCGTCGAGCAGGCGCGCGAACAGCGCGTCGTAACAGGTCAGCGCGACGATGCGCTCGCCCTTTTCTTTCATCTCGAGCAACGCGCGCGTCGTGATGCTAGCCATGTTCCCTTTCCAGCGCGGCGATTTCGCGCTGCCAGAAATCGCGGTTGGGCAGCTCCGGATGCGGAATCGTCAGCTCCGGACTCCGTACAGTCTTGGTGCCATACCGCACGATGTCGAGGTCCAGCGTCCGCGGTCCCCAGCGCTCCCGGCGCTCTCTTCCCCGCTCGGCTTCGATAGCCCGGCAATGCGCCAACAGCGCTGCCGGGTCCAGCGTCGTTTCGAGCAGAACCATTTGGTTCCAAAATGGCGGCTGCGCAACCGGTCCCAGGGGTGCCGTCGCTTCGACCTGTGATGCGGCCACGAGTTTTGTGCCGGGCAGGGTGGCGAGGCGTGACCGCGCGTACGCGAGATGTGCGGCACGGTCACCGATATTCGAGCCGAGGGCTACGAAGGCCCGCTCAGTTGACGTTGGCGAACCCGCGCGTCAGGTCGCGCAGCATGGTCGCCACCTGCTCGAGGTCGCGCGTGGCGCGCTCGAGATCGGTCAGGCCTTCGGCGGCTTGCACCGCGCGCGTGGCGACGTCATCGGCCTGAAGGCGGTTCTCCCCCGCGATGCTGGCGACCGCGTTGATCCGCTCGCGCAGGCGTGCGAACGCCTGATTCTGCTCGCCGGCCGCGGCGGTGATGCGGCCGGCGTGCGCGGTCGCTTCCGCCGTCGCCGCGACGATCGCGTCAAGCGCCTCGAGTGCCGCGGCCGACAGCTCCTCCACGTCACCGACGTTCACCTGGCCGCGGCGCATCTGCTCGACGACCTCGCCGACTTGCGTGTGGATGTCTTGCACCAGGTCGCCGGCCTCGGCTGCTGCGGTGGCGCTCTGCTCCGCCAGCCGCCGCACCTCGTCGGCGACGACGGCGAAGCCCTTGCCGTGTTTGCCGGCCCGCGCCGCCTCGATCGCGGCGTTCAGCGACAAGAGGTTCGTCATGTCGGCGAGCTCGCGGATCGACGCAATGAAGCCCGTGATGCGCCGGCTCATCTGTCCAAGCTGTTGGACCTTGCTCGAGCTTTCGCCGACGAATGCCTTGAGCGCGACGAGACGTTGGATCGCCTCACGAATCTGCGTGCGGTTGCGGCTGGCGACGTCGCTCGCCGCGGTCGACGCGCGCGCCGCGCCGGCTCCGTCATCGGACACGCGGCGGGATACCTGCGACAGGCTTTCCGTTGCTTCCAGGCCGCCCGACACCTCGCCCTCTTCGCGGCGCACGCCCTCGCGAATGACGCCGGTCGATTGCGCCACGGCGGAAGCCACGCCCTTCAGCGCTTCCGCGGTCTGCGCGATGGTCGCCAGCTGGCGGGTCATGCGATCCACCGTTTCCACGAGGGGACGGCGCAGGTCGGTGATATGGACCGCCGTCGCGAGCTGGCTGGCGAAGGTGGTGATCGTCAGGATGTCCTGACGGCGATAGCAATGCTTCTTGTGATGCTCGAGCTCCAGCGTGCCGATCACGTGATCCCCGAATTTCAGCGGGACGATCACCAGACTCTGGACCTCGAGCGGCGCGTCGGCGACCCGCTTGTCTTTGGTGACGTCATCGATCACGACCGTCTCGCCACTGGCCGCCACGGCCTGCCGCAAGGCGACGGTATCCTGCGACGGCTCACCGCGTCTTTCCCGGCCGCGGTCCGACCGATGCGCGAGCGACATCACGCCGTCATGGAGCCGGTAGATGCGGAAGTCGCCCCAGTCCACCAGCCGGTTCGCCAGGCGTTCGATCCGCTCGAACGAGTCCGCGAGACTGATGTTGGCGGTAATCACCGCTTCCATCGCGTGAATCTTGTTCAGCTCTTCGGCGGAGATCGCTTCTTCGATCATCTGCTTGAGCAAGAGGCCGAGGAATGTCAGCACGAGCCCCACGAGGAGCCAGGCGCCGAGCGACCACGCGACCACGGCGCCGACGAAGATCGTCACGGCGAGCAGCGTTGCCGCGTAGGCGATCACCTCGTAGCGCACGATCATCAGCCGCTCCGCCGGCTCGAGCTTCGCGCGGATGATGAGACTGAAGTAGAAGAGCACGCGGCCGAACACGAAGTACGCGAGCGCGTAGCCGGCGAGCGCGGGCAGGAGCTCGATGTTGAGGACCGGCGCGCCGTTGGGCATGTCGAGCCAGTGCAGCGACGCCGCGTACACGCCGTAGGCCGCGACGAGCGTGATGACCTCCCGGCCCAGATTGATCCACGAGACGCGCAGCGGCTTGCGTTGCCACGCCGAATCGGTGACGAGCGTCGCGCCGGCAATCGCCAGCGCGGTCGCGGGCACGCCGACGAGGAGACTGCCGGCCAGTCCGACCAGTGCAGTCTGCGTGAGATAGGAGTACTTGCTGAGCGGGACGGCCAGGCCGCGCAGCGCCACCGTCGCGCCGAACAACACGACGATCTCCGGGATTTGAGCGAGCCAGCGATGGTCTGCGCCGAGTACGGCGATGAGCAGCGTGGTGCCGACCCATGCCAGCGCCTGGCTGTAGAGAACGACGAAACGGGCGATCTTCATCCGTGCACCGCGGCGGCCAGGTCGCGCGCCAGGCGCTCCATGCTTCCGATCCCGTCCTTCGCCAGTGCGTCCAGCAATGCGCTGCCCACCACGACGCCGTCCGCAGCGCGCGCGGCCGCCGCCGCTTGCGCCGGTGTGCTGATCCCGAATCCGACAGCCACGGGCAGTCGCGTGGTGTCGCGAATGCGGCGAACCTGCGCGTCCAGGTCGGCCGGCACCGTGTCGCGCGCGCCCGTGACCCCGAGCCGCGAGATGAAATACACGAAGCCGGTCGCGTCGGTGAGGGCGTGCTTGAGTCGTGCGTCATCGGTCGTCGGAGCCACGAGACGAATGAGCGCGAGTGCGTTGTCGCGAACCGTCTGTTCCACCGCCGGATCGGCGCCCGCGGGGAGATCAGTGAGCAACACGCCCGCCGCGCCCGCCTCCCGCGCCTCCGCGGCGAATCGCTGCATCCCGAAGGAGAGCACGGGATTCAGGTACGTCATGATGATGATGGGGATAGAGACGTCCGCGTTGCGGATCAGCTCCAGCACGCGCGGCACTGTCATCCCCTGCTCCAGGGCCGCCTGTGTCGTCCGTTGAATCGTCGGCCCGTCCGCAAGCGGATCGGAGAAGGGCACGCCCACCTCTATGAAATCCGCCCCCGCTCGAGCGACGCGCCGGATTGCCTCGAGCGAGCGGGGGAAATCGGGAAAGCCGGCGGTCAGGTAGGGAATCAGCGCGCGCGACTTGCCGAGCGCCCGCCACCGTGCCTCGATGGAGGAGGCCGTCTCAGACAAAGTAGTCGCTGACGTTGATCCCGTATTTGACAGGGTCGGTGACCTTGACGATGGTGCGCGGATAGCTGCCGTTCGCGTCCTTCTGCGAAAGATCGACGATGGTGCCCGGCGTGAGGAGCGCGCCGTCGGGCGTGGTCACCAGGCGCACCACCGGCCGATGGACGTGCGCGACATCGGGGTTCGCGTTGTGCACCAGCGCCACTTCGTAGGTATCGAGAATGACGCAGGTGCCCACGGGATAGATCCCGATCAGGTTGATAAACGCCTTCACCACGACCGGATCATATCCACGCCGCGGGTTCTCCCACATCTCCTTGAGCACCTGATCTGGCTGAATCGGCACGGTCTGATACACGCGGCGGCTCGTCGCCGCATCGAACCCGTCGGCCACCGCGATGACCTTGGAGTAGATCGAGAGCAGTCGTCCGCGGATCGATTTTGGATAGCCGGTGAGGTCGATCTTCATGTGGTGCTCGTACGCCACGACCATGCCGCGGTAGGGAATCTCGCCGTACCCGCGGAGCCCGAACAGCGTCAGCACGCCCAGCCAGGGGTGGGCCTGCATGATCCGCCACTCTTCTTCAGTCAGGCCCCCTTCCTTATTCAGGACCTCCAATGGCACGCGGGACTTGCCGACATCGTGGAACAGGGCCGCTATGCCCAGATCGTACAGCTGCAGCTTCGTGAGCCCGAGCTTGCGCCCCAGCGCCACCGAAAAGATGCAGACGTTCACGGAATGGGTGAACGTGTACTCGTCGTAGTCGCGCAAGGTGGTCAAGCCGACCAACGATGACTCGTTGTTGAGCACCTGGTCGACGATGGCCTGCACCGCGCGCTTCACTTTCTTCACGTTGGCGGTGCGCCCCATGCGAATGCTGTTGATGACCTCCTTGGTCACCGCCACGGAGCGCGCGTAGGTCCGCTTCGCCGCTTCCTTCTGCCGTTCTTCCTCCTCGACGTCTTCTTCGGCTTCGAGCGGCGGCTCGACGCTGATGTGCGAGACGCCGCCGTCGGTCAGTTTCTGGGACAGCTCGAACAGCTTGTTGGGGTTTGCTTCCTTCGCGGCGTAGGCGAGCAGCAGGGAGACGAAGACCTGCAGCTGTTTGCGGTCCACGCCCTCGTCGACTCGCACGGCGCCGATGCCGCATTGCTGGAGGACACCGAGGATATGTGAAAACGAGGCGTAGTTATCGAGATCGAGGCGCAGCCGGGTCGAGTTCACGAAGATGAACTCGCCCTGGATCCGGACCTCCAGCTCGCGCTCGACATCGAGCAGCTGTTTGGTGGTCGCGGCCAGATCGTCCAGCGCCTTTTGGACCTGCGCGTTCTCGATCGGATAGAGCTTCAGGGAGCGGAACGCCGTATACAGCACGACGAGGAAATCTCGGCCGGCATGGCGGAGGAAACCGTCCGTGGTTTGGACGGTCTCCATGATTGACGGCCGCTTCCCCCCCCCCGCGCCCCCCGCCCCCGCCGGCGCCGTCATGATGCGCCTCCTCCCACGTCGCGCAGCGCGCGGCTCACCGCATTGCGAACGAGCGGCTCCTTATCCTGGCTCACTTTCTGCAGGATCTCGCGCGCCGCCGGCGAGCGAATCTTGCCGAGGGCCATCGCGGCACAGGCCCGCGTTTCCGGATCCTCCTTGCGCGCGAGCAGGCCGCCTTTGGCGACGAGCAGCTTTTCGAGCGTCGGGATACAGGCCGCGCCGCCCAATGCGCCGTACGCCTCGAAAAACGCCATCTTCTCGGTCAGATCGGCGTCCTTGAGCTTGTTGCCCGTCACCGCGGCCTCGATGCGCGGAAAGGCATTGCGGTGGCCGCGCTGGCCCATGAACTTGGCCGCGCTGATGCGCACATCACGCTCCTGGTCGTCGATCGCCTTCTCCAGGAGACGCGTGGCGCTGGGGCTGCCGATCGTCGTGAGCGCCTCGACGACTGCGAGCTTCAGCTCGCGCTCGCCCCGTTCGAGCAGCGGGCCCATGCCGTCCGGGGCCCCCGGGAGCTTGAGCCGGCCGGCGACACGCACCATCTCCAGCTGCACGATCGGATCCGCGCTCGCGAGCGCCTTGAGGACTTCTGCCGCATGGGTCTGGGCCAGCCGCTCGGCAGAGCCCTGCACCAGACTGCGCACCCGCTCGTTGGTGAGCTTCGGCAGCCATCCCATCAACGTCCCGAGCGCTTCCGCGCGCAGCTCGCCGAACAGATCACTCAGCTCCGCTTCGGTCGGGTGACTCGCCGCTTCGTCCAGCGATTGCAGCAGCTGCGACAGCGCGTCCGGCTGGGACAGCCGCGCGGGAAGCGCTTCCAGGATTTGCCGATGTTCCGGAATCAGCTCGCGGGCTCGCTGCAGGATGACTTTGCACTCGCGCAAGATGAAGGCGACAGAGCGGAAATCGCTGGCGCCCAGCAGATAGGGAATGAAGTTCTCGAGGATGGACAGCAGCTCGGCGCGGACCGTGCCGTAGGTCTGCAGCTCCAGCAAGTCGAACAGCATCGCGAGCACGTTGCCGCGCAGGTCCTGCGCGTATTCGCGCTCGACTTCCTTGTGGAGATACTCGATTTCTTTGTCGTCGAGGAAATAGAGGGTCGTGTCAAAGTCATCGATCGACACCAGTCCTTCGCGCTTGGGGGGCGCCTCCTCTTCGACCTGCCGGCGCACGGTCGCCGCATCCGCCGACCCGCCGTCCCCGCCCGGAGTCCCCCCGCCGCCGATCGTGGGCGCGCCTTTCTCCGTGCGCTCGATCGGCACGGCGTTCTCGCTCGCGAGCTCGCGGAATGTGTAGGTGACGAACTGGAAGTCTTGAGCCCAGAGCAACGTCAGCAGGTCATCGGGCGCGTCCGCCTGCAAGTTCTTCGCTTGCTGCAGCACCGACAGGAAGCGCACGATCTCGTCGTCTTCCACGCCCGGCTTGAACGTGAGCGAGCGGACGCCGTCCTTGTACAGCGTCCAGGCAATGCTCTCGTTGCGCTGCTCCTGGCTGTAGATCGGGTGATCCTCCCAGCGCATCTCCGTTTCGCCGATGTCGAAACTCAGGTCGTCCGTCGCCTGCCAGATCTGACGGAACGCGCTGCGGATGTTGTCGACGGCGCGCTGGTAGACGGGGTTGTTCGGCAGATACAACTGCGTCGCCCGCATCCCCTTGCTGATGACCTGCATGAGCTCCTCGACCTGTGACGGCGGGAGCGCCAGCTCGGGGATTTGCGACGCGGGATTCGTCAGGGCGTTGCTCCCGTAAGCTCGGCGACCATGGCGACGTCCTTGTCGCCGCGGCCGCTCAGGTTGATCAGGATGAGTTCGTCGGAGGCTCGCTTCGCCCGCATGACCCAGGCGATCGCGTGGGCGCTCTCGAGCGCCGGGAGGATGCCTTCTAAGCGCGAGAGGGCGGCGAAGGCGTCCAAGGCCTCCCGGTCCGTAACGGCGTCATACAATACGCGACCCGTGTCTTTCAGGTAAGCATGCTCCGGGCCCACGCCCGGGTAATCGAGCCCCGCCGAGACGCTGTGCGCCGGCTGGACTTGTCCGTCGGCGTCCTGCAGCAGGTAGCTCAGGCTGCCGTGAAAGACGCCCGGACGGCCGGCGCCGAGCGTCGCGGCATGCTTGCGCGTCTTCATCCCTTCACCCGCCGCTTCGACGCCGACGAGCTTCACCGCCTTGTCGTCCAGAAACGCCGTAAAGATGCCCATCGCGTTCGACCCACCGCCCACGCATGCGACCACCACGCTGGGCAGCCGACCGACCTGCTCCAGCATCTGGGCACGTGCCTCCCGCCCGATCACAGACTGGAAGTCGCGGACCAGACGCGGGAAGGGATCGGGTCCCACCACGGAGCCGATGATGTAATGCGTGGTCGTCACGTTCGTGACCCAATCGCGTAATGCTTCGTTCGTCGCGTCCTTCAGCGTGCGAGTCCCCGACGTAACCGGCACCACCGTCGCGCCCATCAACTCCATGCGGTAGACGTTGAGCCGCTGCCGTCGCATGTCTGCTTCGCCCATGTAGACGACGCACTCGAGGCCGAAACGCGCGCACACGGTCGCCGTCGCGACGCCGTGCTGGCCGGCACCGGTTTCCGCGATGATGCGCCGTTTGTTCATCCGCTGGGCCAGGAGCGCCTGTCCGAGCGTGTTGTTGATCTTGTGGGCGCCGGTATGGTTCAAGTCCTCTCGTTTCAGCAGGACTTGGGCGCCTACCTGCGCGGAAAGGCGCGGAACCGTTGTGATCGGGGTCGGCCGACCGACGTAGTTCTTGAGGAGCTGCTCGAGCTCGGCCCAAAATCGCGGATCGTTGCGAGCCGCGTCGTAGACGCTGGCCAGCTCTTCGAGCGCGTGCATCAGCGTCTCGGGGACATAGCGGCCCCCGTACGGACCGAAGCGACCTGTTTCGATTGCGGTCATCGACGTTGTCGTTTGACTCCCACCAATGCTCTTACCGCCTTCTCGGGGTCCGTTTGCCGCGCCACGCTCGTCCCGACCAGGACGAAATCCGCTCCCGCCCTTGCAAGCCGCTCGACATCCTCGTGCGTCTCGATACCGCTCTCTGCCACGACGGTCACCTCCGGCGGTATCCGCCGCACGGTCTCCTCCGCTGCGCGCAGATCGACGACGAAGGTGTCGAGATCGCGCGCGTTCACCCCGACGACGACGCCGGGGCCGGCGGCGAGCGCGGCGTCGAGCTCCCGAAGCGCATGGACTTCGATCAGCGGCGTCATCCCCCGACGCCGTACCGCACGGGCGAGCCCGTCGAGTTGTGCGGGCGTCAGGACACGAGCAATGAGCAGCACCGCGCTCGCTCCCGCGGCCCGGGCCTCCGAAATCTGAAGTTCATCGATCACGAAGTCCTTCCGGAGCACCGGGACCGTGATGCTGGCTGCGACACGCCTGAGGTCCTCAATTGATCCTCCAAAGTGCGCTTCGTCCGTCAGCACCGATACCGCGACGGCGCCGCCGCGTTCGTACGCGGTGGCGTGAACGACCGGGTCGAGATCCTCTCGAATCGCGCCCTGCGACGGGGAGCGGCGTTTCACTTCGGCGATCACACCGACGCTCGCTCCTGGTGTCGGAAATGGGCGCGGTGCCGCACCCGTCGAGGCCCCGCGCTCCAGCTCGGCGGCCCGCGTTTTAAGGGCGGCGACGCGGGCCCGAGTTACGGCGAGGATAGCATCGAGCGAGGCAGCGCGCGGGTTATTTGGCATCCTTGCGTTCGGTCGTTATTCGGGTAGATTATGGTTCGGTAAATCTTCGGGAGCCAGTATGCCGGTCACGCGGCGCCAGCGCGAGATCCTCGATTACATCTCGAAACACATCGAAGAAAAGGGGTACGCTCCGAGCTTCGAGGAGATCGCCCGACAGTTTGGGTTCCAATCCCTGGCCACCGTCCACGAACACCTCACCAACCTCGAGCGCAAAGGGTACATCCGGCGAACGCACAACGAGAGCCGAGCGATCGAGATCGTTCCGCCCAAGGGCCAGACCGGCGCGACGGAGCTGCCGCTGCTGGGACTTGTCGCGGCCGGAGCCCCGATCGAGGCTGTGACCGGCGACGAAACACTCGCCGTACCAGACGAGCTGCTGCCGCGGCGCGGACGCAGCTACGTCCTGAAGGTTCGCGGCGACTCGATGATCGACGAGCACATCAAGGACGGCGATTACGTCGTAGTCCAGGAGCGGAATCAGGCGGACCCCGGCCAAACGGTGATCGCGCTGGTCCATGGAGAGGGCGCCACGGTCAAGCGCTTCTACCGCGAACCCGGCGGGTGGATCAGGTTGCAGCCGGCCAATGAGAACCTGCAGCCGCTCCGCCTCAACGAGCGTGACGTCATCGTGCAGGGAGTCGTCGTCGGCGTCATCAGGAAATACTAGCGGTCGCCTTGCGCAGCCGGTCGAGGGCCGCACGCGCGGCGCCCGACGCGACGACTTCGCGCGCGCGCCCGATCCCTTCGGCCAGCGACGCGGCAATGCCCGCCACGTATATCGCGGCCCCAGCGTTGAGGAGCACCGCCGAGAGTCCCGCATGATCGGGCGGGGACTCACCGCCAGACGCCCCATTTCCGAGAATCCGTTCGACCCGGTCGGCATTTGCCGCGGGTTCCCCGCCCTGCAACTGCGACACATCCTTGATTCCGAGCCGGAAACGCTCGGGATCGATCTCCCACGTGCGTACGGCACCATCTTTCACTTCCCAGACATCCGTCACACCCTGCGGTGAGATCTCGTCCATACCGACCCGGCCGTGCACAACGAGCGCATGCTCGGCGCCCAGACGAACCAGTGCCTCCGCGACGATGGGCGCCCGCTCCGGCTCGGCGACCCCGATCACCTGCCGCTTGACGCTCGCGGGATTCGCCAGGGGACCGACCAGATTCATCAGCGTGGGGGTGCCGAGCTCACGGCGGACAGGCCCGACGTGTTTCATCGCTGGATGAAAACTCGGCGCGAACAAGAAAACCACGCGCGCTTCGCTCAACACGCGACTCGCGTTCGTGGCATCCAGCACGATGCGAATGCCGAGTGCCTCGAGCACATCGGCCGAGCCGCACCGCGATGTGTAGGAGCGATTGCCGTGCTTAGGGACAACCGCGCCGGCCCCGCTGGCCACGAATGCAGCCACCGTCGAGATGTTGAACGTCGAGACACTGCCGCCGCCGGTGCCGCAGGTATCCACGAGATGTTCATGGGCGGCATTCACGCGGACCATCGCGTTGCGTAGCGCCCGCGTCGCCCCGGCGAGCTCGTCCGCGGTCTCGCCTTTAGCGCGGAGCCCCAGCAGCAGCCCGCCGATCTGTGCGGGTGTCGCTTCGCCGCTCATCACCACGCCGAACACCTCCGCGGTCTGCTCTTCGGAGAGTGATTGGTGGTTGGCGAGCGCGGTCAACGCATGCCGCAACGGGGAGTCCATAGAGGATTAAGGCTATCACCCTTGTCAAATAGTGACAACGAGTTGCATCTTTCCCCGCGTGCCAAGCCGCCCCTTTCTAGCGGTGATCCAGTACGACGGGGGTGGCTTCGCAGGGTGGCAGCGACAGCCGGCAGATCGCACGGTGCAGGCCGAGTTTGAAGCCGTGCTCGAGCGGTTGATGGGTCGTAAGACCGCAGCGACCGGCGCCGGTCGCACCGATACCGGCGTCCACGCACTCGGCCAGGGTGTCAGTTTTCAGGGTAGCGACCGGTGGCAGCCTGCAGAGCTTCGCCGCGCTATGAATGCGCTGCTGCCGCGCGAGATCTGGGCGCAGCAGGTGCATCTGATGAAGCCGGGGTTTGACGCTCGCCGCAACGCGACGGGGCGGCGCTACCGGTACCTGATCGGTACCGACGAAGCCGCGGCGTCGCCGTTCCGCCGGCCCTATGAATGGGCGCTGGGAGGGGGTCAAGCGCTCGACGTCGGCGCCTTGCAGAGTGTCGCGGCGGCACTTGTTGGAGAGCACAGCTTTCGCGGCTTGGCCGCGGCCGGTGCGAACATTACCCACTACCGATGCCGCGTGGCGCTTGCGCAATGGGCGCCGCGAGCGGACGGAGTCGGGCTGGCGTTCACGGTCGAGGCCGATCGTTTCTTGCATCACATGGTGCGTTTCATCGTGGGCACTATGGTCGACATCGCCCTTGGCCGGCGCCCGCCGGCGGATTTTCCCCGTCTGCTCGCTGCAAACGACAATCTGGCGGCCAGCCCGCCTGCCCCGCCCCAGGGCTTGTATCTGGAAGCGGTGCACTATCCTCCGGACCTCTACGCCGAGGAGTCTACATCATGAAGTTTTTCCTCGACACCGCGAGCCTCAAGGACATCAGCTGGGCGGCGCAGGCCGGTCTGATCGATGGCATCACCACCAATCCGTCCTTGCTGTCCAAGCAGGCCGGCGACCTCGATCCCCGGGACGTGTTGAAGGAGATCTGCTCGCTCGTCGACGGGCCGGTCTCGGCCGAAGTCGTCGCCGTGGACACGGAGGGGATGCTCAGGGAGGGCAAAGAGGTCGCCAAGATCGCCGACAACATCGTCGTGAAGATCCCGATGATCGAGGCTGGGATGATCGCAGTGCGCCGGCTCGCGTCTGACGGGATTCGGACGAACGTCACGCTGTGTTTCTCGAGCGTGCAATGCTTGATCGCGGCGAAGGCGGGCGCCTCCTACGTGAGCCCATTCATCGGCCGGCTCGATGATGTCGGGCAGGAAGGCATGGATGTCATTCGCGAGGCCCGTACCATTTTCGACAACTACAACATCGAGACTGAGATCCTCGCCGCCTCGATCCGCCATCCCCGCCATGTCGTGGAGGCGGCGATGATCGGGGCGGATGTCGCGACCTTGCCGCCCGACGTATTGAAGAAGCTGCTCATGCATCCGCTCACCGACCGCGGCCTCGATCAATTCCTCGCCGACTGGAACCAGCTGGCCGCGCGGGCGAAAGCCGCGGTTTGACCTGGGTCTCGCCGCTCTCCGCGCGCTACGCCTCTCCCGCCATGCAGGCGCTCTGGGGCGAGCGCCGCCGCATCGGTTTGTGGCGCCGGTTGTGGCTCGCGCTGATGGAAGTCGAGCGGGACCTGGGCCTCGCGATCCCCGCTGCCGCGCTGACCGAGGTGCGCGCCCATCTCGATGATGTCGATCTGGACAAAGCGGCCGAGTACGAGCGCCGGTTGCGCCATGACGTGATGGCACATATCCACCACCTCGGCGATCAGGCGCCAGCCGCCCGTCCCTTCATTCATCTGGGCGCGACCAGCGCCTACGTAACAGACAACGCGGATCTCGTGCTGATGCGCGAGGCGATGCAGCTCCTGTTGGGTCGGATCGGCGCGCTCCTGGTCGCCATGGGGAAGGTGGCGCGCCGCTATCGCGCGCTTCCCTGCGTCGCCTACACGCACTTTCAGCCTGCGCAGCTCACGACCGTCGGCAAGCGGATGACGCTGTGGATGCAGGATTTCGCTCTAGACGCGGAAGAGTTGTTGAACCGGATCACGACGCTCCGCTTCCGCGGCGTCAAGGGGACCACGGGTACGCAGGCGAGCTTCCTCGAGCTGTTCGACGGGGATCATGCGAAGGTCGCCGAGCTCGACAGCCGCGTAACCCGCGCGATGGGGTTCGAGCACGCTCTCCCGATCACGGGCCAGACCTACACCCGCAAGCTCGACGCGCAGGTGATGGCCGTTCTTTCTGGTATCGCGCAGTCGGCCGCCAAATTCGCGACCGACTTGCGGCTGCTGCAGCATGAGGGCGAGCTCCTCGAGCCGTTCGAGAGCGAGCAGGTCGGCTCGTCCGCGATGCCCTACAAGCGCAACCCCATGCGCGCCGAGCGGATCACGAGCCTCGCACGCTTCGTGATCGAGCTGGAGGGGAACGCGTGGCATACGGCGGCGGCGCAGTGGCTTGAGCGCACCCTGGATGACAGCGCCAATCGCCGGCTTGTGATTCCTGAGGCCTTCCTTGCCACCGACGCGATTCTCGTGCTCGCGATCAACGTCGCGGCGGGGCTGGAAGTGCGGGAAGAGACGATCACGCAGCATGTGGCCAAGGCGATGCCATTTCTCGCCACCGAGCGACTCCTGATGCGCGGCGTGAAGGCAGGCGGAGACCGTCAGCAGCTCCACGAAGTGATCCGCACCCACAGCCTTCAGGGAGCCGACCAGCTGCTCGACCACCTCGCCCGCGCTCCCGAGTTCCAGCGTCTCAAGGTTCGCGCGACCCCGGACGAGCTCGTTCCTGCGGCTTATGTGGGCCGCGCGCCCCAGCAAGTCGACGACTTCCTCGATCGGGGCCTCCCCGATTTGATGCGTGCCATTCAGGCCGCTGCTCCCGCAGCCGCCGCGGCGGAGGTTCAGGTATGACTGGAGTGCTGGTGCAGAGCAAACTGCCGCTGCCGCTGGTGCGGCGCGGGAAGGTGCGCGAAGTGTACGAAGTGGACGAGGCGACGCTGCTGCTCGTGGCCAGCGATCGCGTCAGCGCGTTCGATGTCGTCATGCGTGAAGCGGTGCCGCACAAAGGCGCCGTGCTGACGCAGCTGAGTGCGTTCTGGTTCGCGCGCCTGAAATCAGTCATGCCGCATCATGTGTTGACCGCCGACGTGGAAGAGATCGTCTCGCGCGTGCCCGCTCTCGCTCCGCAGCGTGATGAGCTACGCGGGCGCGCGATGTTGACGCGCCGGGCGACGACCGTGCCGTTCGAGTGCGTCGTCCGTGGCTACATCTCGGGCTCTGCATGGGCCGAGTACCAGCGGTCCGGTACGCTCGCCGGCGAACCGATGCCCCAGGGCCTCGTTGAGAGCGTCCAGCTCGATCCCCCGATCTTCTCGCCTGCGACCAAGGCTGAACAGGGTCACGACGAGAACGTGACATTCGATCGCGTCGTGAATGCCGTGGGTCGACTGACCGCCGAGCGACTACGCGGCGCCAGTCTGGCGCTGTACGAGGCCGGCCGCGACTACGCGGCGAAGCGCGGCATTATCATCGCCGATACCAAGTTCGAGTTTGGGACAACGGCGCAAGGCGAGCTGATCGTGATCGACGAGATCCTGACTCCCGACTCGTCCCGTTTCTGGCCGGCCGACCGCTATCAACCGGGTCGCAGCCAGCCGAGCTTCGACAAGCAGCCGCTGCGCGACTACCTGGCGGACTTGAAGAAGCAGGGCAAGTGGAACGGTGAAGCGCCACCACCGTCCCTCCCGCCCGAGGTCGTCACTGCTACGAGCGAGCGGTATCGGGATGCCTATAGACGCATCACTGGAACCGATCTGGAGTGAGGATCGCACCCGAGGGATGGCGCTTCATCGCAGCGGCGTGGATTCTGACGGCGGTAGCCGTATGGTTGTGGTGGCCGCTCGCCCTTCTGCTCGGGATTCTCGCCGTCTGGGTCGTTGCATTTTTTCGCGATCCGATTCGCCCCGGCCCGCGCGGTGAGCGCTACGTGCTCGCCGCCGCCGAGGGGCACGTGGTCCACGTGATCGAGACCGAGGAGCCCATGTACGTCAAGGAGCGGGCGGTGCGCATTTCCATCTTCCTATCGGTTTTCGATGTGCACGTGAATCGCCACCCCGTCGACGGGACGGTCGAGCTGGTGCATTACAACAAGGGCAAGTTCCTGCACGCGGCGGACGCGAAAGCGAGTCTCGACAACGAACAGTCGTCGGTCGGGCTGCGCGGCCCGCGCGGCCGCGTGCTCGTCCGGCAGATCGCCGGCCTGATCGCGCGGCGCATCGTGACGGACGCGAAGCCCGGAGACCGCGTGACGCAGGGTGACCGCCTGGGGCTGATCCGCTTCGGCTCCCGCACCGACGTCTTCCTTCCCCTCTCCGCGCGACCGCTGGTCAAGGTCAAGCCGGGTGACCGCGTCCGCGTGGGCGGGACCGTTCTGGCTGAGTACGCGTGAGACCGCCGCCACTGCCGCTGCGCCGCGTCGTCATCGTGGTGCCGAGTCTCTTCACCCTGTTCAACCTGTTCTTCGGCATCTGGGCGATGGTGCTGGCCACGCGCGGCGAATTCTACCGGGCCGGCTGGTTCATCGTCTTTGCCGGGATTCTCGATACGCTCGATGGCCGGGTCGCGAGGATCTCGGGCACGGGGACGCGGTTCGGCGCGGAGCTCGACAGTCTGGTCGACATCGTCAGCTTCGGTGTCGCGCCCGCTTTCCTTATGTATCAGGTCGAATTCGCCGCCGGCTCCGCGGGCGGGGGCAGCGGCGGGGCATCGTGGATCTTCTGCTACTTCTACGTGATGGCGGCCGCGATCCGGCTGGCACGGTTCAACGTGACGCAGGCGGGTCGTGCCAAGACCTACTTCATCGGATTGCCTTCCCCGGCAGCCGGGATGACGCTGGCGACGTATTTCCCGTTCTCGCAGACGCCGCTGTACGCGTCGCTGCACGGCCTGCCGTGGCATCTGCTGCTCACCTTCTTGATGATCGCCTTGACGATCCTGATGGTCAGCAACGTCCATTATGCCACATTGCCCCGCGCCGGCTTCCGAACGGTCAGCGGACTATTGGGGCTCACGCTGATTGTTGTTATCCTGGTATTCGGGATCTGGAAGCACGATGTGTTCCTCTTCCCACTGGGCATCGCCTACATGACCTACGGCGTGGGCCGGGCGATTCTGCTCGGCTTCTTCAAGGCCGCCGCCGAGGACGAGGAGGCCGAGATCGCGGGCCCGATTGAGATCGACGAGAGCGAAGCGAACTACCGCGGACCGAGGCGTCCGGGAACGGGGACGGGCGCGGGAGGGGCGGCATGACCGGTCCATATACGGTCGAGATTCGCGTCATGCCCCGCGCTTCGCTCCTCGACCCGCAGGGCCAGGCGGTCCAGCACGCGCTGCAGGCGCTCGGCTTCGGCGAGGTCGCGAACGTCCGCGCCGGCAAACACCTCGTGCTGCAGGTGCAGGCCGCGACGCGCGAGGAAGCGGCCGCGAAGGCGCGCACGATGTGCGACCGGCTCCTCGCCAATCCCGTGACCGAGGATTACGAATGCAGCGTGTCGCCGTAGTCGTCTTCCCCGGCTCGAATTGCGACGCCGACACGCTCGACGCGGCCCGCGCCGCGGGATCGGACGCCTATTTTGTCTGGCACAAGGACACGGACCTGAAGCATGCGGACGCCGTGATCCTGCCTGGCGGGTTCAGCTACGGCGATTACTTGCGGTCGGGCGCGATTGCCCGCTTCTCTCCGGTGCTCCGGGCGGTGGCCGCGCACGCCCGTGCCGGCGGCGCGGTGCTCGGGATCTGCAACGGGTTCCAGATCTTGTGCGAGGCGGGTCTCTTGCCCGGTGCCTTGATGCGCAACGCGCATCTCAAGTTTCTTTCTCGACCGGTGCGGGTGCGCGTCGAGGCGACCGACACGCCCTTTACCGCGAGCTACGAGCGGGGCGAAGAGTTGACACTGCCGATCGCGCACGGCGACGGCCGCTATGTCGCCGATGTCCAGACCGCGGCCGAGCTCGAGGCCAATGGCCAGGTGGTCTTGCGCTACATCACTGAGAATCCGAACGGGTCGCTGCACGATATCGCCGGCGTCTGCAACGCCGGTCGCAATGTGGTCGGAATCATGCCGCATCCGGAGCGCCGCAACGCGCAGGTCCTAGGCGGTCAGGATGGCGCCCGCGTCTTCCTCTCTCTGGAGGCTCGCAATGCGACGCAGCACGCTGGCGATTTGCGCGCTGTTGACGGTCGCCACCTCAGGGTGTGACCAGGTCGACGCCGCGAAAGCGAAGTTGAAGCTGGCGTGGGATAAGTTGCGTGGCCGGACCACTGCCCAGGCTCCGGCGCCGCCGCCCACCCGCCCGGCGCCCGATACCGCCGCGGTGCGCGTAACGTCGCCGCAGGAGCGGCAGCAGCAACAACAGCAACAACGGACCGCGTCGCGTGGGCCGCGACCTCCAGCGGCGCCGCCGGGCCAGGCCCTGACCCGCGACGTGCCGTATGTGTCCAACGACACCGGCACGATAAATCCGGGGATGAGCGAGCGCGAGGTCTATGAGGTGTGGGCAGCGCCGGCCGCAGCACGGCGTATCGGCGAGTACACCTATCTCTTCTTTCGCAATAGCTGCGAGTACACCTGCGGGACGATGGACGTGGTGACGCTGAAGGACGGCAAGGTCGTCGACGCGATCCTGCGTTGGGACGGCCACCGTTATTCCGGTGAGTCCTCCTCCCCTCCGGGCCGGGTGCCAATCGCCAATCCCGGTGGCGACACGCTACGGATTCGGCCGACACCACCTCCGGCGCCTCCACCTTCCTCGGCGCCGGCTCGTTGATGACCGACCGGCCCCACAAGAACGAAGACGAATACTTCGCACGGCGTGATGCCGAATTGCTGCGTCAGCACCGCGCGGCGGCGCAGCAAGCTGCGGCGGAGCGTGAGCGCAAGAAGCACTACATGAAGTGCCCCAAGTGCGGGTACGATCTCATCACGCACGAATGGGACGGCATCCAGATCGATCAGTGTACGCATTGCCACGGTGTCTGGTTCGACGCCGAAGAGGCCAAGGCGTTGATGAAGAAGTCGGCGCCGAATATCCTGGCGCGCGTGTTTCGCGCTGTCGCGAAGGGCGTGACGCGGACGTGACCGATCCGCAGATCACCCCGGAGCTGGTGCAGGAACACAATCTCACCCCCGACGAATACGCGCGCATTGTCGCGATGCTCGGCCGCACGCCCACGTTCCCCGAGCTCGGCATCTTCTCTGCGTTGTGGAGCGAGCACTGCTCTTACAAGCATTCGCGACCCATCCTGAAGACGTTTCCGACCACCGGTCCGCAAGTCGTCCAGGGACCGGGTGAAAATGCCGGCGTGTTGCGTCTCCCCGGCGGCTGGGCGGTCGCGTTCAAGATCGAGTCTCATAACCACCCTTCCGCCGTCGAGCCGTACCAGGGGGCGGCGACCGGCGCCGGCGGCATTCTGCGCGACGTCTTCACGATGGGCGCACGTCCCGTCGCTCTGCTCAATAGCCTGCGGTTCGGCCCGCTCGACGACGCGCGCAATCGCTATCTGTTTGCCGGTGTGGTGCGTGGCATCGGCGACTACGGGAACTGCGTCGGTGTGCCGACGCTCGGCGGCGAGGTGGACTTCGCGGCCGGCTACTCGGGCAATCCGCTCGTCAACGCGATGTGCGTGGGTGTGCTCAGAGAGAAGGATCTGATCAAGGCTGCCGCCCACGGGGTGGGCAACGTCCTGCTGGCCGTCGGTTCGAGCACGGGTCGAGACGGTATCCACGGGGCCTCATTCGCTTCCGAGGAGTTGACGCACGAGAGCGAGCGGCGGCGCCCTCAGGTGCAGGTCGGAGATCCGTTCACGGAGAAGCTGCTGCTGGAGGCGAGTCTCGAGCTGATCGCATCGGGCCACATCGTTGCGATCCAGGACATGGGCGCCGCCGGCCTCACGTCGTCGTCAGCCGAGATGGCGGCGCGCGGCGGCGTCGGCGTGGAGATCGACCTGTCCCAAGTGCCGACCCGCGAGCCCGGCATGACGCCTTACGAGATTCTCCTGTCGGAGTCGCAGGAGCGGATGCTCGTGGTGGCCAAGGCCAATCGCGTGAAAGAAGTCCAGGCGATCGCCGCGAAGTGGGATCTTGCCGCGACGCCGATCGGGAAGGTGACGGACGACGGGATGTATCGCTGCACGTGGCAGGGCAAGGTGGTCGTCGAGATTCCAGGGCAAAACCTCGTCGACGACGCCCCGGTCTATCATCCAGAGGCGAAAGAGGACCCGGCCGTCGCGAAGCTTCGGGCATCTACGCCGCACGCCCCACGCAGTTACATGCCTTCAGACGCCTTACTCACGCTGTTGGATTCCCCATCGGTGGCCAGCAAGAAGTGGGTGTTCGAACAGTACGACTCGACCGTCCAGGCGAGCACCGTGATCGCGCCCGGCGGCGACGCCGGCGTGCTGCGTGTCCGTCACGAGGACTTCGGCATCGCGGTGAAGACCGACTGCAACAGCCGCTACGTGCGCCTCGACCCCTACGAGGGCGGCAAGGCGACGGTCGCCGAAGCGGCACGGAACGTCGCCTGTACCGGCGCCCGGCCACTCGGCATCACTGACTGCCTGAACTTCGGCAGCCCGGAGCGTCCTGAAATCTTCTATCAATTCCGCGAGGCCTGTCGCGGCATTGCCGACGCCTGTCGCGCGCTAGGGACGCCCGTGACCGGCGGCAATGTCTCGTTCTACAATGAGAGTCCCTCGGGCGCGGTCGATCCGACGCCGGTCGTTGGCATGATCGGATTGCTTGGGCGCGCCGATCGCGCGGTGGCGAGTCATGCCCGCTCCCTGGGCGATGTCGTCTTCGTGTTGGGCGACACACGCGCCGAGCTGGGTGGATCGGCCTACTGGGAAGTGTGCCAGGAGTTCCTGGGTGGCCAACCGCCGCGCGTCAACCTCGAGGACGAAAAGCGTCTTGTCGATTTGCTCGT
>DASWCE010000284.1:0-1502 GCA_036390255.1 Gemmatimonadales bacterium | reverse complement strand
CGCGAACAGCTACGTGCGCAAGCCGGTGGACTTCGTGGAATTCACCCAGGCGGCCAAGCAGCTCGGGCTGTACTGGCTGCTCATGAACCGGGCCCCCCCGGTGCCTCGGAGGTCTTGAACGCCCGCACCCTACGCCGGTCGTTCGAGCGCCTTCCGGTCCCAGCCCGCGAGGTTGGCCGCGGCGTCGTATGTGCCGTGCAGGAAGGCCAAGACGGCCTCGTCGGGCGACGGCGCCGCTCGGACCGCGGCATACGGCAGGATGAAGATGCCCATCGGCGCGTGGTAGTACGCGGCGCTCGGCGGTGGGGCGATGTCCCGAAAACCTGCCGGCTCGGGCGCCGCGTACGCGTAGAATGCCGCCTCCTGGACCGACGCGCTGCCGGGCCAAAATCCGGCGCTGATCACCTCATGGGAATACGCTTCGCGCGTGATCCGGTCCGCCCCGGCGCGCTCGGGGGCGCGCCGCCCGGAAAACCGGGTCATCGCCAGATCGAAGCTGCCCCAGAAGAAATGAACCGGGCTGCACTTCCCGAGAAAGCTGGCGCGAAATCGCCGGAACACATCGTCGGCCTGAACCAGGATGCGCCAGAGGCGGTGGGCGTACTCGGGATCGTATGACGCGTGTGTCCGATCGTCGGTAAAGCGGATCGGGTTCTCCACCTCGACGGGCATGGGCCAGAGTTTCACCCGGATCGCGAGGGTTTCGAGGGCCTTGAGATAGAGGTGGTAGAACTCCGCCACCGAGCGCGGGCGCAACGGGATTTCGTGCACGGCGCCGTCGTCCGTCCGGAGGACGAGCTCGTGCTCGACGAAGTCGAACTCCACGTCGAGCGTCCGGGACCCGTAGGGCATCGGGCCGGTCGCCAGCCCGCGCGCGGTGACGTGCAACGCCACCTGCCACCAGTGGTTCTGCCAACGCGCGAGGGCGAGCGAGGTTTTCCCGACGATCTGGCTCCACATGTGGAGCGTTGTGTAGGTGTCCCGCCACTCATCGAGCGACAGCGCGGGCCAGGCTGTCTCGGTCACCGCGTCCCGCCTTCCGCGTCGCGCGGGGCGAGTCGCTGCCGGATGGCACCGAGATGGTACGCCGCGTGTGCGATCGCGCCGATCGCCACGCCCAATGCGTCTTCGTCCCACACGGCGTGACTCTCCACGGCCACAAACAGGTTGTCGTACTCGCGTCGCAATTGCGCTTGCAGGTCGGCCCATCCGGCGTCGTTCACCGTAGTCACCGTCCAACTGCGCCCGCGATCGCGCGCCGTCTGCTCACCGCGCAGTCCACGCGTCGACAGCACGAGACTCGCGCTCACGTGGTGGATGTGACCGGCGATGGTGCTGTTGCCCGGTCCGCCCGGCAGGGAGGCCTGGGCGGCGCTCAACCCGCCGATCGTCGCGAAGATGCCGGTTCCCGGGGATGCCTCGGTGAAGTACGTCCAGGGGCCCCGAGGCCCTTCGAAGGCTTCAACGAGCATCCGTGTCAGCAAGCTCACGGTCACGGCGGG
>DASWCE010000283.1:0-5156 GCA_036390255.1 Gemmatimonadales bacterium | reverse complement strand
GGCAAGTTTCTGACGCGCGGCAGTCTAACATGCGGCTGGAGCTGGCGCCGCCCGTCGTAGTAGAATTGCATTTGTGAAAAGTAAACCACGGCGGCGCAGCTTAGGCGCAATCCGTTAGGCTGCACTTCTTCGGTCCGGGAGGCCACATGGTCCCTGACACTGGCTTGCTGGTTTCGGTCTCGGTCGCCATCGCCCTTGGCGCGGGTACCTTGCGACTCCTATGGGCCTTCGCCTCTCGTATTCAACGTGGCCCCGTCGTTAACCCGGTGCTTCCGGACCGCGAGGCGTATGAAGACGAGATCGCACGGCGCGACGTCCAAATTCAGCAGCTCGAGGAACGGCTCGATTTCTTGGAGCGCGCTCTTGCTACGCGTCCCAAATACAGAGAGGCAGAACCCGGACGCCTGCTGAAAGAGACGACTCCTGTTTGATGAGCGCATGCAGGCCACGTGCAGCCTAACACGCGCTTGAAGCTGGCGGCGCCCGTCCCGTCCCCAACGAATGCGGAGGACATTCTGATATGCGGTGTCGTGGGCTTACGTTTGTGAACCCTCTAGCTTGGCGCCGCAGCTTAAGCGCAATCCGTTACGCAGCGCATCTCCCACATCTCGGTCCGTTAGCTATGACACTCAGGTCCCTGCAGCTTGGGCTAATACTCCAGGTCATGGGCTGCACGCGCGGGCAACAAGCCTCCCCGCCTGCCACCAAGGACGCGCAGCCAACCGCGCGAGTGAGCCTGTGTCCAAAGACACCGCCTCGTCCCGGCCTGGACGACCTTCGCTTCAGCGAGGATCAGTTCACAGCGGGACAGTTCGATTCCTCCTACGCCTATTTTGACGCTGAGTTGCCGCGAGCGCTCACCGGAGCGGAGAAGACTTCCGAGCTGACGGAACGCGAGGGGTTCTGGATTGGCTACGGAAATCGGCTCCGTCTGATGAAGGGCTATATGCTTAAACAAGCGGCACTGCTCGAGCAAACCCGTCACTCTCCTGATTCCGCGCTGCTCAGGGACTCTACTTCTGCTACGTTTCGGCTGTGCAAATTCCTGGAGACGGTACATGCGGTCGATTAACCGTCCTGCGCGCTGCCTAACACACGCCTGAAGGTGGCGGCGCCGTCCTACTGTGGAGGCCGTCTGTTTGTGAGGATTGAGAGTTCGCGCCGCAGCTTAGGAGCGGTCCGTTAGGCGGCGTTGCAACAGAGAGCTCCCATGAGCCCGAGAAGCTTCGCCTGTCTCGCTTTACTCATCATGGCCTGTCAACGCGCTTCCGACGGGCGAAGCGCCGCTTCCGCGGCGGGCACCAGTTCGCCCGCCACACAGAATGCCACCGCCTGGAGTCCTGAAGTCCCGGGCCACTACGGACAGGTTGGCGTATCGCCCGTTACCGGAGACGTCGGTGGCATCGAAATCGAGATACAGTGCCCTTCGTCGGAGTGCGTAGCCTTAGTCACCATGGCCGAGGGCGCGCCCGAGCCGGCCGTTCGGGCGCCCGCCACGGTGCGCGACACGACGGTCGAAATCCGGATGCCAGACGACAGCCGACTCCGCGGCATGGGGGTGTTTCGGGGTGTCGTCACCAACCACCATCTCATCGGCGAGTTCTCGAACGGCTTCGAAGTTGATCTGTCGCGGCACTAGGAACGCCGCCTAACCAGCGCTTGAGGCTGACGGCGCCCGTCGTCTGTGGTAGAATTGCGTTTGTGAACGTGAAAACTCGGCGCCGCAGCTTAGGCGCACCCCGTTAGGCAGCCCGCCATGAACCGGGTGATGAGCGCTGGCCTCTACGAGCTCCCTCGCGGCATCCTCATTCATGCGTACGCGCCCACCAAAGCAGGGTTCTTGATCGCCGTCGAGCCCTCAGCGTTGCTGCCCCCCGATGCACCAGACGAACGAGTGGGCGCCGAGCTCATCAGGGTCCTGAAGCAAGAGCAGCCGGTCCGACCAACGCCGCATCGGTCTGACTACAAGGACATTGGGGATCCGGTTCTGCGAGCAGTGGGCCTGCAATCGTGGACCGAGGTTCAACGCGACGGTCGGATGTGCGTCGTGCAAATAGTGAATGGGCGGTTCCGATTCATACCGACGGCCAATCAGCGCAGCGACGGTGCGCGTGCCTTTGACCATTTGAATGATCAGGTTCTGGAGGTGCAGGTATCCGGGCCTGGTGAGGTAGGCCAGGCCGCACGAACAGCGCTTGCTCGCAGTGTGCTGGCCTGAGCGCGGGCTGCCTAACACGAGCCTGAAGCTGACGGCGCCCGTCGTCTATGGTAGAATTCCATTTGTGATCATTCCAGCTCGGCGACGCAGCTTAGGCGCACTCCGTTAGGCCGCACTCGAACCCTATCCTCCATATCTCCTCTCTGAGAACATCTTGCCCGAGTTTCCCGGCTTTCTTCTCGGCAGTTCTGCTCGCTGTTCCGCAAATCGCCGCCACGCAACACGCGCCTGACCCGCGGGTCGCCGACCTCGCACACGCCGGCGAAGTTCGGATCGCGCTGTTCGTCGGTCAGTACACCAAAGATCCGGCCACCGGTGAGCTGAGGGGCGTGTGGGCAGATGTCGCTCGCGCCTTTGCGGCACGGGTCGGGGTCCGGCTCGTGCTCCTCGAGTATCCAACTCCTCCCAAGATGATGGAGTGCCTGAAAACCGGCGCCTGCGATGTTGGGTTCCTCGGATACGATCCTGCTCGGGCTGCTGATGTCGAAGGGTTTTCACCCCCGTTCATCGAATTCGACTACACCTATCTCGTACCGCCTCGCTCACCGATCCGCAGCGCCGCTGATGCTGACCGCCCGGGAACTCGCGTTGCCGTCGTTCGTGCGCACGCCTCGACCTTGACTCTTACCCGACTGCGGAGGCAAGCCGAGCTAGTGAGAGTCGATACTCCGGACAGCGCTTTCGACCTGCTGCGTAGAGGACGAGTAGATGCCTGGGCATCAGCCCGCCAAGTACTTGTCGACTATTCGGCCCAGCTGCCCGGCTCGCGGGTGCTCAAGGATCGCTATGGGGTGAACCGCGCCGCGGTTGTCGTTGCCAAAGGACAGACCGCACGCCTTGCCTACATCAACGACTTCATTGAGGAGATCAAGGCGTCGGGGTTCGTACAGCAAGCCATTAGGCGTTCTGGTTGGGAGGGGGTCCGAGTAGCGGCTCCGGAAGAGCCCTCACCCGGAAGTAAGCGTCCGCGATGACCCGAATCACCGTCCCTATTAACCGTTGCGGCCTAACACGCGGTTGAAGCTGGCGGCGCGCGTAGATTAGGGAATGAATCTTTCTTCAGCGCGCCGCAGCTTAAGCGCGATCCGTTAGGCTGCGCCCGCCGTGAAACTGCAACGAACTTGGTTTAAGAACCCCCAACAGTTGGCTTGCGAGACGTGACCCCTTAGCTTAGGCCAACGTCGCCAGGGCCGCGTCTGGGCACATGTCAGTTCTAGCCGTTCGCGTCGGTGCGGGCGTCCTCGCTCTCCTCGCTCTTATCGCCCTGCGCGGCAAGCGCTGGGCCTACTTCGCATTCGTGGTGCTCGGGCTCCTCTATTATCCCGCGCAAACCCACTTCCGCGTGCACGCCCCGAAGTGCGAGCTGCTCCTTCCCACGCTGCACCTGTTCGTCCCCTTGCTGCACAACTACGCGTACATCGCGCTGTTCGCCGGCTTCTACTGGCTGTCGTGGGTACAGTTCGGAAGGTCAGACGCGCGCGGCGTCTGGGCGCTTGTCGCGACGCTGCTCGTGGCCGCCCTCGTCGAGATCGCCGAAGGCATGACGGGCGGAGGGCGTGGACAGGTACATTGCCGCGTGCGGGAGCTCGTACCGGACGCCGCAGGAGCCGTGGGCGCGGCGCTGCTGCTCGCAATCTGGTCCCGGCTCCGCCGGAAACCGGCGTACGTCAGACTCGTCAGGCCTCACGCAGCGGCCGCTCCCCACCCGGCTGCCCCCACGTCCCGTGCTGTCGTTCCACCTCGCGGTGTCATTCCGCCCCCGCCCTCGCGCCCGCCGGTTCCGCCGCCCCCCGACTTTTCGCCGGGCCCAAGCCCCGTTACGCCAGCGGCGGACATGGCTCCAACGCATGAGGTCGCGCCGAGGGAGGGGGGGGCGATCGCTGCACGTCGAGCGGTCGTGCAACGGCTTCAGACGATCCTGCGACGTCTCAGGGAAATGTTACAACGCCTGTGGATGACCATACGTGGACGTCGCCGCACAATCGTCGTTGGCGTCGTACTCCTGGCGCTCGTGGGCGCCGGGACGTTCGTGATTCTGCGCCTCCGTGCAGTAGCGCCTGTGGTCACCGAGCAACCGACCGCGGCACCACCGCCGCTACAGCCCCCACCGCCCCCGCCTCGGCCCCTCCAGTCGGAAGCCGAGGGGTACTACGAGCCGAGCTACCAGTTCACGGTCTCCGATCGTCGCTTCACCCGCTTGACGCTGCGTCCGCAGCCCTTTGTCACGTTCTCGCGGATCGGGACACGGCAGGAAGTGGGGTGTGAAGATGCACGGATTGGCCCGGCTGCGGTACACCTGCGCTGCGAGTTCGAGCGCGTCGGCATGGTCACGATCGATGGCCAGTTCCCGTCACGCTCGGTCACGAGCAGTCTCGACGCGCCGGTCCTGAACGCCATGATCACGATCACCAATACGCGCGGTGAGACGCTGTTCCGGGCGCGCGAGTCGTTCTATTGGCACGCGCCCGACTGAGGATGGTGACGCGCCGAGCTCGCCTCGGTATCATCGCGAACGAAGACGCAAACTCGATAAAGGGGAAGATTCGTCGGGCACCAAGCAGTGAAAGCCTGCTGAAGTTGCCGCCTAACACGCGCTTGAAGCTGACGGCGCCCGTACTCAATGAATCCGGAGGAGTCCTCAAATGCGGTGTGGTAGAATTCCGTTTGTGGTCATTCGAGCTTGGGCGCACTCCGTTAGGCGACTGCAACCGAGTTCGAGCTACAAGGATGGTGACGCCATTTACCAAGCGGAGGCATAAGTGACACAGCAGACCATTGACCTGCACCTCAATCCTTCTGACGAAACCATCCGTCTCGGGCCGCTCGCGGTGCGCTTCTTGATCGCCGGAGAAAAATCGAATGGCAGCGTCGCGGCCTTCGAGCTCACGGTCCCCGGCGCGCAGCGCTTGGCGGCACCGGCGC
Organism: Gemmatimonadales bacterium; assembly: GCA_036390255.1. GTDB lineage: Bacteria > Gemmatimonadota > Gemmatimonadetes > Gemmatimonadales > GWC2-71-9 > 20CM-2-65-7. The sequence continues at coordinate 16 of DASWCE010000283.1, read as the reverse complement.
ATAGCCACGACCATTA